>CAXHAT010000128.1:0-23621 GCA_964014485.1 uncultured Deferribacteres bacterium
CAAGGGATCATGTTTGATCGCTACCAACAGGCCGATTGAAGATTGGGGTAAACTGCTAGGCGACACTGCCGCGACTTCGGCAATCCTTGATCGGCTTCTGGAAGACGCCTTCCTTCTAAAAATCACCGGCAGAAGCTATCGATTGAGAACCATGACGCAAAAAAATGAAAATCAAAAAGCTGTTGCCAAAAAACAGGGAAAAAGCTAAAATTAACCGCTTCTGAAGTGGCCGCTTTTGAAGCAATCTAAAGTGCCCATTAATGGCCGGTTTTAAAGTGCCCCCCGACAGTCTCTGATCCTGAGATTCGCCGCTTGCGAACCTTGCACGTCCGGCGCGACCATCAAAAATTGTTCTTTTTAGCAAAGGAGGTTATCAAAGGCGTCTCAGCGGAAGTATTTGCGCCCAATCGGTCCAGGCATTGTCGCGGTTGTGAATATCGTCTGCAGTGTTGGATGTGGTATGGTGAGTTTCCGCGAGACGCATAAAAACAAAAGGGAGTTTCTCGAAATGAGAGCTCCCTGCTTTTTATATTCTGTTCCGTTTCGAAATGTGGCCAAACCAGTACGAAATGTAACAGACATCTCCCCTTAGCAGGATGTCAAAGGATGAGAGATATCTCTAATGCTATAGTCATTCCTGATTCGGCGTGTGTTTGGAGATACACATGCAATACCAATTAATTGTATGCAACATAAATAATTTTGGAGTTATACTCAGAACTATTGCACCAACAGCATCTTGCGCGTTTGGATGAAATCCCCCGCCTTGATTCGATAGAAATAAAGACCGCTCGCCACGATATTTCCCTGCCGATTGCGCCCGTCCCAGACGGCGGCGTGGTAGCCTGCTTGTTTTTGTTCATCACTCACCAACTCGGCAATTTCCTCGCCGAGAATGTTGTAGATTTTGAGCGTGACTTTCTCCGCGCGCGGCAGACCGTAGCGGATGGTTGTGGACGGATTGAAGGGGTTGGGGAAGTTTTGTGATAATTCAAAAGTTTGCGGAATCTCCTGATACGTCGCCACTTGCTCCTCGACAAAACTCTGCTTGCCAACCACCAATTTTAGCGCTCGCGGCGACTCCGGCCCGCGACCGGCGAGGCTGTATTGATTGCGCTCGCGCAGATTGCGCGCAACTCCCGCCGCTTCATCTACTAGCCAGACTTGAAACTCGACGGGCACGCTTTCCATGTTCTTGAAAGTGAGCAAAACCTTATCGGTTGAGCTTGTTCTCACTTCGAAATCCCAGATTTCGCCTTCCGTTGGCTCGGGGCGAAAATCGCGACAGTAGCTTTTTAGCGGCTTTTGCCACTCCGGGTGCGGAAAGTAGACGGAGATAAAGTCGCCAATGACCGGCGGCTCGGATTTATCCATGAAATCCCACTCGACGGCAGCGTTGCGGGCGACGCCGGCGATGTTATCTCTATCGCTTGCGCGGCCGTTTTCGGCATGGATGCGGATGGCCCACGTTGCCGCAGTCGTTGATTTGTGTGGGCTATTGGTTTTGGCAAGTGAGTTTGGCGTACGCGAGAGATCCGGATCGACCAGCAAGGTGTCCCACATCGTTTGATTGTTGGCAATGGCGTAGCCCGAAAAAGATTCGATGGACTCGACCTGGATGCTGTCCGGATCGTTCCAGGCGCCGTCGTAAGCGCGCAACTCAACCGCCTCGCCGCTTTTGCGCGAGAGATGCGAGATAGGAATGAGAAAATCAAACGGATTGCCGATAAAATTCCAGCCCGGATGCAAAGGAATTTGGAATGGCCCTGAGGTAACATTGGTTTTTCCCGCTCCTGTTCTCACTACTTTGCCAGCATCCACGACATTGAGCCAAAAAGCCTTACCCGGTGCGAATCCAGAAGTATTCGGATACTCGACGTAGTTTTGGTCGGGATCAAGCTCAAAAAAACGCCAGTGTGTACTGCCATACTCTCCTAGATCGTCGATCAAGACAGATTCCGGGGCATTGTTTTCCAATTCAAACGGAACGGAAAAAAGACGATACCCTGATTCTAGGAAATTGCCGGAAGAAAGAGCCGGGCTGGAAACACCTGGATTCTCAAACGCAACTTGTATTGAAAATTCATCTAAAACAGGTTCGCGGGTTGCTCCGCCCGCGTTGTCTGTTGCCGTCAAATAATATTCAAGACCACGAGTGGAAATGTCTTCCGAGGGTATCGTTCCGACATAAACCGTTTCTTCCAAACGCATGACCGCTTGGGTAAAATTGTTCTTGCCTGCTTCGCGGTACAACAAAAACGTGCTTACAATACCATCATCGTCCGTAATGCGTGCGGTGATTTCCAGATCCTGGTTTAGGGGTGATGACTCTGCCTGGAACGCCTGGATTTCGGGTCGACGGAATTCGGCCTGAACGAAAACACTAAATTGATCTTTGGTTATCCCTCCGAAACCGTCGTCTGCTGTAACGGTAATATCGGTTTGGCCTTCAGAGCGGGAAGTCACTTGTAATGTCTTACCACTTATTTGAACAATCGCAATAGTTGTATCCAAACTGGAAGCTCTATAGCTTAAGTTATCGTTGTCCGGGTCTAGAAATACGGTGGGGCTTTGCTCTAAATCTCGTTGAAAAACGTCTCCGTTTCTACCTAGTCGAAGACCCGGAAGTGAATTGGCTAATGCTGGTCGGTTATTGTTTCCTTTTTCAGCGATAGTCAAAAATTGATCTGGCTCCAAATTCGTAGCAATCTGCTTTATCACGGAGGTCCATTCGATTTTTATAGAGTCGACAATTGACGAGATCCAGATTCCTAACTCGACATTAAGGCTGTTTTGACTAGCTAAGCCTGTTTGCCCTGAAATTTCTTGCATTTGCCAGACTGGCTTTCCATTGATATTCGCTCTAATACGAATTTTTGTGCCAATTGCCGATGAGTTTGAAATTCTGCCTTTTGCTCGAATGTTAATCCAATTGTTGTTGGTTTCGAGGTTTTGATACAGTAAGTTGTTATTTCCGAAAATTGTTACAAACAAATCTAGATCACCGTCATTATCATAATCGCCCCAACTGGCGCCTCTTGAATCTGTATTATCGACAACAATTACACTACCAGAGATTTTTTGAAAGTTTCCATTGCCGTTATTTTTGTATAGAAAATTTTCGGAGTCATTGTTTGAAACAAACAAATCTAACAGACCATCATTGTCATAATCTCCCCAACAACTGCTTTGAGAATTATGCCCATCTGAAACAATTGCGCCAGTCGTTACTTTTAGAAAGCTTCCGTTACCGATATTTTCATATAAAAAGTTACTCTCTCCTGAGCCGTTAGCGACAAATAAATCCAGATCGCCGTCATTGTCATAATCACCCCAACTACTACTTTGAGAATCACCGTTATCAGATACAATTACATCCGCCGTTAATTTTTGAAAGCCGCTTTCCGTATTTTCATATAGAAAGTTATTCTCTCCAGAAGCATTGGCTACAAATAAATCCAGATCACCGTCATTATCAAAATCGCCCCAACTACCACATTGAGAGTCACCGTTGTCAGATACAACTACACTCGTCGTTACTTTTTGGAAGCCACTTTCGGTATTCTCATACAAAAAGTTGTTGTTTTCGGGAGCATTGGCGACGAACAAGTCCAGATCGCCGTCATTATCATAATCGCCCCAACTGCCGCTACGAGAAATTCCACCATCACTTGTTATAGGACCAGCGGAAATTTTTCTAAAGCCGTCTTGACTGTCGTTCCTGAACAAAAAGTTGTTTTCGACATCGTTCGCTACAAATAAGTCCAAATCACCATCGTTGTCATAATCTCCCCAACTGCCGCTTCTAGAAGCGCCTCCACCTGAAAATATTGCTCCTGAGGAAATGAGGCTAAAATCACCCACGTCTGTGTTCATGTAAAGAAAATCACTTTCGCCATAATTTGCTACAAACAAATCTAAATCCCCATCGTTATCAAAATCGCCCCAGCTACTACCCATCGATCTTCCGCCACTATTACCGATTGTATCTGCCGTAATGCGAATAAAAGAGGAAGTTGCGAAAGTGCCATCTAATCCATAAGAAGTACCGCTATCATTTGAAGCTATTATACGGTAATGATATCTGGTGTCAGGGGTTAAGCTATTCAGAACAGCGCTAACCGAAGAATTGCCAGCGCCATTTATCGGGTTAAATGTAGACGAAATAGTATGGCCATAATCGGTTGTTTCGCCCCACTCAAAGATAGCTGATGTTATTTGACCATTCGGATTGACTGTGCCACGAAGAGTCGCACTTGTTACTGAAACCAGTGCTGGGTTTGTTATAACAATTGGAGCTTGAGGTTTTTCTGTTAACGTCAAGAATTGATCTACGTGTGTATTCTCAATATACTGAATTATTCCGCTAGGCCATTCAACTTTGAGCGAGTCTATCGTCTTTGCATCGCCTAAACCAAACTCGGCGTTTAAGCTGTTTTGACTAGCGAATCCTGTCTGACCAGAGATTTCTTGCAACTGCCAAAGTGCTTGCCCGCCAATAGTAGCTTTTAGACGTATCTTTGCACCGATAGCTGAAGTATTGGAAAGAGTTCCTACGAGGTATGTATTGATCCAATGATTACTATTGCCTTCATTTCTATAAAGCAGAATTTTACCATCGAAGTTGATAACCACCAAGTCTAAATCGCCGTCGTTGTCATAATCACACCAACTCCCGCTTCGAGAATTGAGACTGTCTTTGACAATTTTGCTCTCTGTGATTTTTTGAAAACCAAGGTCTCTGTCGTTTCTGTACAAAAAGTTACTTCCATTAATATTCGCAACGAAAAGATCCAAATCGCCATCATTGTCATAGTCGCCCCAACTACTGCCTCTGGAAGAACCTTTGTCATTAACAATGTCACCATCTGTGATTTTATTAAAGGTGCCATCACCATTATTCTTATACAAGAAGTTCTTCCTTGTTGAAATGACATTTGTCACAAACAAATCCAAATCGCCGTCATTGTCATAATCGCCCCAACTTCCGCCTTGGGAACTCCCCCCATCATTCACTACTGGACCGGTGGTAATTCTGGAAAAGCTGCTGCCACCGTCATTACGGTACAAAAAATTGTTTTCGTCGTCAATATTCGCTACGAATAAATCCAAATCACCGTCATTATCATAATCGCTCCAGCTACATCCTATTGAGTTTCTACCATTGGTGGCAATTGGACCATTGGTGAGTTTTTCAAAACCATTGTTGTTATCATTGATATAAAGGAAGTTAGGAGAGCCACTGCCCGCGAGGGAAGAGTTCGCTACGAATAAGTCTAAAGACCCATCATTGTTATAATCGCCCCAGCTAGTTCCGAATGAATGACCGTTATCGCTGGATATGGAGCTATCGAGCACTTTTGTAAAACTCATGGCCCCATCGTTACGATACAAATAGTTCTCCCCATCATTTAAAAGCAAAGCATTTGCCACAAATAAATCTAGGTCTCCATCATTGTCAAAGTCGCCCCAACTACTTCCTATTGAATAAGCAAGATCGGAAGTAAGCGCACCCAAAAATATTCTACTAAAACGACCATCGGCGAGGTTTTCATACAAGTAGTTTGTTCCACCAAAAACGGTCACAAATAAATCGTTATCGTTATCGTTATCAAAATCTCCCCAACTTGCGCCTTCCAAAAATCTGTCTTCCTGGATAGTGGCATCCAAAACGATACATGTGAAATGGGTTAAAGCTAAAGTCAAAAATGTCTTACCAGTACCTCGTGTTGTATCCACTCCATTTGTTGCAACAACGCGGTAGTAGTATTTAGTTGCGGGATTCAGATCATTTAAAACAGCGCTAATTAAAGTTGTGTTTGTCCCGCTTAGAGGATTTTCGACTGCAAAAACCTTGCTTCCATAGTTCATTGTCTCGCCATATTCAAAATATACTTCTGTAGCAAAGCCATTTGGGTTAACGGTACCGAGGAGTTGAGCAGAAGATGAAGTAATTTCTACTGCGTTGCCTGTCTCCACTTCAGGCGTACTTGGTCTTGGTTCTTTAATAGTTATAAATTGATCTGTTATGACATTTGTAGTATCCCAAACAATGCCGCTTGGCCATTCGATTTTTATCGAATCAATCATAGTCGCATCGGCTAAACCAAATTCGACATTCAGGCTGTTGTGACCGCCAAAGCCTGTTTGCCCAGAAATCTCTCGCGATTGCCACATTGAAGTTTGCAAACCTCGTTGCTCAACCTTGATTCTTACTTTTGTTCCTATAGCAGACCTGTTTGAAACCGAACCCAAACAAAGGATATTGATCCAATGACCACCATTGTTGTTGTTTTGGTATAAAAAATTATTATCTCCTAATGTCGCAACGAACAGATCAATATCGCCATCATTGTCATAATCGCCCCAACTACAGCCCCAGGAGTTCCCGCCATCATTGACAATTTCGCCGGATATGATTTTAGTAAAAGCACCTCTGCCATTGTTCTCATATAAGAAGTTGTTGCCGTTAAAAACATTTGTGACAAACATATCTAAATCGCCGTCGTTGTCATAATCCCCCCAAGCGCTACCGTTCGAATTTCCTATATCAGTTACAATTGGATTACTGGCGATTTTGGCAAAGCCACTCATTCCATTATTTTTGTACAAAAAATTATTTTGACCGAGGTTGTTCGTTACGAATAAATCGATGTCATTATCGTTATCGTAATCTCCCCAACTGCCACTACTTGAAGCACTAATATCGGTGACAATCTCACCGGTAGTGATTTTGGTAAATTCGCCGTTACCATTATTCTCATATAAAAAATTGCTCTCGGTAAAAAAGTTTGCTACAAATAAATCCATATCACCATCATTGTCATAATCACTCCAACTACAGGCTCCTGAGTTTCCGGCATCATTGACAATTTCGCCGGTCACGATTTTTGTAAAGGCGCCATCGCCAGTGTTCTCATACAAGAAATTATTTTGATTTTCGTTACTGACAAATAAATCCAGATCGCCGTCATTGTCGAAGTCGACCCAACTGCAACTCCAGGATTTTCCACCATCATTAACAACAACCCCTGTTGTGATTTTGGTGAAGTTGCTGTCACCGTTATTCTCATACAAAAAATTGTCTTGGTTGGAGCCGTTTGCTACAAACAAATCTAAATCGCCGTCGTTGTCATAGTCCCCCCAACTACTACTGTGAGACTGCCCTCCATCATAGACGATATCGCCGATAATGATTTTAGTAAAATGCCCATCGCTGTCATTTCGATACAAAAAGTTGTCTTCACCTCTGTTATTCGTCCCTGTGCTGTCAGGCGAGATTGTGTTCACTACAAACAAATCCAGATCGCCGTCATTATCGTAATCACCCCAACTCGCCCCTA
Organism: uncultured Deferribacteres bacterium; assembly: GCA_964014485.1. Taxonomy (GTDB): domain Bacteria; phylum Zhuqueibacterota; class Zhuqueibacteria; order Zhuqueibacterales; family Geothermadaptataceae; genus CAXHAT01. The sequence goes on from CAXHAT010000128.1 coordinate 7,344, forward strand.
TCGAGTATCCTTCGTCATTGACAATAGCGCCAGTAGTGATTTTGGTGAATTGTTGTGCATAAAGATCATGAAGCCTAGGGAGGAAACAAAAAAGCAACAGTATAGCAAAAATGCTCCTGTTAATAACGGCAATCAATACAGTTGTAGATGAAGTTTGTTGTTTAGTTTGCATACGAGTATATCCCCAATGAAATGTTTATTGCTGATCTGGCAAAGCCGGCGGTGCCGGTATTTGTCGTTCTTGTTTTATGCCAAGAAAATATGCGGTTATCCCCGCCGCTGAGACAAGGCCTCCGCCAATGATGAGCCGCCATTTCTTTTGACCGGATTTTTTCCCCAACTGTGGTCTCAGTTCATCGAGCATTTGTGCAAAAGCGGGCGAGTCATCCGGGTTGGCGGCATAGGCCGGATTCAATCGTAGAATTTCCTGCACCGCCGTCTTGGCCAGATTGGGATAGTCGTTCCGAATATAGGCCAGGCTAACCAGTCGGTAAACCTGTATGGCCTGAGCGTCATCGTCAAAGTCTCCGGCAAGGCAAGGCTTCATGCGCTCAATAACCCTATCAAAGCGGCCAAACTCGTAGTCTTGCTGCGCCCTTGCCAGGGCTTCGGCGCAAGCGTTCTGTGTTTGAGAAAACCCGGGCGTCAAGCCGGTAAAATGAAACAGCAGCAGCAATCCGGCGAGTCGCAGGCGCGCTTTGGCAGTGGGGCAAAGATTCGCCCGAAAAGGTGTTTTGAAACGAGCCGCCAATACCAGCAAGGTCATACCCGGCCCCGCCTGCGCGAGGCTAAACTCCGGCGAGTATCCAAATTCTTTGGGTGTTCGGCGAGACTGGATGCCCGCCTGCGCGGGCATGACACCGTCGGTTACGCTCAAATTTTCGCCAGAACCATTTTTAAGCGTTTTGTTACGGATGTTTTTTGCTATCATTTTAGAATCGTTCATCGTCGAAGCCATACCGCTTAGCATAATTTTTAATTCGAGCCTGTTTGAGCATTCGGGCCCGGCAGATCAGGACACGCACGCTCGTAAGGAATATCGACGCCGACATAGGTCGCCCATTCTTCCCTGGCCAAATTGCGCGTGCACTCCCCGCAGACTTTTTCCGCGAGAATCTCGGGGCGGGTGATCCAGAAACGCAGGGTTTTATCACCGCCGCCCGTGACCAGGGTTTCGCCCCCCGGGTCGAAAGCAATGCTCCAAACCCAGGATTCATGGCCTTGCAGCATGATTGGATCGATCTCTTCTTCCAGACTCCACAGGCGAATAGTCTTGTCCGAGCTTGCTGTTGCAACCCGACGACCGTCCGGACTCAAAGCAATGGCGTTGATCGGTCCGGCGTGGCCGGTTCGCAAAATCGGCTCAGAGTTCGGGTCATTCAGCCGCCAAAAACGCAGAACGCCAGCCGTTCCGCCACCAGTCATCAAAACGGAATCTTCCGCGACGAAATGCAGCGCATTGACCTTGCCGTCGTTCTGAAAGGTTGAAGCATCGCCGGTTTGCGTGTTCCAGAGCTGAACCACGCCGTCATCTCCGGCGGAAGCGAGTTGGTCGCCCTGAGCGCTGAACGCGAGCGCTCGGACGCGACTTTCGTGCTCAAACGTTTTTTTCAGTTTGGTGTTTGGCTTTGCCGTGTCCCATAGCAAAATCTTGCCGCTGGCACCCGCTGAGGCCAGCGTTTGAAAATCCGCGCTCTGCGCCAAAGCCCAAACGCGATTCTCATGCCTGTCCGAAGTCGCTTTCCGGCGTAAATTATCATCTTTGGTGAATTGCCAGAACATGATGGCGTTATCGTCGCCCGCCGTAATCAGCGAGTTCGTTTTCGAGTTGAAAAGCATGGCGCGAACGCCGGCTTTGTGGCGGTTGTCACCGGACAGAAACCGCTGGGTGTCCTTGGTCATCAGTTCAAGATATGAAACCGACCCGTCTTCGCCGCCGGTGAAAACGTATTTCCCGTCGGGTGAAACCGCCAGCGCTCGCACGCCGGAAGAAAGACGCATCACGGTTGGGCCGCCCAGATTTTTGCCATCTCGCTCGCCCAGGGCGTTCAATGAAGTGCGCAACGCTTCATAAACCTGCTCCTCAAAGCCGCCGCCGTATTTTTCATTAAAAAGCCAGGCTTGCCTTGCCAAGAGAGCGGCGCGTTCGAGCTCAAATTGTTCCTGCTGTTTTTGCGATTCAATGGTCAACGAGAGCGCCAAAGTCGTCAAACGCTGGCGGCTCACTTGCGAGATGGTTTTTTCCAAAGAATCGTTGGCGACGTCGGCTACACCGAGCAAACTATCGGCGCGTTGTTTTTCTTGCGTCGTTTGTCGCTGCGCCTGTCGGGCCTGGTTGGCGGCGCGTTGTTCGGCCTCGGCAAAAGTGGTCGCACGTTCCGCTTCTTTTTCGGCTTCCAGCCGCGCAAACTGTAAAGCCGTGGTCGAATCATTCAGGTTTTTATTTGCGCTTTGCAATTGCTCATTGAGTCGCAGGGTTTCATTCAGCCTTTCTTGCGCAAGTCTTGCATTTTCCTGGGCAGTGTTCGCGGCTTTTGTTCTTTCGCGTGTGGCGTTGATGAATCCGAAAAGCAAAACCAGTGAAGTTATCAGCAAAAGAACGACAAAAGCCGACGCCACTTTGACGCCTCGCGGCACGGTCTGGAACCAACTCACCGGCCAGTGTTCTTTCAGCCAATTGCGGTCGAAGACGTTTTTATAAATACGATTGCGAACATGGAGCTTGCCGTTTTCCCGCCGTACGATGCCGGAAAGCTTGAGATGGTTTTTCACCGGCGATTGTTCTTCATCGCGCAACGGACGCTTGGTGTAGCGAATTTCCTTGTAGGTCAGCAAGGTTTTGAGCACAGCATCAGCGCGCTTGGTCAGCATTTCGCCGACAAAGCGCAGGTTGTGATCGTGCTCGCTTTCCGGGCCGAAGAAGGTTTCCGCAACAAGGTCGTTTAAATTGTCTTCGCGCCATTCGTCACGCGCTCGTTCCGCCATCGCCTGGCACAAGCGTTGGGTGAGGTAAGGATGCCCGCGCGTCCAATGCATGATCAAATCGAGCGTTCGCTCGTTTTGGTCGCGCGGCAGTCCCAGACCTTCGACCAGCGGCAAGGCTTCTTCAAAAGTGAAATCGGTGACGTCCACCCGTTGCCCGATGTTGAACGGCGTGCGGTTGGCGTCTTTCATCAAATCGCCGGGGGTGGCGACGCCGATGAGGACGAACGAAAGGCGGGAGAATTCCGGCGTTTGCGCGCGCTTATTGTACAGGTAGCGGATGGCGGCAAAAAAGTCGTCGGTGAAGTCGAGACTGAGGGTGATATCGATTTCGTCGATGAAAATCGTCACTTGTTGCTCGATGTTTGCCAGAACGAATTCCTGGAAAAAACGAATCAAACGATGAGAAACGCCCAGATTCGCATTTGAGCGCCACCACTCGTCGATATCCGCATCCAACGTCAGCTCGTCGGCGATGATGGTCAGCAAAGTGACGTACCATGTTTCGGCGTCGACTTGCGTACCGACCTGGTTGAGATCGATGATGATGCAACGCTGTTCTTCTTTTTTCAGTTGCGCGGCCGTTCGCACCATCAGACTGGACTTCCCGACCTGGCGCGCGGAAAGGACGTAGGCGAACTCTCCTTTTCGGCAGAGTTGGAATAAGTCCTTGTCCGCGTTACGGGCCACGTAAAGCCCGACGCCCGGGCGGATGGTGCCGCCGACGGTGTATGTGAGCGTATCAGCCATCGAGATGTTGTCCAAAATAGTCCGCATACAGTTTACAGCGCGGCTTCATCTTGCCGTTTTCCCGGTGAACTAGCCCGGCGCCACGCAGCCGGAAGAAAACGCGCTCATCCTGGCACGTGTTGTTTTGAATGATCTGCCTCAAGCCGTGCAGCAGCTTTTCATGATCGATGAGATGAAAAAGGTAGTAACGCAAATTATCGCCAAACGGGCCGTCGTCATGGCCAGCGGTTTTAAAAAAGTCTTTCACCATGAACGCGCCACTTGCGATTAAGTAGAGCGCCTTGCGCGTCAGGTAAGGATGACCTCCCAACAACTCGGTTAGCTCAGCCAATTCATCCTTCGTGAACGGCGCATCGTGCAACCGGTTGAGCGTTTCGATATGTCGAAGAGTGAAGTCGGACAATTCGATTTTGACGCCGACATTGAACGGCGATTGATAAGGGTTTTCGATAAACAGATAAGGCTCGGTCGAAGTGACGAGCGCGAGGTCGAGCCTGCTCCAAACCTGGCTCGACGCTCTTTTGTTGTGCCAGCCGCGCAGCATGCCAAAAAAATCGTTGCGAAAATCCTTGTCGAAAATACTCTCGACCTCGTCCATCGCCAGAAGCAACGGCTCGGTCACTGTATTCAACACATGGCGTTGCAGGTAACGCAGACATTTTTGCGTATAACCGGCGGCGGATTGCCAATACTCATCAACGCGATCTTCGATTTCGAGCTCATCCGAGATGTAGGTGCAGAATTGACGAAAAAATGTGTCTGCGTCCTTCATAGTGGAATCATCAAAGAATTGAAAGTCGAGAAAGGCGACGTGCTTATCGGCGTCTCTCGCGGCGCTCATTACACGATTGAGCAAAGAGCTTTTACCCATCTGACGCGGCGCTTTGATGGTGATCGTGACGCCCTGCTGGGCGATGGCTTGCAGCGCAACGTGGTCGCCGTTACGTTCAACATAAAATTGGGATTCCGTCCGCATTGTGCCTTCCGGCATTTCCAACTGAATCGGTTGCGCCGAAGGAAGCGGCTCATCATACTTCCTTTCTTCTTTTTGAGTAATTTCATGCCTGGATTCTTCCACCAAAACCGGCTCGCCGCCAGACACGACGCGCAGCAATTCATCGATCAGTCGTCGGCTATCATTTTCATCTTCCCAAAAGGCGCAGTTGATGTGATCTAAGTAAACGCTAATTGGGTAGGGCAGATCATCACGGAAAGCCACACGAATCGGGAGAATCAGGGGGCGTCCGTTTCGTTTGGCAAGCTCATTCGATTTCTTAATTTCATACGCCACCATTTCACTGTTGATAGATTTTTTGGAAAGGAGAATGATAATAAAATCGGAATTTTCGAGTTCAGAATCGATGCGTTCCGCCCATTTCGTCCCAACAAGCATCGCCTGGTCAATGAACACGCTGTGCTCCTGTTTCAAGGCGTCGTAGAGTCTTAGGGCCAGCGGTTCGTCCGGTTCATGATCACGCTTGTAACTCAGAAAAATACGCTTTTTCGGCTTTCGTTCGGCCTTGATAATAGTGTTGTTGATCAACAGTTGAGGTGTGTCTTGCTCCCCAATATTTTCCATATCAATTTGCAGGCAACCGAGCTCAAAGGCGGTTTTGATGTCCCTGCCAAATCCAAGAGCCTGATAAAACGCGGCAGCAAAACTCACCGACGCTGAGTCTGAAATGGCTCTCGACATGCCGACGACATAGTCAATGTTTTGCGCAACGCCTTCTGCTTGCTTTTCGGAATAACAGGCATTCAAAACCACGCATTTCACATTGTCCTTCAGAACTTGAAACAATTTAGCAAAAGCGTCCGACGGCACGGGATGTAAATCGCCGGAATCGTCTTCTAACAGAATCTCACTTTCCGTGCTGCCGTGCCCGCTAAAATGTACGATATCCGGTTGATGGCGTAATAGATGGCCCTGTAAATCGCTTACGCGCACCGCCCATTCCTGCTCGAGAATGAACTTGTCATGTAGCGCCGATTGCCGCAATGCTTGCTTGATTTCGCGTATCTCGCCGTCCAATCTGAGCTGCTCTGTACCGCGCGGATTGGAAGCGATGAAGAGAACTGAAATTGGTGATACTCCTTCGCTTCCAACGCTCGCTCCATCTAAAAGCAATTCGTTTTTAGAATCGGATACTTCGCTCCCGACAATCTTTCGATTCGAGTTCATACGCTTTCTAAATGTATAATTGTTATATACTTGATGATGCACTGATATGGCATTCTTTTATACTGACTGTAGTCAAGAATGGAATCGAGCTTGTTTTGATTACTATCACGACAGATACCCGTTGTGCAATACGATCCAAAAAACACAAAGATTAATTTGGTTAATTCTTTGTATTTACTCGCTCTATGTAAAGTATTGTGTCTCCTTCGGCAAGACCCTCCAAAATTTCTGTAAAATTATCGTCTTTCCAGCCTGTCCTCACCCAGCGCTTGGTCACGGTGTGTCCGCTCAAAATATTAACGTATGGGCGACGTCGTTCTTTTTCAATGGACCAGTTCGGGACTGTTAACACATTAGGAATTCCTTTGGCCTCGAACTTAACCGTAGCCGTCATTTCCGGTTTAAGAGGAAGATCTCTATCATCTGTGATTTTTATGAGACAAACGAACTGCATAACTCCTTCATTCATTTCACCTCTTGGGCGAAGGAATTCGACTCTGCCTTTGCATTCTTCCCCAGGATATGCATCAAGGAAAAAAGATACTTTTTGACCACGTCCGACTCTACCAACGTCAGCTTCCTCAACGTACGCCCACAATTCTAACCTTTTAAGATCGATGATCGTCAAAAGCGTTGGTGCGAGAAAACTGGCTGCCACGGTTTCACCTTGATCGATGTTTATAGCCGATACGACTCCTGAGATAGGGGCGACAATTTCTGTATATTCAAGTTTAACTCTGGAAGCCTCTAAATTAGCTTCGGATTGCTTTTTCTCATATTCTGCGATTATTTGAGCTTTTTCAGCTAGATCTTTGTCCTGTTCTGAAGCAAACTTCTTTTCATATAGTTCTCTAATCCGTCTTACGGCTAAATTGGAGTATTCGAAGCTAGCGTCGCTGCCCTGTTTTGCAGCCAACCATTGTCTGTGAGAAGCTTCGTATTCTGATTTATCTAACTGGCCTAGAGTATCTCCTTCTGAAACGATATTCCCAACTTTGACAAACATACTCTTGATAATACCCGAAGCTCTACTTCCTACTTTTATCTCAGCGTCCCTCTCAGGCTTAATCGTTCCTATAGCCACCACGACAGAGTCCAAATCCCGATGGGTTGCGATAGAAACTTGTCTTGTTCGCAAACTCTTAGATTCGACTTGCAATACCTTGTCATAGACAATCCAGCCCGATAATCCTAGGATAACTAAAAAACAAAAAAACAAGAGTATGTTTTTCGTATTCATGATAACATGCACTACAGATGTTGACGGGCTTATTGAGTTTGAGAAGAATTACCAATAAGTACACAAACAGCTCGAACTGATCTTGTAGAATGAGCGGGAGTATGCTGATATAATGCATCTACAAATGAAACAGTCCAGCAATTCCCTTCTTCACTTTTTGTAGATGTCCAAATATCTTTTTGTGTCGCATCAAACAAAGGACTGACCGCCAAATTGGCATTTTTCTTTTCAGATTCCAAGAGAGCAAGAGCTTCAGGAAGAGTTGGTAAACGCCAATTCTTATATCCGGCAAACTTAACCCTTCTCAAGCTTTCAACATATACCACAGCTTTCTCAAAAGACAGGGGCAGAGACGATCCCGATTGTTGCCATACTAAATCCGTCGCTTCATCAATCACAACTTCCTGATTATTGAAAGACTCTACGCGGTATTTGTGCTGGATTCCGTTTCCTTCACGGTTAATAACTTTATCATACAAGTTGTTGTTTTTTATTATTTGTTCAACTTGTCCTGATGACAGCAGAGTATGTTTTGGCGAATAAATCGAATCGGTTTCACTATTTTGGTTTTTATGAGGTGATTGAGGCTGTTTGCCCGGATTAAATTGAAGATATTGATCGTCAGAGTACTCTCTTTGTCGTGGTGAATAAGAGGCATCTTTCGCTTCTGGACCTGAAAAAGAATCCTTTGATGAGAGGGACTTAATAGGGAAAGACCCACTGTATATATAAAAGACTACAGTCAAAGTTAGAAGCAATGCCCCCACGACACCCGCATACCATTTCCAATTTTTCTTTTTCCCGTCTTTTCCTATTTCTGTATGATCTGAGCCAATAGTTCTTTTGAGTTCCATTGTCGCGACAGGATTAAATGTTTTGTGCGTTCCGTCTTTCGCCAACAATTGGGGCGTGTCTTGCTCACCTAGTATTTCCAAATCAATTTGCAGGCAACCCAGGTCAAAAGCTGTCTTGATATTCCGGTCAAACCCTAGAGCTCGGTAAAACGCCATGGCAAAACTCACTGAAGCTGAGTCTGAAATCGCTCTCGACATGCCGATGACGGAGTCGATATTCTGCGCGATGGCATGTCCCTGTTGTATCGAATAACAGGCGTTCAGAACCACGCATTTCACATTGTCTTTGAGTACTTGAAACAGTTTGGCCAAAGCGTCCGAGGGCACGGGATGCAAATCGCCTGACTCGTCTTCTAACAGAATTTCGCTTTCCGTGCTCCCGTGCCCGCTAAAATGCACAATGTCCGGCTGATGACGCAAAAGATGCCCCTGCAAATCGCTGACGCGCACCGCCCATTCCTGTTCGAGAATGAACTGGTCTCGCAACGCCGATTGTAGTAATGCTTGCTTGATCTCGCGTATTTCAACGTCCAGTCTGAGCTGCTCTGTGCCGCGCGGGTTGGAAGCGAGGAAAAGAACTTTTAACGGCTTGGAGCGTTCTTGTTGCTCCGTGCCGTCGTTTTTCTTCATTGCCATTACATACTTCTGTTAGCTTTCGGGATTATCGGTGTTCATTATACAACCCCCGCCAATAGCCTACTCCGCCATCGCGTCTTCATAAAGCATCTTCATCATTTCCTCCAAATCCGTGACTTCCGACTCGACCGGATCATGACGCGACGGCGTAATCTGCGGCGCAGCCGTACAATCGCGGCGCGGCGCGTCTTTAGTGAGCAATGAACTCAACGGCGTCGCCGCCTGCACGCGCTCGCTCATAAAAGGAATCTCGCCATTATTATCACGTGCAAATCTGAGCAAAATGGTTTTCAGCGTTGACGTATGATCAAAAACTTCATGCGAAACTGATCGTTTGCCGATCCACGGCGAAACCACAATGGTCGGAATTCTTACGCCGAGGCTTTTGCGCATATGCGGATATCTGTCTTCAACAGTCGGCGGTACGACATGATCATAAAAGCCGCCATGCTCATCGTAGGTAACAACAAAGAGCGTCTTTTCCCAGTTCGGGCTGCGCAATAAGGCGTTATAAACCTGGCTCACCAAGGCCTGCCCTTTTTGCACATTCTTCGGCGGATGGTCGTCGTTGCCGGAGCGGCTGAGAATGCCGAAGTTGGGGTCGATCCAGGCGACGGACGGCAATCTGCCTTTCTTTGCATCGAGAAAAAACGACTGCATATTGTCGGTGAGCGGCTTAATCATGGTTTTCACTTTGCGATGCTGCTTGAAGAACAACAGCGACGCCACGTCGGCGGCGTAATGCTTGACGCTGACGTTCGACAGAAACTCGAAGATCGTTTTTAAATCATAGGATCGGAAGGGAATGGTCTTGCCGGGATTAGCCGTTTCACCGTCCGACGTGCCCGCCATGGCGTATAGACGATTCGGCACCGTCGGCCCGGCCAGCGAGCAGAACCAGCGGTCGCAGACGCAGAACTGCTCGGCGAGATGATCAAACGCGCGCAACTGAGCGCCGGTGTGATAGCCCATAACCTTGCCGGGATCGTTCTTCTCTGCTCCCTTGACCAAGGTATGCGCTTTTTTACTCTCCATAAAGTTTCTGACGAATCCGCCGTTGTTGTCTTCGAGTTGGATTTGCGTGTCCTGGTAAGAATGCGCCGGATCCCAAGGGAAGATCAGGAAGTCATCATCCAGCGGTTGCGGCGTGTAGACTTTGTCTTTGTAAATGTTTCGGTATTCATCGGAGGCTTTCAGTCCGTCGATTTCATCGCGGCCTTTGCCGCCCATGGATTCAGGCAATGACAGGTAGCCGAGCATGTGGTCGAAGGAACGGTTTTCCAGCATGAGCACGACGATGTGGTCGATTTCGTCAAGCTTCGCAAGATTCAGATCGGTCATCATGATCCCCTTGTGTTGGTAGTGACTCGCTTTTTTGACTGCGCTTTGGCTGGCAAGTCATTTGGCGGGAGGCGCAGCCTTAATAATGAATATAGGACAATAAGAGCTTGTGTCAACGAAATCCGCGTCGAGTACGCAGACGACGGATCACGCTTTTCCGTACGACAAGCATTATCGTTTGATTTCCCGGCGAGTACAAAAATATGCTACATGAGCGTTGAACGCTATCTAAAAGCTTACTCTGGTCCATCTAAAAAAGTCATGGATTTTATCAGATTTCTTTGAGATATTCTCAAACCTTCCGCAACGGACATTCTACGGGACAAAAAACGCCGATCTCTTTGGGATCAGACGGCAAAAAAAGCGTCCCAAAGAATACAAGGGGTTATTGCATATTCTTCAGTGGGCGGCTTCATTTTAAATCCCTTTGTCGAAAACTTCATCGGTGATCCAAAATGTTTAACGTGAGCATATCCATGAAAAACGGCAAAGCGCATTTTTTATTTTCAATCCTGTTTACGCTTGGCTTCGCGATCCAGGCGCTTTTGAGCCAAAGCAGCCAGGTGCCTTACGGCGCGCGTCCGGCGGGAATGGGCGACGCTTTCGTCGCGCTTGAGAACGACGCCAATACGTTGTTTTGGAATCCGGCGGGCATGTCATGGCTTGAGCACCATGAACTCATTACCATGTACGGCAATCCCCTCGGGGTGCCCGGATATTCCAATCGGATGCTGGGCTACGTCTTTCCGGTCTCTTCCCGCCTTGCCCTTGGCGCCAGCGGCTTCTTTGACGGCGTTCAGGATCTGGATGACAACAGTCTGGGTCTTGATTTCGGATGGACCATGCTGCAATTGTCATCAAGTTACAAGTTTACGGACAAGCTTTCCTTTGGCCTGACCGGCAAGTTCGTACAGATGAGCGCTTCGGAAGACTTGCAGCAGCAAGGGAGTCCCGTCGGCTTTGGCGCAGACCTGGGGGCGTTTTACAAAACAAATAAATGGCGCTTCGGAGCGATGTGGCAAGACGCGGGCGGCATGCGCATCCGTCATGCAGCCGGAAGCGCCGGCGACGCAACAACGCCGGACTCGTTGCGCAGTTCCTGGGAAACCGTACGCGATCAACTCTTTCGTCTCGGCGCGGCCTGGTCTCCGCGTTCGCCATTGACATTCTCGGCGATGATTACGCCCGGAGATCGCATCCACTTCGGCGCTGAATACTGGATGTTGAACGACCTTGTCGCCGTGCGCGCGGGCTTGCAGCACGACGTCTACGATACGCCGTCGCCGGAAACGATCTACGCCGCCGGTTTCAGCCTGAAAAAGTCTATCGTGCGCATCGATTACGCTTACGTTATGCCGCCAGTGCTGCCAAACAGCTCTCGTCTGTCTTTGTCTCTGGCCGTTTCCTTCCGCCGCGCCAAAGTCAAGTTAAGCGATGAGCGTTTCGACAGGCTGTTTCCCAGCCGTTACGGCGACTATCAAGCACTTTCGCTCGGTCATGTGACGCTTGCAAACGAAGAAAAAACGGAGATCCTAGCCAGTGTCGAGTTTTTCATACCAGCCTTAATGGAAAAGGCGGAAACTGTGATCAGTAACAAGACCATGGCGCCAGGCGAGACAAGCACGATTCATTTCAGTCCGAAAAGCCTGCTTCGAAAAAAGGCTCTGGCCGTCGACAATCCACGGGGCGCTAACGCCGAAGTTCGGGTGCTTTATGATCAAGGCGCTGATGCCAATTTCAATAAGAAGCACAAGCGCAGATATAGAGTCCAGCTATTAAAAGCCGGGGCCGTCTCCTGGAAAAACGGACCCGGAGCTGCGGCCAGTTTCATATCACGCGATGCTCCAATTGTGCAGCAATTCGCACGCGACGTTCTCGATCCTTTCGCGGATGATTTATCAAAAGTCGAAGGCTCCGACAATTTACACAAAGCGGCTATCTTGTTTGACGCGCTTGGGCGTTTGGACATTCGCTACTTTCCTGACCAGGAGAAACCATTCGTTTCCATGGTCGCCGACACCAGCGGCGACGCCTTTGACGTGATTCACTATCCAAGCGAAACGCTGACGCGCTATGGACGCGGCGATTGCGACGACCTGACCGTGCTTTACGCTTCGCTGCTGGAATCCGTCGACGTGCCGACGGCGCTTGCTTTTTCACCAGGGCATATCTTTCTCTTGGTCGACAGCGGACAAAAGCCCTACGCCGCTGAAGAATTGTTTGACGATCCGTCCGTCTACCACGTCCGCGACGACAGGTTGTGGCTGCCCGTTGAAGTCACCATGATCGGCCAAAACTTTCATCAGGCAGTCATCAATTCCCGGATCAAAGACCTGCAACAGATGGTTACCGTAGAAAAAGCGTGGACGCAGTTCCGCCCCGGTTATCCGGCCCAAGAAAACCGGTCGCTGCCCGCGCCGCAACGCTCGAGCATCGAAACGCTCTATCACGCTGATCTCAAATGGCTGCAAACGCGCGGCTTGAGCGCCGAGCGAGAAAACCTGGAAAAAACGCTCGCGACGCAGCCCGATCATCTCACGACTTTGAAAAAACTGGCGTTGCTCGAACGACTCGAAAACAACCGACAGCGCGCGAAAGAACTCTATCTGCGGCTTACTGAATTGGAAACCGACGTTCCGGAGCATCTTTTCGAATTGGGTCGTCTGCACAGTGCCGACGGTGAATTTGATGCGGCGGAAAGACAAGCGCAAGCTTTGCAAACGCGCTTTCCGCAGCAGCCGTATGCGCTGGTGCTGCGGGCCATAGCTTTCTACGAAGCAGGCAACGATCAGGAAGCCCTGCAGGTTTATAGCCAGGCCAAACAGCTCGACCCGGAAGCGGCGGTGGTGAAGGAATACAAAGTGGACGTCTGGATCAATTCACGCAATGAACAAGGGAACTGAAAACGATGCGAAATAAATATAGCGGTTGCGTCTTCTCGTTGTGTCTGCTTGCACTCGCGCCGACAACCGGCTTGACGCAAAACAACGGCGGCGCATATCTGAAAAACTACTTTGCGCGCGAAGTCTCCGACGGCTTGCTGATCAAGCTCTTTCGCGTGCAAAAAGAGCTTGAAAACAGCGCGCGCGGCGACGATCCGCGCACCGGGCTTTTTCTAAATCTCTGGAAAATCAAGGCTGATCTGAACGAGCCGCCGGAGTACTTGACCGCAACCGAGGATCAAGACAATAACTTTCCGCGTTGGTCCCCCGACGGCAAGCGCATCGCCTTTCTGCGCGGCACGCGCGCCACCAAACTCTGGCTTATGGACGCCGACGGCGGCAATCAGCGCGCTTTGACCGACGGCTCCGGCTCGGATCGATTCCCGCTGTGGAGCCCCGACGGCGAACGGATTGCTTTCGTGCGCAACGGCGCTTTGAGGATCGCTTCGATTGCCGCAGGAAAAGTTGACGCCGTTTCTATAAAAGAACGCGTTTATCAGCCCTGCGCTTGGTCGCAGGACGGGCGCGGTCTTTTGCTCGCCGTACAGGAACGCGACGAAACCTGTCAACTGATGCAGTTAAACGTGGATTCGTTGACAACGGTGATCGTCAACCCGGAACCGTCAAAGGATTATAAAATTTTCACCGACCTGCGCCTGCATCCGAGTGAAGATCAAGTGCTCTATGATCAGTTCTTCGGCAGGCGCTGGGACGTGATCCTGCGTCACGTCGACGACAAATCGGGCGCGACAATTTCCGAATCCTGGTCCACCGATCTCAATCCCGATTGGTCGCCCGATGGCGCGTACATCGTCTATGCTTCAACACGTAAGCCCAGGCAGTGAAAACGATGACGAGAAAACGAAAAATCCTGATTCTGGCCTCGAATCCGGGGGATTTGGCGCGGCTGCGTTTGGACGTGGAAGTGCGCGAAATCAGCGAAGGCCTGCGTCGCTCGCGTCATCGCGAAGCCTTTGAAATTGTACAGCAATGGGCCGTCGGGCCGCGCGAAATGCGGCGCGCACTGCTTGACGTCGAGCCGGACGTCGTGCATTTCTGCGGGCACGGCGACGAAGACGGCTTGCTGGTTGAAGGAGATTCCGGCGATTTCATCATTATGCCAAACGACGCCCTCGCCGACCTGTTTTCGTTTTTTGCCGACAAAATCGAGTGCGTCGTCCTCAACGCCTGTTGGTCGCAGGCACAGGCTGAAGTGATTGCCGAGCATATCGCTTACGTCGTCGGCATGAGCAAGCCGGTGAATGATCGCGCCGGAATCGAGTTCGCCGTCGGCTTTTACGACGGTCTGGGCGCTGGGGAAGATTATGAAGCCGCTTTCAGGCTCGGCAAGAACGCCGTGCACGGCTTCAACCTGCCTGATCACGAAGTGCCGCAGCTTATTGTCAACAAAGCCGCGGCCAGAACGCTGCGAGAGCGCAGAGAAGAAACTCAGGTCAAGACAGAAACAAGCGCAGAGGCGGCGAACGGCGGGAAGAGCCTGGATAAAAGATGGCTGATTGGCGTCCTGCTCGCTATTGTTCCGGCGGGCATAGCGGCCTTTGAATACATTCGTTCCGAGTTTTTTAAACCTTCGGCCCTGAAATATCTTAGCATTGCGGAACCGCTGCAATTGCCCGACACCCTTTATCTCGCGCAGGCGACGGTCTATCGTGATTCATTCATGCAGGTCAAGCTGACCGGCGATTCTTCCAAACGCGCAACCGCCGATCTATCATTCTCACTCACTGCCGGTGACGCGCAGACACAGACGCGCAAGTTGCCGGTGATGAATGATTTCAAGGGTGGAAAAAGTATCAAGACGCCTTGGCCTGCGCTCGATTCGCTCGCTCGATTGATCGATAGACCGACAGACGCTCGCGCCGAATTGAAATTGGAGATTTCTTCCTTTGAAGACGACGCAGTCGAAGTTGTCGATTTCAAAAGCGACAGCATGGTGCTCGTGCCGAGAAATTATCTTGATCTCAGCGAGGCGCGGCATGTTTGGGCATTTGTGACATCGGAAATCGCCTTGTTTGCCAAAGTTGCGCGAGAGATTGAAGCTGCGCTCGATTCGCTTTATGACTCTGAAGACGGACGTTTCTTTGGGGTGAATTTCATCAAAGCGGTTGCCGTATGGCAGTGGCTGCAAGCGCAAGACCTAAACCAGAAACCAATTGGGCGCGGGGCGCAATACCTGCAATATCCGCCGGAAACGCTGGCGGCCAAAGCCGGAACCGGCAACGATCTGGCGGTTTTGTTCGCCACGCTTCTGGAAGCAATGGACGTGGACGTCGATTTCGCCGTTGTCGGCGGCAGGGACATTTTGATCTATTTTGAAACGGACATTCAGGACAAGTCGCATCCGCTCTACCCCCAAAGCGACGACGATCCCCTGGCGACTATAGGGCCGCTCGACAAGGTTTGGCTGCCAGTGAATTTGAATGCATTCCATGAGACGTTTTACGAAGCGTGGTTTGTGAGCAGGCTGTTTAATAAGCGGCACGAGATTGTTGCGGCTGTGGCGCAGTCCACGAATCAGGTTTGGATCGATGAGTTATTAGAACCGAACCTTAATTCAATTTCAGTATCGCAGATGAAACAGAATGTCGAAGTGGAAATCGCGGACTGGCGGCGGAGTCTTGCGCAGTAGGTTTGTGCGAAACTGTATTGTGCGCGACTTACTACTTCAACTCCAAGTTCCATGCCGTCTTTTACAGATTAAAGACGATTCCGAACAAAGCCCAGAGAAAAAGCTTATGAATAAGTATACTATACTAACCGGATGGCTGTCGCTATTGTTATTCGTGTCAGGATTTGCACAAAACCCGGCCTGGACCACTTTTACTACGAATGACGGTCTGGCGAACTTCCATGTTTTGGCCATTGCAGAAGACGGCAACGGTGCGCTCTGGTTTGGTACAATTGATGGCGTGAGTCGCTATGACGGCCAAAGCTGGACCACTTTTACCAGAGCTGATGGTTTGGCTGACAACCAGGTCACCGCTATTATAGAAGACAGCAATGGCGCGCTCTGGTTTGGTACAGAAGGCGGCGTGAGCCGCTATGACGGTCAGAACTGGACCACCTTTACCGAGGCGAACGGCTTGGCTGGCAACAGGGTTTTTGCCATTGCACAAGACCGCAATGGCGTACTCTGGTTTGGTACAAATAATGGGGTGAGCCGCTATAACGGCCAAAGCTGGACCACCTTTACCACGGCTGATGGTTTGGCTGACAACGACGTTAACGCCATTTTCGAAGACAGTAAAGGCGCGTTGTGGTTTGGAACATCGTACGGCGTGAGTCGCTATGACGGCCAAAGCTGGACCACTTTTACCAGAGCTGATGGTT
>CAXHAT010000129.1:0-23358 GCA_964014485.1 uncultured Deferribacteres bacterium
ACGCCGCATTTCTCAAGGAACTCAAAGGCCTGACCACGCTCTATTTAAGTTACACCAATTTAACCGACGCCGCATTTCTCAAGGAACTCAAAGGCCTGACCACGCTCGATTTAAGTTCCAACAATTTAACCGACGCCGCATTTCTCAAGGAACTCAAAGGCCTGACCACGCTCTATTTAAGTTACACAAAGCTAAAGGACTACGCCTTTCTCAAGGAACTCAAAGGCCTGACCACGCTCGATTTGATTAAAAACAATATCAAAAAAATTCCTTCCTGGCTCGCGGAGGGAAATCTTACGGTACGAGTCGACAGTGAATATGTGAGCGGATGCGCCAACTTGTATGGCAACCCCATTGAAGAACCGCCGATGGAGGTGGTCAAGGAAGGCAACAAGGCAATTCGCAATTATTACCGGCAGATCAAGGAACAGCAAAAAGAGCGCATTTACGAAGCAAAGATGTTGATCGTCGGCGAAGGCGAGGCGGGCAAAACCACCCTGGCGCACAAGATCGAACAGCCCGATTGCGCACTCCCGCATATCGACGACCGTACGCGCGGCATTACCATTAAAACGCACGAATTCAATGTGCCGGCCCGCGAGGCCAAGGGCAAGCGCCCCTTTCATCTTAATGTGTGGGATTTCGGCGGCCAAGAGATTTACCATGCCACACACCGCTTTTTTCTCTCCAAGCGCTCGCTCTACGTGCTGGTGGCGGACAACCGCAAGGATGACACGGATTTCAATTACTGGCTCAACATCATTGAACTGTTCGCCGGAGCCAGTCCCTTGCTCATCGTGCTAAACGAGAAGGACGACGTGCAGCGCGCGGCTAATCTGCCGGAATTGTACAAGCGCTATTCGGACAATCTCAAGGAGGTGGCGGCCCTCAACTTCAAAACCGCCGAGGAGAAGGACGCCGGCTTGCGTCGTACGCGTTTGGCCAAAATTGAAAAGCTTGTCCGTGATCTGGAGCATCACGCGAACAATCTGCCGCATATTGGCGAACCGGTTCCCGCGCGCTGGCCGCAAGTGCGCCGAGCGGTGGAAGAAGATAAACGTAACATTGTCTACCGCGAAGACTTCGATCTAATTTGCGCCGGGGAGCAAATCACCGAGGCGGAAGACGTCGCCGTTTTGCTGAGTTATTTCCACGATCTCGGCGTGGTGCTCAACTTCGACGATCATCCCTTGCTGCGGCATTGGGTCATTCTCAAACCGGTCTGGGCCACTAACGCGGTCTACCGCATCTTCGACGACGAGAGCATGAAAAGCAAGCAAGGCCGCTTTACTTGTGAAGATTGCACCGCGCTTTGGCGCGAGCCGGAATACGCCCGGCGAGACGGTATTTTAATCGAGTTGATGAAAAAATTTCGCCTGGTCTATGAAATCGGCGACAGCGGCAATCTGGTCGCGCCGCAAATGCTGCCTAAAGACACGCCGACCTACGAATGGAACGCGGAAAACAACAGCCACATGCAAGTGCGCTACGACGTGTTCATGCCGAAAGGCGTCTTCTGGCAGTTCGTTGTGCTGATGTACAAATACATCGACAATCATGATTGGGTGTGGCGCAACGGCGTGGTTCTGCGGCGGGAGAATACGCGGGCCGAGGTGATTGAGCGTTTGTTCGAGCGCCGCATCGTCATCCGCTTTTCCGGCCGGGAAGTCGCTGAGTTCCGCGCGGTCATCGCCGATGCACTGGACGAGATCAGCCAGAGCTATCACAAGCTCAAGTATGAAAAACTCCTGCCCTGTAATTGCGGATCATGTCGCGGTTCGGAAACGCCGCATTTGTACGAATTTTCTGATTTGAAACGACGGCTTGAAAAAGGCAAGCACACGGTCGAGTGCAAAGTCAGCTATGAAGACGCGCCGGTTTTGCCGCTGTTGGCCGGGTTCGGCATTTCAAGATTCGGTGATGCGTTCGAATTGCGCGACAGAATGCAGGAGTCGGAGCAGCGGCGCACCTCATTGCCGCCAACACAAACGATCAGGATTTTTCTGGCTTCATCTGAAGAATTGGGAGAAGACCGGCGCGAGTTTGAAATTTTCATCAATCGCCAAAACAAGCGCCTGGTTGAGGAAGGCGCTTTCCTGCGTCTGGAGTTGTGGGAAGATTTCGTCGACGCCATGTCGCAAACGCGCTTGCAGAACGAGTACAACAAAGCGATCAAGAATTGCGATGTGTTTTTGAGCCTGTTTCATACCAAGGTAGGAAAATTTACGCGGGAAGAGTTCGAGACGGCGTTTGGGCAATTTCAAGAAACGCAAAAGCCGCTGATTTATACGTATTTCAAAGACAAGCCGCCGGGAAAGATGAGCGCGATTACCGAAAAGATAAACACGCTGCTCGAGTTCAAGAAAACGCTCCGGGAGCTCGGTCATTTCCAAACCGTCTACGCCGACATGAACGATCTTAAGCATCAATTCGGCCAGCAACTGGCGAAGATTCTGCCGGAGC
The DNA here is from genome assembly GCA_964014485.1 of uncultured Deferribacteres bacterium. Classification (GTDB taxonomy): domain Bacteria; phylum Zhuqueibacterota; class Zhuqueibacteria; order Zhuqueibacterales; family Geothermadaptataceae; genus CAXHAT01. The sequence continues at coordinate 2,464 of CAXHAT010000129.1, forward strand.
TGCGGAAACATGCGAAAGCCTAAGGTTACAATTTTTCCGGGCGTTACTTGGGAGCACGGGAGCCAGGAGCGCGCCGCCCGGGATTCAAGCGTTGTTCGTGAGCGAAACCGGGGGTGACAAGACGCACTTTCAGTTTGTGCTGGAAACGTTGGACTGGCCGGTCAATCTTGCATTTGTTGTACTCATGGGCTGGGTTTTGTACCTGGATTTTCGCGAACGAAACGGTTAAGACATTCAACCGTCCTTGCATTGCCGTGAATAAGTTTTCGCCGGCCTACTTTTCTCTTGTGCCTCATATTAAAACTTGTTAATATTTTTAACATAATCATTATAGGCCGCAACCCGGGCCTTCTCTCCTGAATCTCGTTCATCATCGTTACTGCATCCGATTTGTACTTCCGCAAACTCCGGGGCGGATAATCTTTAACCGTATTTGGCGCGCACGCGCATTGAACTTTGAAGATATGCGCTCCTGCTAAAAAATGGTCGCCAGACTCTTTATGGGTGGAGTAAAAACGATGACTAAGCTTGCTCACAACAAAGCAAAGTTCGGATGGGACGCTTTTAACAAGAGCTATGAAGTTCAAGAATTGCCCTGGTTTACCAGGGAGATAGACTCAGACTTCAGAGAGTTTATCGAAAAGTACGGTTCTCGCGGCAAACGCATTTTAGACGTAGGCGCGGGACCGGGGACGACGGCTGTTTTTCTCGCGAGGTCCGGATACGAGGTCACGGCAACGGATATTTCTCCCTACATCGTGGAAGTCGCAAAAAAAAGAGCGGGCGCGCTGGCTTCGGCCATTGAATGGCGCGTAGACGACATAACCGAAAGCAAGCTTAGCGGCGAATTCGACGTCATCCATGATCGCGGCTGTTTTCACGTATTGCCGGAAGACCTAAGGATCAAGTATGTCGGCAATATCTGCCGACTCATTGCGGAAAACGGCGTTCTTTGTATGAAGGCGTTTTCCAAGAATGAAGAAACGCCGCGTCCCGGAGCTCACAAATTTGACGCTAAGGAAATTTCCGAATATTTTCGATGCACTTTCAAGCTCCTCGAGAGCAGAGAGTCAAGCCTTCCCAGCACCCTTGAAAACGACCCGCGCGCTATTTTTGTCATCCTTAAAAAATCGACTTAATCTCTTGGCGAAATGTCTTTATTAGCCTCATCCAAACTCTCCACTCGCCTGCCGACAAACGATCTGTCCGCCATCGAAAGATTGGGACAGACGACAACATTTCGTAAGAATCAGCATGTTTTCAAGACTGACGAGAGCGTTGAATCGCTTTTTTTTATCCTCAAGGGAAAAATAATTGTTCAACAAGAAGAAAGCGGCAAACCCGCATGGCTCAGCACGGGAGACTTTTTGGGGGAGGAAGGCTTTTTTCTTGGCGGATCTGAATCTGCAACGGCAATCATAGAAACGCTCGAAGCAACTTTATTTTGCTTGCCGAGAAGCGTCTTATCAAAAACGGAAAACCTGGAGATTTTGACCAAGCTTATCGTTGCTCTCTCCCCTTACGTGCAAATCCGAAAAACGAAAAGAAGTACAGATTTTCAACCGTCCAGCACGGTTATGGAAAACCACTGTGACCATGAACATTCTGAAATTGTCGCAACGGCGAAAAAACTGGCGGGGAGCAATCAGTGGGAAACGGCCATAAACATTTGGCGGTTTGTTCGTCAAACGCCTTATCGGTTCGGCTACTGGGATTTACTCGCTTCCCAGACGCTGGCGATGGGCTGCGGCATGTGTACTTCAAAAGCCAATCTCCACGCCGCGCTTTTACGCGCTTCAGGATTGCAAGCCGCCTTTGTCGAGTTAAAAATCAAGTCGCTTTGCGTCTCGCTTCTCTTGCCGGAAGAATACCGCGCCGATGTTCGTGAATATATTAAACACTATTTTTGCGCCGTTTTCCTCGACGGCAAATGGTTCCCGTGCGACGCTTCTTTTACCAAAACGTCGATGAAAATGGTCACAAAAGTCATCCCTGAGCTGGATCAATTTGCCGAACATGTTTTTTGCGAGAATCAGCCGTATAATTTTGCCGCCGAAAGCGAGGATAAAAGCCCGTTCGATTTTACGCCGCTCCCGAACTTGAATAAGATCATGGGGAAAAAGCCATATTATGACGAAGATAATATGGAAGCGATGAACATTGAATTGGACAAAGTGCAGGGCTTCCGCCACCCGCTGCAACCGTGGGCGCAAGACGCGGAAGACTTGCTTTCAACGAACATCGCGCTTGCATTTCACACCGCACTGAACGGTCTTTCACAGACGCTCAGCGCTGATGTGACAATTCCAGTGACACAAGTTGACGTCCCGGCAAAACCTGCAACCTTTCCCGCCTCCGCCGCGCCCCAGTTCTCAAAAACATAACCCCCATGACTTTTTCTTGCCTCACTAACTTCCTTGCTCCGTTTCGTCATCCTTGATCTGCGGCGCAATCTTGAAACCGGTAAAGCCGTAGATCAAAGCGAAAATGAATCCCGTGTAGCACATGATCATCCAGGGCGCGTACTCAAGCGTGGCAACTCCGAGAGTGCGCGACATATAAAACCCGGCGATGCTCCACGGGATCAAAGGCACAACCACTGTTCCGCTGTCTTCCAGCGTTCGAGAAAGATTTTTGGCGGCAAGCTCCATCTTCCTGAACGCCGGAGCAAACAACTCCCCGATAAGAATCGTTGAAACGGCGGCGCTTCCCGTCATGAGGCAAGAAGCTAAACTCGAAGCAACGGTTGAAGCGATCAGCTTGGCCGTCGAATCAGCGGTCTTTTGCAGGCGCTCAAGCACAACATCGAGCATTCCTCCAGCTTGGACGACGCCGCCAAAACTAAAAGCGCAGAGCAACAGCAGCACAATATTCATCATTTCAGCCATGCCGCCCCGCGAGAGCAAACTGTCGATCATCTCGTTGTCAGTTTGTGACTGGTAACCAGACGTCATCGATCCAAACGCCGCCTGCAAATCCATACTTTGAACCCAAATGGCCAACAATGCCGCGACAAAACTCGCGGCGAACATGCTTGGGATAATGGGCTTTTTACGAACGGCGGCGACGACAATCATTACAGGCGGCAAAAGCAGAACCGGATGAAACTGAAAATTATCCAAAATTGTTTGCTTGATAAGCGCCGTTTGTTCGAGCGAAGCCGCAGCGGCGTCGCCCGATGCGCCGATAAAAAAATAGACAATGACGCCCAAAATCCAGGCCGGAGTCGTCGTCCACAGCATATGTTTGATGTGATCAAACAAATTACTTTTTGCGACCGCCGAAGCCAGGTTAGTCATGTCAGAAAACGGAGACATTTTATCACCAAAATAGGCTCCGGCGATAATAGCGCCCGCCGCTTGTCCCAAGGGAACGCCCAAGCCTTGCGCAACCCCGATCAGCGCTACGCCTACTGTACCCGCGGTTCCGTAAGAAGTGCCTGTTGTCAAAGACACGATGCTGCAAACGATGCAGGCCGTTGCCAGAAAGTATGTTGGGGAGATAAATTCCAGGCCGTAGTAAATCAACATCGGAATCGTACCGCTCGCGATCCATGAACCAATAACGGCGCCGACCGCGATAACAATCAGCGCAGCAGGCGTTCCCTTATGAATGCTATTCAGAATTCCGCGCTCAATGTCTTTGTAGGTGCATCCCAAACGGCGGGCCAGCAGCGCTGTTACAGCAGCGGCGGTCAAAAGCAGAATTTCTGTATTTAAACGAAAAACTCCAAACCCAACGCCCAGAAAACTTGCAACGAAAACAAGCGGGAGCAATGCTTCCAAAAGCGTTGGACGGCGGCGCGTTTGAGTCATTTATGTATGCAACAGGTTTTGGGGTGAGTCTAAAATTATTTAGCTGCCGGGTTGAGTTTCGTCATCTCTGAGCTTCGGCGCGATTTTGAACCCGGAAAATCCATAAATCAAGGCGAAAATAAATCCCGTGTAACACATGATCGCCCAGGGCGCGTAATCCATTGTCGGAATCCCGAGCGTTCCGGCCATGAAAACGCCGGCGATGCTCCAGGGAACAAGCGGCACGACAACCGTACCGCTGTCCTCAGTCGTGCGTGACAGGTTTTTGGCCGCGAGTTTTCTTTTCTTGAATGCAGGCGCAAACAGCTCGCCGGGAAGGATGATCGACAAAAATGAGCTGCCCGTCATTAACGCCGTGGTGATTCCTGCTGAAACCGTTGAAGCGACGAGTTTACCCGTCGTGTCAGCAATTTTCAGCAGGCGCTGGAGAATCACGTCAAGCATCCCGGCGGTTTGTACAATTCCGCCGAACGCAAAGGCGCAAAAAGCGATCAACGTGACGTGCATCATATTCGCCATGCCGCCGCGCGAAAGCAAGCGATCCACCATCTCGCTCCCGGTTTGCGATACGAAGCCGCTTACCATTGAAGCGACTGCTGTTTTCAAGGTCAAGTCTTGAAGCCAAATCGCCAACGCAACGGCCACGACGGACGAGAACAGCATGTTCGGAATTACCGGTTTTTTGCGGATAGCCGAGTACAACGTGATTAGCGGCGGGAGCAAAAGCAGAACGTGAAATCGAAAATTTTCATGCACCGTTTGCTGGATAATTTCCGCGTTTTGCAACGAAAAATTCTGTTCGGCGCTTGATGAAAAGCCAATAAAAAAATAGACGCTCAAACCAAGAAGCCACGCAGGCGTCGTGGTCCACAATGTGTGTTTGATATGATCGAAAAGATTGCTCTGCGCGGCGATGGGCGCGAGATTTGTCGTATCCGAAAACGGCGAAAGCTTATCGCCAAAATATGCCCCGGCGACGATGGCTCCGCCTGCTTGCCCCAACGGAATTCCCAAGCCTTGCGCAATGCCGATAAAAGCCACGCCTATCGTTCCAACCGTGCCGTAGGATGTGCCGGTCACCAATGAGACGATGCTGCAAACAATGCAAGCGGTGACGAGAAAATATGCAGGCGAGATAAGATCGAGGCCAAAATAAATCAGCATGGGAATCGTTCCCGCCGCGATCCATGATCCGATGAGCGCGCCGACGACGATAACGATGAGCATTGCAGGCATGCCTTTCATCATGCTCTGCAAGACGCCTCGTTCGAGTTCTTTGTATGTAAATCCGAGGCGGTAGGCAATAATTCCCGCGACAGTGGCTGCGGCGAGAAGAAGGATTTCTGCATTGAGACGCAAAACGCCGTAGCCGACGCCAAGGAAAACGGCAACGGCGATCAGCGGAATGATTGATTGACGAAAAGTCGGTTTTTGATGCGGATCGTTCATTTGGCCAAACCGGCTTCAGCTAGCAGAATCAGCAGCGCGTTTTGAATCGCGCGATGACCGTCTTTGTTTAACCACCACTCACTGGGCGAATGCGCGCCCCCGCCGTCGCCGCCGCGGCTAAGGGTGACTGCCGGAACGCCCATAGAAATCGGTATGTTTGAATTTGTCGAAGCGGTTCTCAAACTTGGAGTCACGCCAAAGAATTGCGTTGCCGCAAGCGCTCGCTGAACCAGGGGCGAGTCCGGAGAGACTTTGCCGGAAGGACGATCTCCGATTTTCTCCACCTCGACTGTTAATTCCGGGCCGCTGCGCCGCATCTTATTCTGATCTTCGAGTGCGCGTTTCACGGCAATCTGAAAAAGCGAGTCGATTCCGTTCAGGCGTGCGTCGCTTTCTGAGCGCATGTCCACTTCCATCCACGACTCAAAGGGAATTGCGTTGATCGAAGTCCCGCCGCCGATGCGCCCAACGTTGTAGCTTGTTCGTGCGCCTTTTGCCGTAAATTTATCCGCCGCTTGTGTGAAATAATGTACCGCAGCTCCCAGAGCATGATGCGGATTGACTAAACCAAAGCTGCCCCAGGAATGTCCGCCCGGACCTCGGAACGTGACGCGGTAACGATGCGAACCCAGGCCGCCGGTTACGATTCTTTCCATATTCCCGCCGTCAATGGAAACCCAAGCGTCTATTTTCGGACCGCCATTGCGAAAAAGGTGCTTCATTCCGCGCAAGTCGCCTTTGCCTTCTTCGCCGACCGTGCCGATAAAAAGCACATCCGCATTGTTCTCGATGTTTGCTTCTTCAAGCGCACGCAAAACCGTAAGCACAACGATCAAGCCGCGCGTATCGTCTCCAATCCCTGGCGCAAAAAGCGTATCGCCTCGCGTTTTGACTGTGACGTCAGTTTCTTCGGGAAAAACCGTGTCGAGGTGGCCGTCCAGAGTAATGACGCGTTCCCGTTTCTTGCCTTTTCGCAGAGCGAGCACGTTGCCTTCTTCGTCGAGCCAGACGGAATCCGCCCCGGCTTCTAACAGCATTTCCGCGAATTTCTTAGCTCGCCGCTCTTCGCCAAACGGCGGCGCCGGAATTTCATTCAGCAGAATGTGATCCGACAGCGTGCGCGGCTCCAGCGCTTCAATCGTCTTGAAGGCTAATTTAACTTTTGCATTTTTAGCAATGCGCTCTATTTCTTTGACGTACTTTTTTTTAACAGTGAGTTCACGCTCAGCATCGGGCTGTGCGACGGCAAGGTTGGCGAAGAAGCAAAAGATTATGCAAAATGCTTTGACAAAAAATCGTGAATCAAGCTTCAATTTTCTTCTCTCTTGAAAGTTTTGGCATTTGAAAAATGAAAACGGAGTGTTGAGTGAGCGGAAAGGGCAAAAGAATTTCAAGAGAAAACTGACTTACAAGCTGATGTTACGCGCCAGCTTCATAATACAGCAACTGTTTATCAGCTCCATTCCACAGAGACGCACTACCGTCAACCTAATTTCGGTACGCCCAAATTCTCGTTCCCAATCTCTGGTTTCGAGCCCATCTCCATTCCCAAACCGGAGTTTGGGAACGAGCCGCGATGAGGCGCTCTTTTCGGTTTGGCTTCAGAAATGCTTTGCTGCGCTTAACATCAGTTGCAAGAAAAGCTTTAACGTACAAAAAAGTGCGCCGCTGCTGCGCAATGCAGATTGTCGCTGGAAAAGGTAAAATGAGAATTTCAGAAATTCTTGATTTTAATCGGAAAGACGCTGGTGCAGGAATGATAGTGTTGGAGGAAGCAAATGGCGCAGAGTCGCGTGTCTGATTAAAGAATCAACTCAACGACTCTGGCTTGTAAATTTACATTTGGGTATAAAAGATTACCGGCAAGTGGGGCAAAAGGCAAATTACACTTCCATCGTCGCAGCCCGTAATTCTTCAGCGAGCGCTTGCGCTTCTTCTTCAGTCGGAGCTTCTGACATGACGCGAATAATCGGCTCGGTGTTCGAGGCGCGCACTTGCACCCAGCTATTGTCGCGCATAATTTTCAAGCCGTCGATTGTCACGAGCTCTTCCCCCTGATACTTTTCTTTCAAAGCTTCAATAATTTTTGCGGGCGAACTGTCTTCGGTCAAATCGATTTTGCTTTTGACCATTTTGTATTCCGGCATAGACGCCTTGATTTCGCTCAACGATTCATTCGATTCCGCCAACTTCTGCAACATCATCGTGATTCCCAAAATGGCGTCACGGCCCAGATGAATGTCCGGCAGAATCACGCCGCCGTTGCCTTCGCCGCCAATCACAGCTTCTATTTCCCGCATATGTTTGGCCACGTTAATTTCGCCGACCCGTGTGCGCTCAACTTTGCAATCGTACTTTGCGGCAATATCGTCGATCACGCGGCTGGTTGAGACGTTAACAACGACGGGGCCTTTTTTCAAATTAAGCATGAAGTCTACGGCCAGCGCCAAAGTATATTCTTCACCTAGCGGTTCGCCTTTTTCGGAAACCAGAGCCAGTCTGTCAGCATCGGGGTCAACGACGACGCCAAGATCCGCGCCGTATTGATTGACCGCTGTTTTCACTTCGCCAAGATTCTCCGGTACAGGCTCGGGAGAACGAGAAAACTTGCCGTCCGGCGTGCCGTTAATCACAACGCTTTCGCACCCGAGGGCTTCCAAAAGCTTGGGAACGATCACACAGCCTGCGCCGTTGATGCAGTCCGCAACGACCTTGAATTTTCGTGCTCTAATTTGGGAAACGTTGATAAAAGGTTGCGCGAGAATGGTTTCAATGTGCTCGTCAACCGCGCGATCGTAGCGTTCAAACGAACCAAGTTCATCCCATTTTCGGAAAGCGTATTCTCCGGACTCTCGAATGGCGATGACTTTCTTGCCTTCAGCTTCGTCGAGAAAGAGTCCGTCCGGAGCCAGCATTTTTATGCCGTTCCACATGATGGGATTGTGGCTGGCGGTAAGAATCAGCCCCCCGGCGGCGTGTAAATTTTCGGTTGCCAGTTGCGTCGTCGGAGTCGGAGCTACTCCAAGATCGATGACATGGTTGCCAACGGCGACAAGTCCGGACAACACCGCACTGTGAATCATCGGCGCCGATACGCGCGGGTCTCGGCCCACGACGACAGGGCCTTTATTGCACAATGTGCCAAACGCCTGCGCTATTTCCATAGCTACGGCGGGCGTCAGTCCTTCGCCAACAATTCCTCGTACGCCAGAGATGCTGATCATAAGCTGCGACATGTCATTCTCCTTCCTTCATGCGCTTGGTCGAAAACGGATTCAATCGAAATTAAGCGGGGGCGGGGCCAGGCTCAAATTAAACAAAAAAGCCGCTACGCGGCAGGTTCAGACAATATAAAAACGATGACGTGTTGTGCGGAAAATTTGACTTCGCTTGCGGCAATAACAAACGGTTTTTAGCCTCATCGAGTCGGCGAAGATAGAAAGAAAAGCCTGGAATTGCAAGCAAAACCGCCAAGCGTTTCTGCATGGCGAAAGCATGTGATATAAGTAAGATAGCAACGAATGCATCGATTGGTTCTTGGGCTGCAACTTGGGTTTTTAGCGATGAATACGCGGAGATCGTACTACGCCGCGATCCCTTACGATCGGATTGTCATTTCATTCCTGTTTTTTCTTCTTTTCACGTCGTTCGTCGAGGCAAGCGCACAGGAGCGAGCCACGACAATTCCTTGTGATTCAACCATTTTTGAAGCCCGCTCCCTGCGAGACGACGGCAGGTTAGGGCTTGTCGTTCTGCTGAATCCTTCTAAACCACACGAAAATATTGATTCCATTGCCGTAAACGTCCCTCCCGGCGAAAGCGGTTTTTACAGCGTTTCGGCGGAAGTGGAATATAACAGCGGCAACGACCAAATAAACGAGACGTTTTTCCTGCTCGTTACTTTGCCAAACGGGCGGAAAAGTTATCCCGTTTACGCGAATCTGCCGCGTCGTTCAACGGCGATGTTGGACGCAAACGGCGACTCCATCCAATACAATATTGTTTTAGACGACGGCTTGCCGGACAGTCACAAAACGCACCGTCAAATCGGCGTGTTCTTTTTCGAGGAAGGGCGAAATGTCGTAGAGCTTCACCACTACTCAACGATTGACGATCTATTCCCGCAATTTGTCAATTGTCCCGACACCGCGACGCAAGAGCCGAATTGCACCGTCAACAGCGACGGCAATAATGTTATCGCCGGAACGCAGAGCGTCAGAATCGACTCGCTGGTACTGACAGAATTTTGCGCTGACCTGGGAATAACCCAGACCGCAATCACACGCCACAAAATCTTCGTCGACAACGATTCCGCCCAGGCAGAAATCGCAGGTCAGGACTTCGAGTATATTCTAAGTGTAAAAAACGTTGGTCAAAATCCGGCGGCGCAATTTGTCGTTTCGGATACGCTCCCGATCATCCTGACTCCAACTTTTAAAAACCTCACGCCAACCGAAACAACGATTGACGGCCCGAACCAAATTCTGAGCTGGGTATTCGATACGGCGGCGGATTCGCTTTTTCCTGGGGACAGCGTCGATATTTCTTTTTCCGTCAACATTCCTGAATTCCTGTCGCCATTGCCAACGCCTCTTTTTAGCGGCAGTCGTGTTGAAACCGACGAAGATCCCGTTGATGAAAACAATACTTCATCAACTTTGGTTTACGCCATCGATGATCCCGCACTTCGATTCGCAGATCTCGCAGTTTCACAACTGATCGCCGCCGATTCTATAATTACGGGGGATATGACTTGGGTAAGACTCTCGGTCGAAAACTTTGGCCCCGGCCCTGCGCTCAATGTCACGCTCACAGACACGCTCCCGGCAATCCTCGAGGCGCTTTCGCCGTTGCCGGATTTCGGCGCTGGCGGGCGTTCAGCCGTCCACGGCAACGTGCTTTTTTGGCAATTTGATACTTTGGAATCAGGCATTGTTTTACAAGACTCGTTTTTGGTCAAAGCGGATTCCGTCGCGGAAGCGCAAACGTTTGTAAATCCGGCCTTTATCCAAGCCGATAATGATACGATTCTCAACAACAATTTCGCAATTGACAGCCTTGTTGTCCTTCCGCCGCCGCCGCCCAATTATGATTTGGCGCATTTTCAAACGGCGACGACGGACTCGGTACGTTCCGGTGAGTTTTTCTCTTATTTCTTGCGATTAGAAAACCTCGGCCCGGACACGGCCTTTAACATTTTACTGCAAGACTCGTTGCCCGCCAATATTTCAATTCGCCAGCCTTTGCCGGACTTTGGAATTGGCGTTTCTGCAATTTCGGAAGAAAATCTCATGACCTGGCAAATTGAATTTTTAGGCCCAAATGATGTGCTCGCCGATACGCTTTTCGCAGTCGCCGATACCGTCGCTGATTTCACGCAAGCCATAAATAAAAGTGTTTCGACGGCGAGCTTTGATCGCGATTCGCTCAACAACAACGCCGAGACGGTCATCACAATCGCGCCGCCGCCCCCGCCGCCGGTCAATTATGACATCGTCCACACGCAGGAAGCAAGCCGAGACACGGTTTTTGAGAATGAGTCGTTCACATATTTTTTGAGAGTTGAAAATCTGGGGCCGCTTCCGGCTTTTTCCGTAACGCTCCGCGATTCCTTGCCCCAAAACATCACGCTTGCCGATTCACTCACATTGCCGGACTTTGGCATAGGCGTTGAGCCGGTTTTGGAACAAAATATTTTAACGTGGCGGTTCGACGCCTTGGCTGCCGGGAGCGCGCTTGTTGATTCGTTTTCGGTGATCGTGGACAGTTTAGACCAGCAGGTCGAATTGGTTGGACTTTCGAGCGTGACCGCGGCAAACGACACGGTTTTGACAAATAACGTTTCACAGACCACAGTCATTGCGCGCCCCATGCCTACGGCGAATTATGACGTCGTGCAATTGCACTCCGTCAGTAGAGACACGGTTAAATCGGGAGAAATTTTTGCTTACACACTCATCGTTGGCAATCTCGGCCCGGCGACGGCCTACGATGTGGTTTTGCAGGATTTCTTGCCCGACAACGTTTTTCCTTTCGGCAAGTTGCCCAATTTTTCCGACAACGGCCAAATGACGCAACAGGGTCAATCGCTTTTCTGGCGTTTCGACTCGATCGCTGTGAACAAAGCTTTCGCCGACACTTTGAACGTCATCGTCGGACAAGTATTTTCGCCGACCCGGCTCTCGAACGTTACCATTATCCAAGCCGAAAACGACACGGTTTCCAGCAACAATTCAACGCAAACTACGGTGTTCGCGCTGCCTCTCGCCCCGATCCCAACGGTCAACTATGACGTCTCACATTCACAAACCGCCAGCAAAGACACAGCCCGGTCTCATGAAGAAATCGGCTACACTTTGACTCTGCAAAATTCTGGGCCGGCAACTGCTTTCAACGTTGAGTTGCAAGATTCATTGCCTTCAGGTCTTTCTATTTCACGAAATCTTCCTGACTTTTCCGGCGCTGCAACGGTTACGCAAAACGGGCAAAATATTTTTTGGACTTTCGATTCCATTGCTTCTCAGGAAGTTTTGACAGATTCAATTTTTGTCAGTACAGGCGACATTTCAGACGCCACCGTCTTCACCAATTTTTCTTTTACAAGAGCGACAAATGATACTGTCGCGACAAATAATGACGCGTTGACTTCATTCGTGGCGCTACCGCCGGATCCAATTCGACCGGCGGAATACACGCTCATTCACACGCAACGCGTCAGCGCCGATTCGGTCGCGACCAACGATGTTTTCAATTACACCTTGACGGTTGAAAACCTGGGGCCGGACTCTTCACTTGCCATAACGATGAGCGACTCATTGCCGTCGCAAATCACAACGACAGGCGCGGTTCCGCTTCTCAGCAGACGTGAAAACGCCACGCTTATTTGGAACTTGCCGGCGATTGCGCCCAATGATTCCACTGTCGTCACATTTTCCGTTCAGGTCGCTGAGCTTCCTGCGGATCAAATCACCCCCATTGCAAATCTTAGCGAGATCGTTGATCGCGGCGATACGCTCAGCGCGCAAACGACGGTTGTTGGCGTCGGCGAAACCACTCCCACGATTTTTTCCACGGAATGCTTTTTAGATCGCAATGTTTTTGCGCCGGAAACCGAACAGACTTTCGGGATCAATTTCTCAATCGACCAACCCATGAACGTCCGCATCGACGTTCATGACATGACCGGATCGCACGTTATCCAACTTCTTGATCAAAACTTCGGCGCCGGGCAAAATCGGTTTGAATGGAACGGCCTCGACAAAAATAATCGGCCTGCAGGAAGCGGGTTATACATTGTTACTTTCCGCACGGATGCGTTTATGGATTGGAAGAAATTCATGATCGTTCGATGAAAACAAGCAGTACATTTTTTAAAAACAAGAGCGTCATCCGCCGTGTCATACCCGCGCAGGCGGGTATCCAGACAACGACATCTAAAAGCTGGATACCCGCCGGAGTCTATACTCGCGCAGGCGGGTGCGGTATGACAAAAGCTGCGCTTTGGAGCAAAAAGGAAAAACCTGCCCCTAAAAGGGGGATAGGAGTGGGTAAAAGCACGTTCTCTCCTCCGCTCATCATCGCATTTATATTTTTCGCTTTATTCTCATCAGCCTTAAACGCCCAAATTCGCTCAGGCGCTTCATTCCTGAAGATTATCCCGGGCGCGCGCCAGCATGCGATGGCGGGAAGCCTCACCGGCGTTATCGATAACGCGGCAGCGATCTACGCCAACCCGGGCGCTGCGGGCTTTTTGCGAGAATGGCATTGGAATCTCGCTTATTCGAGCTGGGCCCCCGGCGTTTACAATGCCTCCGCGATGTTCGCCCGGCGACTTACCACGCCTTGGAGCAATCAAACGCGTTTCGCACTCAGTGCATCATTTCTCGGCGTTAAAGAATTCGACAGTTCCGGAGGACGCGCGCCAACAGCTTCCGGCGGCGACTATTGGATCGCCGCAAGCGTCGGCCAGCCGCTGAAAACAGCAGTCAGCGGGCTTTCTTTTGGCGCCAGCATTAAATATTTGAACAGCCGCTTGAGCGATTTCAAAGCTTCAACGTTTGCATATGACGCAGGCTTACTCTTCCGAACCGCACGGTTCAATTTTTTGAACGGCGCCTTTAAACACGGCGTTTTGTCAGCGGGACTCGGCCTCACGCAAAACGGCGCCGCGCTCAATTTTGTTTCTGTCGCAACGCCGCTGCCTCGCACATTTCGCAGCGGCTTGGCGCTTCATCTTGGCTCCCACGAAAACCTTCAAACGCATTTTTCTCTGGATTACAAAAGGATTCGCGATGAAGACGGTTTTTTCTCGCTTGGCGCGGAATTCTCAATCGCAAACTTGCTCTCCATGCGGCTCGGCTATACTTTTGAAAACAGCCAATTGCTTCGCCGCTTCAATTTTGGCTTTAGCATCGGTCTAAACGACGTGAGAGCGGGGCGAAAAAGCGTTCTGCCCGGTCGCAACAAAGCGATTCGAATCGATCTTGCGGCGCCCAACAGCAATGATTTTTTTGCGCAACCTTACAACGGCTCCGTCAACCACTATACAATCCGGCCGGAGCGTTTTGAAATGCGTTCCCCGGCTTTGGGCGCGAACGTCCCGACCAAAGAAATTCAACTACAATGGAGCGCCTCACGCGACCCTGACGTATTCGATGACGTACTTTACTGGCTGCTCGTTGATGAAGAACGCGTAAATATTGAAGAAGCGTTGGCAGTGATTGAATCCGCACCGACAGAGTCGTTTTTTGCTTCGCTGCAAGCGCCGGTGCTGGCGTTAAGTGACACAACCCGCCAAACAAGCGCCGGTTTTGTTCTTCCGGAGCTTCAGTGCAAGACCTTTTACTGGTCGGTTGTTGCCGTCGATAAAGACCGGCATTTTCGCGTGGCCAAGCAAAACGGCTCACGCATCTCAAACTTCAGTCTGGCGTTGCCGGATTTGGAAATTACCAGTATTGATTTTGCGCCGAAAGCGTCCAACGGCTACGGCGTTTTCGCTTCTGACATTGTCGCACAAATTCAAAACAGCGGGACGGCGCCTGCGGGCAACGTCACAATCTCCATTTACGGTTCGCGGACGGGCGACGGCGAGTTACAGCGAATCGGTTCAATTCCAGCCATTAGATCGCTGGCTCCCGGCGAAACCGAAGCCGTCACATTTGTTTGGCCGCAAGAAGAAATTGCCGCCCGGCAAGTTGTGATGGTTGTTGACGAACAAAATTTCATTCCGGAATGCAACGAAGATAACAATCGCTCCGCGCGTGATTTGCCAACAACGCTGACGCGCGGCTATGATTTAAGCATCTCAAAAGCGGCGTCCCAAAATTCCGTTTTTCCAGGAGACACGCTTACTTATGCGTTGATTGTTCGCAATGACGGTCCTTTTCCGGCCTATAATATTGCCGTCGAAGATGCGGTTCCTTCGGCGCTTTTTCCTTACGAGTACAACATCGCACCCAACGCTTCGGGCGATACGTTAAAATGGCAAATTGAAGCGCTGCAAGTCGGCGAGTCATTTGAAATTCGCTATGACACGCGTGTGAAAGGCGCGTTTGCCGGCGGCGCTCCGGAAGAATTGAGCGGCGTCAATTTCGAGCTGGGCAAGGCGGTTTTGACTTTGGAAGCGCAAAAGTATCTCGATGATTTTGCAACGCAATTGCGCCAGGCTGTGCAGGAAAACCCAAACGCTGCAATTGAGATTCGCGGGCACACCGACAGTCAGGGCGCGGAAGCTTACAACCAAACGCTCTCACAAGCGCGTGCGGAAAGCGTGAAGAATTATCTGGTTTCGAAAGATACGACTTTTTCCATTCTGACGGCAAAAGGCTACGGTGAAAGTCAGCCGATTGCGCCGAACGATACGCCAGAATGCCGCGCCAAAAACAGACGCGTGGAAATGACGATTCCCGAAACGCAAGCTCCAGCTCCAGCCGCGAGAAAAGCGCTCGTCAATCGCGCCGCGGTTTGGGCGGGGGACGACAGCGATCCGACCAACAATTTCACCGAAACCATCGTGACCATGCAGCAAGCCAAAGTTGCGGCTTCGATGTTTATTGCGGTAAACTTTGATTTTGATCAGGCGGCGTTAACCGCTGAAGCGAAAACGGCGATTGAAAATATTTTGCCGACGATTGAAAGCAAATTGCGGGGAAATAAAAACTTGCGAGTGGAAATTGCTGGTCACACCGACGGCAAAGGCTCCGATGAGTACAATTTGGCGCTTTCAAAACGCCGGGCGGAAGCCGTGCTTGCCTATCTCGGCGAACAATGCCTCAGAAAAGAGCGTCTCTCAGCCACAGGTTACGGTGAAGGCAAGCCGATTGCCGACAACGAAACTGAAGCCGGGCGCAAAAAAAACCGACGGGTGGAAATTAAATTTATACAAGAGTAGTTTTCACAAACAGATTTATTGTATTTTTTCAGCCTCAAATTTCCTCGATTTGAGGTTGAACAAATACAAAGCCTCCCATCCTATTTTCTTCCCTTCTTGATCAACTGGAAAACGAATTCCAATTCCGCGTCTCTCCCGTCTAAAATATCTCCTAATTTCGGTTTTACAATGTAGTCCGGCATGAGCGGGTCGCCCATTTTGAACCCGGTGACGGCTGTTTGAAAAGTGTCTTGCGGCAGATTCAGCATAATTCCTGTTTCGGGCAAAGTTATCCGTATGCTTTTATCATTGCAATAGAAAGTCCCTCCCGATTCTTCGCCAATCAGAACCGCCAATTTGTGATACTTGATCAAAGATAGAAAATGGCCGGTCGACGATAGGCAGCTCCCGTTTATCAACACATAAACTTCGCCTTCAAAGTATTGATTCTTGCGCTTTATTGGTCGGTACAAAGGGCTGAACTCGCCCTGCTCTTTCGGCGTCTCGAAATAGGTGAAACCGGACTTGGTCAAGTACGAAAGCAGCTCAGCCGCCAAAAAAGGATGGCCGCCCAAATTCCCTCTCACGTCGATAACAAGCCGTCGGATTCTCTCTGCTTTCATCCTGCTGAATGATTTTCGGAGAAAGGCTTTATATTCTTCGTGGTTTGGCGATCCGAAGCTTTTTACAGAGAGGAGCGCAGTGCCGCCTTCGTCAAAAATTTGTAATTGCAGGGGCAACGTCTTGGCTGAAAATCTCTCGGGATGCGCGTTTTCGATTGCTTCGTCAAGAAGCTCACGGGTTTGCCCCTGAAGCTGCACCCGAACCTTGCTTCCGGACGGAGTCAAACATTCGAGATCAAATCGCTCATCGTTGCCGATATAAAGAGAGTAGACGTGAGAAAAGTTTGCGTTTATTTCATAAGCTTTGTAGGTGCGATTGAAGCCGTCGGACGGGACGCTTGCAGCCAGACGCTTCCAAATTTCAGACGACTCCCTACCGTTGATCGACAAAACGCGCATACCTGCGGAAACGGCAGAGCTTTGACTATAATTGGCGACAATGTACGCCTTTTCACCGAAAATTTTTATGTCCAGGGGGAGCAGACTTCTTTTGTTGCGCAGCGCATTTGAGAATTCGCGCGACGGTTGGATGCGCGTATGACTGCATCTGACTTTTGTCGTCAATGGAGCGAGCAATCGCAAGAAGGCGTCTTCCGTCATTTCCGCTTTGATTGCCTGAAACGTACTATCGAACTGGCCGTCAAACCTCTCCTTTGAGATAAAACCATACAATTTTGGATGAGTATTCTCCAACTGTCGCCGTAGAAAGGCAAAGTCGCTTTGTAACTGTTTGACCGAATATTTTTTCTCTAAAATATTGTCCCCACGCCTGCTCTGTTTGGCTTTCGCAAATTCTCCGAGCGAAGGCTTTTCCACTTTTTTCACCGCGACCGGGTGGGTTGAACCGTTCGGAAACTTTAAATTGCCCGTAATTTGCAGACCATTGGAGTCCAATTTTCCATTAAACGGCGTGTCCTTCGCTGCAATTAAGAATGAAAGGCGGTTTTTCTCCAGAAAAATATTCTTCAAAGGGTCGTCTTGAATTTGAATTTTGCCTTGAAAAAGGAGGATTCTCCCCGCCATTGTTCCATCGTTTTGTTCATGAAAGGCGAGTATCAGCGTGAGATTATTGCCCGGCATAAATTCCCCTTCCCAATACCCGGCTATTTTTTGAAAGTCAGACGTTACTTGCGGCGCTGCGTTGTTGACGGTCAGGAATGCGCAAATTATGAGTATGCGCAAGTACAGCGGAACTCTTCTTTTCGACATGCGCTCTCCTTTGGACGGCTCATTGGCTCCACGCAAATCGCGCAAATCTGGCTGCTGCGAAGTGAACTCCCGTCCAAATTGTTTTACGTTTTTGTGTTTGCCGTGAGAATTCCAAGCGAAGCAATTTTTGACCTGCCGCCAGCCCGGTTTTTTAGCGGCGCAGTCTCTAATCACTAAAGACCATGCATGTTCTCTTGCCCAAAATGTCGCAAGACCCGCAGAGCGCGGAGAGTGTTCCAACGACTTGGCCCGCCTGTTTTTTCCATATCAAAATGCGTTTGGCCCGGATGTTTCGCCTGCACCGGCCAAGTTCCGTCGCGCCGTCTTTTCTTCTGCAAAACGTCCAGCGCCGGCTGCATTCGATGATCATACGGCTGCCCGCAAGTTTGAAAGTAAACCAAAGCGCGCAAAATATCATATCTCCAGCGCGAAGGGTAGGACAGCATTAAAAAGCGCTTGTCGATGATTTTGCCGGTGTGATCAGAGCGGAACAATTGGTGTTGAAGAATAAACTCTTTCGCTTCCGTCGCAATCCTTTCCAGCTCCGCTAGGCGATAAACATAGCCATTGACCGCGTATTCCCACAGTCCTTCCAGAACCGAGATGGTTGAGTGCAAAGAACTATGCACCGCACCGCTCCGATTGAGGCGGCAATTGAAACCGCCGTCCGGCATTTGTTGCGAAACAATCAGATCAATGAGTGATTTGAGGCGGGCTTCCGGAGCTCCGAAATAAGAAGCATAGTTCAGAAACATCCCATCAACGCAGATATCGCTTTTTCGCTCGGTCCCAATGGGGAGAATGCCGCCGTCGGGAGCTTTGTGGTTTTGAAGAACCTGAGCAATTGAAGACTGAATTTGAGAGTTGTCCGGCGGAAAATTGAGATGTTTCAAATCGAGAAGAGTGTAGTGGGTCGAAATCCATTTGGGTTGATAAAAAGCCTGCCCCCAATGCCCGTCTGGGTGGCGTGCCTGCATAAACCTTCTTCCCCAGCCTTCAGAAGCGATTCGTTTTTGCAAGTCCGGTCTTGTTTCGCCCAACAAATCGCGACAGGTTTGGTACTGGATCGCGACGTCCCCTTTTAGCAGCCAGGAAATGAGAGGTTCTTTATCCGTCATTGGCTTTCCTCTCGAAAATTTTGCAAGGGCTTGCCTGGTATTTCACAGCTTATTTATGCAGTTCACTACCTGACATTTTTTGCAAATTGCCATTTAGCGCTGGAGAGAAAGCCCCGAATTGTCATTCTGAAGGAATCCTTGTTATCGTCCGGCACAGGTTTTCCCCGAACGTTCAAGGGTTAGGGCTAAAAGGATGCTTGCAGCATGACAATTCTGGGCTTTTTGAAACGCTTGCATAGTTGTTATAAAAAGTGTTAGGTAGTGAATTTATGCAGTGTCAAAATACGTAAGCGGGCACAGTTTTTCAAGGCAATTTCTCAGAATTCCTTGCCTGAAACGTGAAAATTTGGCGATGCGGGATGGAACAATGTAACAAACTTTTGCGGCGAAAATATGAAGGAGAGAAGTTGTCTAAACAAACCAAATCGCGTATCGGAAAACATTAAACCGGCAAAGTTTTGATGTTTTAAAGACACGTGAACATTTTTTCAAAAATAACAACCGCTTGTTCTAACGGTCGCGCATGTGTTGCCCAAAACAGCTAGATGAAGGTGCCAGACCCGAAACAGCGACAGCTGTTTTGGGTCAATACGATGCAGCTGTTATGCCGAAATTTGTTATAGGCAAGGAGACTATGCCCAATCTGTTTATTCAGTTCTTGCACAAAAACCGTTTGAACAAAGCCACTCTAGCATGGTTTCGTAGTACCCGTCCGCGTAGGGAGTTTTCCAATAATCAGACTTTTGAGACTCAAAGTAACTACCTGTTCTACTCAATCTGAGGTTGTGGTCGGCATTTGGAAACACCCTGACAGATAATCGGGCCTCCCCATTTGGGCCTAAAGTACTCTCATAGAGTTTCTTTGTTTTTCTCCAGTCGACTTGAGTATCTCTCCCGCCAAATATAGCGAGCACTGGACACGAAACAGTTTTTAGAATTTGATCAAAACCTTCAATGTAAATCTGCAGCCCGCTTTCTTCATCAAACAAGTGCCCCTCGGCGATGTAGCCTTTTTGACTTTTCAGGTACTGTCGTTGGGCCTGGACATACGCGTCGCTCTCCGGGGCGTGCTCCAAATATTCCTGGCCCGTGAGCCGTTGTACCATCTCGTTTCTACGGAAAGTCTTAGTCGAGCTTGTGTATTCTTCGAAAGAGCCACCCAACCTATAAATCCTATTTCCATCAACCCATTCTTTGTATACGACGTCTATCTCGGCGCCTGAATGTCCTTCCAGCTTCAGATTGGATCGAAGGAGATACCCCCAATTCTCGAATGCATCTGTGCCACTGATGGAGATCCAAAACTTGACACTTGGCTCTTTGTTAATTGCAAGTGGTGCAATCCATCCCGCACGACTCACTCCCCATAGGCCAATTTTTTCAGAACCAGCTTCCTCATTATCCTTCAATGCTTGAATGGCTGAAACAATTTCGTCGGCACTACTATCGACGGGCTGATTTATGTCAAAAACTCCCTCGCTCTTTCCGCAGCCTGGCTTGTCCCAGACAACAACTGAGATGCCTTTTGATGTGAATTTGGATCGGAGCTCGTGATACCCGTTATTCTTGACAACGTTTGTGGGACCATAACCATGCACTATGATAATTATGGCATTTGCTTTCATTTCTTGGGGGCGACTGATGATGCCGTTTAGATTTAGGCCAGAGGATTCAAACGTAAATTCGCCAGTGGTAAATGTTGAGGATGTTTGAGCTACGCTCGAGGTGAGAGAAACAAACGCTATGATAAACGTGCCTATGCAATTCTTGAGGTTTTTGATTTCATATCCCATAAATTGTTTGTCCAATTCTATTGAACTCACTCAAAATCGTTGAATTGGCCGAGGAGGCATAACGGTTGCGCATGTGTTGCCCAAAACAGCTAGATGAAGGCGCCAGACCCGAAACAGCGACAGCTGTTTTGGGTCAATACGATGCAGCTGTTATGCTCAAATGTTACCTATGTCCCTGTCCGCTCAGATGCTTTTGGGTATGTAGGGAAACTTTGGTAACTCCGAAGAGAGTTTTCAATTGCCCGCTTCTTCGGACTCATCGTAGTTATAAAAATGGTCACATTCACAAGATATAAGTTGACCACCGCATTTTGGACACTTTTCCATGTCGCAACCGTACAAGTGTATTTGATTTTCTACGATGCAACAATCATGGCAGGGAGTAGCAAAGTACTTAATCTCTGTCATTGACCATTCATTCTTGCTGCCGTATTTAATTCGTTCAAATTCTTCACCATCAATGACTGAAGTGGACCCCAATGTCAAGACAGTTTTTACGAGAAGTTAAGGTGGATGAGG
>CAXHAT010000130.1:0-23344 GCA_964014485.1 uncultured Deferribacteres bacterium
AAGGTGCAAGTTATCCACAACCTTTTTATCGCGCGTGCGCCTGCGCGGGAATGACGCAAAAGTGACGTTTCTCAGGTGCTATTTGGAAAGATTCCGAAAGTGCGTAACATGAGTCACTAAGATTTTGCTTCGCCGGCCGTTGGCTTTCCAACGTGACAATTCAGGGCTTCTCGCCAGTTCTAAACGGCAATTTGTAAAAAGCGGCAGGCAGTAAAGCGGACGTCACAAATAAATCCGCCGACTTTGATCTCATCTCAAATCCCGCCCGTCGCCCATTGACTTTTGAACTTAATTTGTGCATATTCGCCGCTCGGTCTTTTGACCTTGAGAGCTAACCCTATGTTTTATTTTACTCTATAGAGGAGGTTTACTCATGGCTTATGAATATAAGTTCAACCCGCGTCCTTACAGTGATGAAGAAGCAAAGGAATTGCTGAAGGATGTTGTCAGTCCTGAAACCAGCGATTGGCATTATAACACCCACCATAAAGGTTATGTCACTTTTTTGAATAAAATTGAAGCGGCTCTCGACAGCGCGGATAAATCCGCTTCCAACGGCAATCACAGCGATTTTGGCGAATTGAAGCGGCGTTATACCTGGAATCATTCCGGCGCTCTGCTGCATGACGTCTACTGGGCCTGCATGGGCGGCGACGGCGATGCGGACAAAGGCCCGGAAATTAAAGCTGCGCTCGCTGAACAATACGGCTCGTTCGACGCCTGGAAAGAAGATTTCACGGCGACGGCCTTTGCAGCGAAGTTAAGCGGCTGGGGCTTGTTGGTTTGGGATCAACTTTACAGCGGACGCTTGCTGAACGTGTTGGTTGACGAGCATCAGTACGGCGCAATTTGGGGCGGAATTCCGTTGATTTCCTGCGACGTTTTCGAGCACGCTTACTATCACAAGGACGGTCCCGGACGTAAGCCGTACATTGAGAACTTCCTGAATAATTTACATTGGGAAAGGATCAACGAGCGTTTCAAGCAATTCGTAAAATAAGCGTACGAATCGCTTAGCTTCAAACTTGAAAGCCTCAGTTCTGAAAAGACCTGGGGCTTTTTACGTTTTGCGATGGAGCCGCGTCTGCGTATTTTTGTACGACTGATGAGAATCCGCCGCCTTGATGGTCGTTGATAACAAAAGGAAAAAGAAATGCATCGTCAAAAAACGAGAGCCCTAGCCGTTGCTTTGTTATGTTTATTTGTCGCTTTGGGCGCTTGTCAGCCTTCAAACGATAACACGCGAAAAATCGAGAATAAGCTGCAAGCGCTTGTCGATTCAGTCGCGTCTAACAAAGCAATTCCAGGCATTTTGCTTTCCGTCGATGCGCCGCGTCTCCGCTTGAATTGGCAAGGCGCTTCCGGATATGCCGACATTTCAGACAGCACCCGGCTTTCGTCAGGTACGCCGGTTCGTATTGCCAGCAATACCAAAACCTATGTTGCAGTTGCGGTGCTGCGATTGTGGGAAGATGGAAAACTGAGCCTGAACGATTCAATTGAAGGCTATCTGACGGACGAGCAGGCCGCCCCGCTTGCGGGAGACGGCTATGATTTGCAAACCATCACTTTGCGCCACTTGCTGACGCACACCAGCGGGATGATCGATCACGCCATGACCCAAGATTATTTTAATGAAATTCTCGCTAATCCAAAAAAACGCTGGACGCGCCAGGCGCAAATTCAAGGCGCAGCAGATTGGGGCGATCCGCTCGGGCCGCCCGGAGAAGCTTTTTCTTATTCAGACACCGGATACATTTTGCTCGGGCAGGTGATCGAAAAAGTGACTCAAAAACCGCTTGGAAAAGCTGTGCGAGATTTGGTCGGCTTCGGGGGGCTTGGGTTAAACGCGACTTGGTGGGAGATTGAAGAATCCAGGCCCGACAAGGCAGGCGAACGCGCCCGTCAATATATTGGAACGAATGATACTTATGACTGGGACGCTTCGCTGGATTTGTACGGCGGCGGCGGCTTGCTTGCGTCTGTGGGCGATATGTCCAAATTCATGCGGGCGCTCTTTACAAATCAGGTTTTTGCCAAAGAATCGACGCTTGACACAATGCTGACAACAACCATTGATACGGAAAAAACCGCTTACCGAATGGGCGTTGCCGTTAGAGATTACGACGGAGTAAAAACATATCAACACAGCGGATTTTGGGGGACGATTGCGCTTTACGCGCCGGAGCTCGACCTTACAGTAGCGGCGGCGGTGACGCAACAGGAGCAAGGGCGAGCGGCTTTTAAGTTGGCGAAAGAAGTTGTCGGAATCTTCAAAGACGTATCGAGAGAGCGTTGATTTAGGCGGCGCTTCATTGCAGGTAATGGGCGGCGATTCGATCCGCTAAAGGGAGCAGCGCTCCGCTGTTTCTGTTAGTGAGGATGATGACGGTGAGTTTTTCATCAGGAAAACGCTGAATCACTGTGCGAAAGCCGCGAGTGCTGCCCGTGTGCCAGGTTCGCAATTGGTCATGGAATTCGTCAATGCCCCAGCCAAAGCCATAATCTCCAACGCCGCCTTCGAAAGCCGTCTGCATCGTTTTTTTTGAAACGAGTTTTTCCGTGTAAAGCGCTTGATCCCACTTAAATAAATCATCGAGTGACGAATAGACGCCGCCGTCTCCCAGAACCGCGCTCGTCCGACTTTGGTCTGAAAAAGAAACCGAATCTTCTCTAATCGTGTAACCAAAAGCTCGATTGGCAACGGTTGAAACGCCTTCCTGAAATGCCACGGAATTCTTCATTCCAAGCGGCTTGAAAATGTTTTCCCCAAGAAAGTCCGCGAAACTCTGCCCGGAAATTTTTTCGACGATCATCGCTAAAATCGCATATCCGGAATTGTTGTAGCGATATTCCGAACCGGGCTGAAAATACAGGCTGTCGGCGGAAGCGATCAATGCCAGAACGTCGGCGTCCGAGACCTGTCGCGTTAGAGTGTCGGGCAGCAGTGATTCGTAGGCAGCGAGTCCGGAAGTATGCTGTAAAAGCTGGCGGATTGTAACTTTGTCGGCGTATTCTGGAAATTGAGGGAAGATTTCGCGCAGTCGTGTTTCATAGCTCAGTTTGCCGCGTTCTTCAAGGATCATGATGCACATCGCGGTAAATTGTTTGCTCACCGAGGCGAGACGAAAATTTGTGCTGGGTTTGACGGGAATTCCACGTTCAAGATCGGCCATGCCATACGTTTCCGTGACGACGGTCTTGCCGTCACGAATGACCATAACGGCAGCCCCGGGGGCGCTTTGCCCTTGATAATCCGAGAAGAGTTCTTGCAGATTGAATTCGTTTGCGCTGCTGCAGCCACTCAACAAAATGATCCACAAAAGATTCGATTTCAAGAATAAGTGCGTTTTCAAAATGCTCTTGCCGTCCAGTTGATTTTTTTTGAAAATAGTCCGCGCCGTCTTTTACGGCGTCATCCCCATTTTCTGGAGAATTTCCGCCGTTCCCGGGTTAGCTCGGAGCTTATCGTAAAGCGGAAATGTTTTGAGATATATGATGCCGGTCTCGCGCGCTTCATAGGCGTTTTTCAAGAGCGCGGCAGCTCGATCGGCATTGCCAAGAATTGCATGAATGGAAGCGAGCGCCATCGGCGAAACGTGACGATTCTGCGCCTGCTGTTGCAATTCTGCGAGGTAGGACAATGCCTGGTCGCGCTTGCCCGCTCTGGCGTAATTTGTACCGGGATTTGCCGACCATGAGCCGGCTTCTCCAGTTGTCTTCAACACAGTCGCGTAGGATTGCTCCGCTTTTTCAAAGTCGCCTTGTTTTTCCGCGATCCAGGCGAGATAAAGGTGTGCTTGATAAAAGTCAGGATCGATTTCCAGCGTTTTGAGACTCTGCTCAACCGCCAAGTCGTAGGATTCTGAATAAAACAAAATGATCGCACGCACTGCGTTGATAATTCGCGACAGCGGATCCAACTCAAGCGCGCGGTTTATCTCCGCCAGCGCTTCGTCGTACCTGCCCATGGCTGTCAGGTATTCGGCATACCACTGATGCGCGGTGGCATAGCCGTCGTTCAAGCGAATGGCGCGTTTGAATGACATTTCGGCCTCGCTCCAATTCCAGTGATACATGAATTGAATAAACGCCAAAGAATTATGGGCGGAGGCTAAATCCGGATCGATTTCCAACGCTTTTTTCGCCGCTTGCCGCGCTTTTGTGAAGGCTTCGTCCGGCGGTAAAACCAGCCAATCGGCCAGGGTGCTGTTGGCGTCCGCAAGTCCCGCGTAGGCGGGCGCGTAGGTTGAGTCCGCCGCAATCGCCCGTTCAAAATACTTGATCGATTCGAGCATGGCGGCTTCAGTCCGCTTGTTCCAATGGTAGCGCCCTTTGAGATAGTCTTCATAGGCGCGCGCATTCACGACGGGCGCGCTGCTTAGACGCGCTTCGGTTTGGGGAGAAAGCTGCAACTCAATCTCTTGCACAATCGCCTTGGTGATCTCGCCCTGCAAGCCCAAAACGTCGCGCTTGCGTCCTTGATAACTTTCAACCCAAAGCGGATGCTCCGTCACGCCGTCAATGAGTTTAACTGAAATTCTGACGCTTTCGCCGGACTGGAAAACAGACCCTTCAATAATGGCGTCAACATCCAAAGCGGAAGCAATCTTGGTCAGCGGCTGCTTTGTTTTTTTGTACTGTCTGACCGAAGTGAACGAGATGATTTTCTTGAATCGTTCGGTTCGCGCCAGTTCGGTGATGAGATGCTCTGTCATGCCGTCGCTGAAATATTCTTGCGTAGAGTCGCTCGAAAGGTTGGCGAGCGGCAAAACAGCGATTGAACTAATATTCTTCCGGCGCTCTTCCTGGAAAAACCAGATGCCGCTAAAAATCAAAATGAGAATCGCAAAAAGACCGCCATAGAAAAGCGCAGGCTTGGTTGGTTTTGATTTAAATGAGCCTAAACGAGAATGCTTACTCCCCGAAGATAACGGCCCGACAATAGCGCCCAAAGCATCGAGGATTTCCTGCATCGAACCATGGCGATTTTCACGTGATTTTTGCAGCGCTTTTTGGACGATTTTGGCCAGGGCTGAAAAAACATTGCCGTCATCCTGAGGTTGCGGCGAAAGTTTCTTCGGTGATCTGTTTAAGATGGAGTACATCAACGCTTGATCGATGTCTCCTTGAAAAGGCAAAAATCCCGCAAGCATTTGAAAAAGCAAAACGCCGAACGACCATATGTCAGCACGATGATCTACGCCGATCGGATCGGAAAATTGCTCCGGCGACATGAACGCGAGCGTGCCCAGCGTTGAATGCTGTTTGGTCACGTCCGAACCGGAGCCGATTCGCGCCAAGCCGAAATCCATGATTTTCACTTGCCCGGCGGTCGTGATCATGATATTGGACGACTTGACGTCGCGATGAATGACGCCGCGATCATGCGCCGCTTTCAAACCTTCGGCGATCTGCGTCGCGTAGTCGAGCACAGTTTGCAGAGAACGATTCTGATCCTTTTTGACAATGTTTTGCAATTCCTGACCGTCCACATATTCCATCACGATGAACATTTCTTTTTGCGTTTGATCTGTCTCTGTCGAGACTTCTTCGATGGAATGTATGGTGGTGATGTTGGGGTGATTTAACGCGGCGGCGGCAATAGCTTCATTTCTAAATCTCGTACGAACTTCTTCGTCGGCCACAATGTGCGGGGGCAGGAATTTGAGCGCAACTTCACGATGCAGCTTAAGATCGTTGGCTTTGTAAACCACGCCCATGCCGCCGCGTCCGATTTCTTCGGTCAATTTATAATGAAGGAATGTCTTGCCGATCATAATCTCCTGTTCCGGGCAGGCGGTGATATACGATTAAATGCTCGCTAAACCTGAGGTAAATTACTTTTAAAAGCAAGGATGATAAAACGTTTAAGCACATGGGCGAACTAAAGACGCAGTCCGTCATTTTTAATATCCTCGCGTGGCTGGATTAACTTATATTTTGGTTTGGAGAAACGAGAGCGATAATCAAGGAGGAAGAGAATCGTGAAACACGAATTTCAAGCGGCAAAAACGCTTGGCGGAATTATGCTCGCAGCCGGTTTGTTGGCCGCCGGAGCATTGCATGCTCAGGATGCGCCCCAAGCGTTTGTCGGCGCACAAATCATCACAATTAGCGGCGACGAGATTGCCAACGGCGTTTTGATTGTTCATCAGGGAAAAATTACCGCCGTCGGAGAGGCCGGCGCCGTTTCAATTCCCGGCAATGCAGAACAGCATGACGTTTCCGGGAAAGTCATCATGCCGGGATTGGTCGATACGCACAGCCACATTGCCGGCGTGGAAGGCGGTGATCGCAGTGCGCCGATTCAGGCTGATGTGCGCGTTTTTGATTCGATTAACGTTCGAGACGCGCGCGTGCAAAAGGCGCAAGCCGGGGGGCTGACCACGGCAAATATCATGTCCGGCTCAGGGCATCTTCTCAGCGGACAAACGGTTTATTTGAAACTGCGCGACGGCAGAATACTCGACGATTTACTCATCCGCGACGCTGACGGTGCGATCATGGGCGGAATCAAAATGGCCAACGGCACGAACTCGCGCCGCAATCCGCCATTTCCGGGGACGCGCGCAAAATCAGCAGCGCTCGTGCGGACGCAATACATCAAAGCGCAAGAGTACCGCGATAAAATTCAGCGCGCCGGAGACGATCCGGAAAAAATGCCGGAACGCAACTTGACGATGGAAGCGCTGATTGAGGTGATGGAAGGCAAGCGCATTGTCCATCATCATACGCACCGGCACGATGACATTCTTTCCGTTCTGAGGCTTTCGAAGGAATTCGGTTTTCGCGTCGTCCTGCACCATCTCAGCGAAGGCTGGCGCGTGGCGGATGAAATCGCCGCTTCAAATGCGATGTCCTCCATTTTGCTGGTCGACAGCCCCGGCGGCAAGCTGGAAGCGATGAACGCTCATTTTCGCACAGGCGCGGCATTGGAAAAAGCTGGCGCGGTTATCGGTTTTCACACGGATGACGGAATTTCTGATTCACGCCTTTTTCTAAGGCAAGGCGGGCTCGCAGTACGCGCAGGAATGACGCGAAAGGGCGCGCTTTACGGCCTAACCATGGCGGGCGCGCGAATGATGGATTTGCAGGATCGCGTCGGTACGTTGGAAAAAGGCAAGGACGCGGATTTTATCGTCTTGTCCGGCGATCCGCTGAGCGTCTACACCAAGATTTTACAGACCTGGGTAGAAGGCGCCAAGGTTTTTGATCGCAGCGATCCGCAAGATCGACTCTACGCCGTCGGGGGGTACGGGGCAAGTCATGACCAAGCTTCGATGATTCACTTTTTGCGCAGCGAGGGGGACTACGAATGAAAAAGCGACTTAAAATATCTAAACTTGTTGCCCCTCTTGCTGTTGCGTTGTTCGCCAATTTCAATACAGCCACGAATTTGCAGGCTCAGTTGGCCGTTCGCGGCGAAACGGTTTATACGATGGCGGGCGCGCCGATTCAAGACGGCGTTGTCCTGGTGAGAAATGGCAAAATCGACCGCGTCGGCAAGGCGTCAAATGTCCGCATTCCGAATGGCTGGCGAACTTTGACCGCGAAAGTCGTCACGCCAGGTCTGGTTGATGCGCACACCGTCGTCGGGCTTTCCGGCTATCTCGGCCAATCGCACGATCAGGATCAAATCGAACGCTCAAATCCAATTCAACCGGAATTGCGTGCTATCGACGCTTACAATCCTCGCGAAAAATTGGTGGAATGGGCGCGAAATTTTGGCGTGACCACCATTCACACCGGCCACGGTCCCGGTGCGTTGATAACCGGGCAAACGATGATTGCAAAAACTGCCGGAGAGACTGTGGACGAAGCCGTCATCAAGCCTGCCGCCATGGTTGCGGTCACTTTGGGAAACGGTGCAAGAGCGGCCAGCGGAAAATCCCCCGGCACGCGCTCAAAAATGATCGCCATGCTGCGCGGGGAATTTTTGAAGGCGCAAAATTATGCGAAAAAGCAGGAAAACGCTGAAGAAGGTAAAGCGCCGGGACGCAATCTGAAGCTCGAAACGCTGGCGCGCGTGCTCAAGGGCGAGTTAAAGCTGCTCGTAACGGTAGAACGCGCGAATGACATACTCACGGCGATCCGCCTGGCAAATGAATTCGAACTCCCGCTGGTTTTAGACAGCGTTTCAGAAGCGCATCTTGTGCTCGATGAAATCAAAGCCGCGAATGTACCGGTTTTTCTGCACCCGACCATGTCCAGGGCGGGAGGTGAGCGAGAGAATCTTAGCCTGGAGACCGCAATGAAACTGAAACAAGCCGGGATTCCTTTTGCGCTGCAAAGCGGGTTTGAAGGCTACGTGCCCAAAACGCGTGTGTTGGTTTTCGAAGCGGCGATTGCGGCGGCCAACGGTCTTTCTTTCGAAGAAGCGCTTGCTTCAATCACCATTGATGCAGCGAAACTGCTCGGCGTTGACGACCGTGTTGGTTCGCTGGAAAAAGGCAAGGACGCCGACATCGCGCTTTACGACGGCGACCCTTTTGAATACGTCAGCCATTGCGTCGGCGTAATCATTAACGGCGAGGTTGTCAGCAAGGAAGCGCATTAAAGCATCAAGAATATAAGGCTCAGTTTGTTTTTGTGGAACTGATAGCTCACCTCCGAACTCATTTTTTTACGACGAAATTGCAAGTTAAGTTTTGAGCTTAACTTCCGTTTGAAGTATTAACGGTCAGCGCATTAGAGGATTATATGAGGCAAGATACCAAACCAAATGATACTATTGACTCACTAACGAGCATAGAATTTGAAAGAGCCCGGTTTGAAGCCTTGATAAGTTCTTTTCTATCGATGTTGAAAATGGCGGTTCAAGGAATAACTGTAGTTTCTTTAGCCAATATTTCGCTGATAGGATTTGCAATCAATAATGAGCTGGCTGGTTTATTGTTTCTCGGTGGTTTCGTTCCAATAATAGCTACCTTCCTTTTGTATCTCGGCGATTTGCATATGCTCCCAATAATCTTCACAGCGATGAATATTGAAGCAAAACATTCTGAAGATCGAAGTTATGGTGTCTCAGCAGCACTTATTTCAGCAGTTATTCCTGTAAGTTTTACTAAACTTAAATCTGTCGCCACTATAACAGGCGTTGACGAGCAAATGTCCGAACTAAAGAAAATAGCAAATCCATTTAAGAATAAGGCAAAATACAGAATTATTATTGCTCTAATCTTTTTGTCTCTTTCTCAATGTATTGTAGCAGCCCTGCTGAATCAATTTTATGAATGGAAGTTATTTTGAAGAGTGTTCTTTGGGGCTGAATGTAACGTTAAGAGAGGTAGTCTGGTTTTGTTGGCGGCAAATTTCTGCTACTCCAAAACTTTCTGTAGCGTGGTACTAAGCGATCCCAATTTTTGAAATGAGCAAACCTTCGCCTTCGACAAAATGGTTCGCTTTTCTATTCATCATTTTACTGCCAATCGCCGCGTTCATTTTTTTGCCAAAACGGGACGAGCCGGCTAACCTGCCTGATTACGTCGATTTCAACTATCACATTCGCCCGATACTCTCACAAAACTGCTTCGTTTGTCACGGTCCCGATGAAAGCACGCGCGAGGCTGGGCTGCGACTGGACGCTTTCGAACACGCAACCGCTGTGTTAGAAAGCGGGAGAGCGGCTGTCATCTCCGGAAATTCTGGCGAAAGCCTGCTTGTTGAGAGAATCTCCGCCGACGATCCAGAAGATCGCATGCCGCCGCCAAAAGCGAAAAAGACCCTGACCGCTGAAGAAATCGCCTTGATCAAGCGCTGGATCGATCAAGGCGCCGAATGGAAAAAACATTGGGCTTTTATCCCGCCGCAACTGCCGAAGTTTCCGGAGGAGTTGCAAGAAGCGCCAACCGCTGAAATCATCGATTATTTAATCGACCAAAAACTTCAGAACAAAAAACTCACGCCTTCTTCTGAAGCGGAGAAAAACGTTCTTGTCCGTCGCGCTTCTTATCTTTTGACCGGGTTGCCGCCGAGAATGGATGATCTTTCAAAATTTGGGGCGGATTCCACGGATCAAGCGTGGGAGAAGGTCGTCGAGCACTATCTTGCATCCCCGCATTTCGGTGAACGCTGGGCGCGGCATTGGATGGACTTGATGCGTTACGGCGAAACGATGGGGCACGAATTTGATTATGAAATCACGGAAGCCTGGCGATATCGCGACTATCTCATTCGCGCTTTTAATGCAGACGTGCCTTACGATTTGTTCGTCAAAGAGCACTTGGCGGGAGATCAGCTAAAAGAACCGCGTTTTCATCCGACCGAAGACTTTAACGAATCCGTTTTTGGGACGGCTTATTTTTTTCTTGGAGAAGGAAAACACAGCCCGGTGAGTACGCGACAGGAAGAAGCGGATCGCATCGACAATGTGATTGACGTGACCTCGAAAACGTTCCAGGCGCTCACGGTGAGTTGCGCGCGTTGTCATGATCATAAATTTGACCCGATTCCGACGCGCGACTACTACGCGATGTACGGCATGATTGAAAGCTCTCGAATCACGCCGCTTCCAGCGCGAAAATCCAAAAAACAACACGCGATAGTCTTGGAGTTAAAAAAGCTGAAGCAGGAAATCCGCGCTCACTTTGCCCGTGATTTTCCCGAAGCAAGCGCCGCTGCTTCAGAAGCTCCGCCTTTGGCGCCGTCTCATGATTTTGTCATTCTAGGAGATTTTAGAAACGGCGATTGGGGCGATTGGCATGCAGACGGTTGGGCTTTCGGCGAGACTCCCTTGAAAGGCGAACCTGTGTTTAACGTAGACTCTGCAAAAGTAGAAGAGATTATAAACGGCGTCGCTTCAAGTCGCTATTTCAAAAAAGGCGTGCACGGGGCTTTGCGCTCACCAAATTTTGTCATCGAACATGACTCCATCTTTGTCCGAGCCGCTGGAAAAAACGGGACGATCCGCATCATCGTTGACAATTTTCAATTGATTCAAGATCCGCTCTACGGTTCGTTGCAGCAGGTTGTCAAAGATTCAACGCTAAAGACGTACACTTTTGACCTTTCTCTGGTGCAAAACCGCAAAGCGTATCTTGAATTTTTGCCAGGGCGTTACGACAAGCACGTTTATCATTTAACGCCGGAAGATTATATCGAAGTGGAATTTGCAGCGGCTTTCAATGATTCACTGCCTGATTTTTCCGCTTCTTCGGAGATTGAAAAAGCGATTTCACAAGATAACCAGCGCTCAATGTCGGAAAAGTTAAGAGCGCTTGTTTTCCAATGTGACAGCCTTGCTTCACAGCTTTATGACTCGACGCGATTTATGGGGCTGACTGAAGGCGAGGCGATTCTTAGCCCCGTTTTTGTGCGCGGCAGCATCGCTCAGGAGAGCGATGAGCGCGTTCCGCGACAATTCCTTTCCGCAGTGGACGCCGTTGATTTCGATTTCCCGCAGCACGGCGACGGCAGGCTGGCCTGGGCGGAAGCCGTGGTCGATCCGCGCAATCCCTTGACGGCGCGCGTCGTGGTCAATCGGTTATGGCGACATGTTTTCGGACGGGGGATTGTTTCAACGCCTGACAATTTTGGTCTGCAAGGTAAATTGCCGAGCCACCCGGAACTGCTCGATTTTCTGGCGCTTCGTTTTGTTGAAGACGGTTGGTCGATCAAGAAAATGCTGAAAAATATACTGCTGACGAGCACATTTCGACGTTCAGCAACTGCTGTCGAAACGAATCGAAAGCTCGACCCGCAAAATACTTTTCTGCACCATTTCCCGGTTCGCCGTTTGGAAGCTGAAGCGATTCGTGACGGGGTTTTGGCGGTTTCAGGGAGATTGGATTCAACAATGTTTGGCAAGCCCGTTCCGATTCATCTGACGGACTTCATGAAAGGTCGAGGTCGCCCCGCCGCTTCCGGCCCGCTGGACGGCGACGGCAGACGCAGCATTTACATTGCTGTGCGCCGCAACTTTCTCTCGCCGATGATGCTGACCTTCAATGCGCCCTCGCCGATGACGACATTCGGTAGTAGAAACACAACGAACGTACCTGCACAATCCTTGATGTTGATGAACGATCCGTTTGTACATCAGCAAGCCGAATATTGGGCGAACCGGTTGCTTACCTCTGGGGAAAATACATCGATAAAAAAACTTGTCGAAGAAATCTATTTGACCGCCTTTTCACGAAAACCGACTGAGCCGGAGCTTTCAAAAGCGAAGACATTTTTGCTAAAACAGGCAAAAAATTACGACATAACCGATAACGAACTGATGCAGAGCACACAACTCTGGGCAGACTTCTGTCACACCATTTTAAACCTGAAAGAATTTATTCATTTGCTTTAGTTTGTTTCCTGGAATCGTTCTGTCAAGTAACTCTCTACCTGACGCTTTTTACGAATTTCCTGAACAGGTTTAGCTGCATTGGAAAATAAAGCGCCATCGCCATGCAGATTGCCCTTGCTCGGTCTTGCCGGTCTCGTAGATGGTGCAGATGTTGGGATGATCGAGGGCGGAAGGAGCTTGCGCTTCTCGTAAAAAGCGCTCTTTGGCTTCGGCGTCGCGCTCGAGGTATTCCGGCAGGAATTTCAAGGCGAGTCGGCGCTTGAGCTGCAAGTCTTCAGCTTTGTAAACCACGCCCATGCCGCCTTCACCTAAGTTTTTCCAGCAGCTTGTAGCGCTGAGAAATAATTTCTCCGACTTCCCGCATTTTTGTAGAAGGTTGGTGAAACCGCCTTGAAAGTGAGTTTATGTAATGTGTGAATTCGAAGGAAAACTGCAACCAAAACGGGCTGATTTAAACAAGCTGAACGCCTGTGAACAACATTTCACGAAGGAGCGACTCCGCGAAATTTACTCACGGAAGTCATTCACACAAGCTCAAAAGAAGTGCTGATTGCAATTGAGTCTTTGATCGATCGTGCGACCGGGCAAAAATCGGCGTGCATACCGTGGACGCGATCTATGGTTTCTTTGTGAGACGCGTCGGTTTTGAGTTTGTAATCGACGTGAATGCGTTTGATGACCAGAACCTTGCCGTCTTTTTCGATTTCGCCGCGAACTTCGGAAATCAAGCGTTTGTCGCTTGCAGATATCCCGCGCGCCTCCAGCGCGCCGCCAAACGTGCCCGTCAGTCAGCCGCCCGCCGCCGCGACGATGTAATCCAATGTGGTCGCGGTTGGATCAAAAACATTCGGATCAACGCCGTAGTGCTCAGCAACTTCAGAATGCACGCCGAATTTTACCGGCTCCGGCGTTACCGGCAGCCAAGCGTTGCGCTCCGGACCTTTGATGCGTTCGATGCGGACTTTCGAAGTATAGGCAACCTGGTTTTCCACTCGGTTCTCCTCTTTGATTATCTGAGTAGCAAGGTCTTTTTCAATCAGTTACTTGGGTACGGAATGCACGATTCATCATCTCCGATGCCAGCAAAGAAAACGCTGAAGCGTTTTACTCCCAAATTATCGTCATCGGCTTTCGATAACCTTGGCCAAGCGCCGAACGCCTTCACGAATATTCTCGGAAGTCGCGTTGCTAAAATTCACCCGCATCGTGTTTTGAAATCCGCCTTCCACGGCGAAAGCGTTTCCCGGAATATAAGCGACTTTTTCGGCGACGGCTTTTTGAAACAAGGCTGATGCATCAATGTGTTCCGGCAAGGTAATCCACGCAAACAATCCGCCTTCAGGCTTGGTCCAGAAAGCGCCCAAGGGTTCGAAATGTTCTTTCAATGCCGCCATTAGCGCAGTGCATCG
Organism: uncultured Deferribacteres bacterium; assembly: GCA_964014485.1. GTDB lineage: Bacteria > Zhuqueibacterota > Zhuqueibacteria > Zhuqueibacterales > Geothermadaptataceae > CAXHAT01. The sequence goes on from CAXHAT010000130.1 coordinate 13,708, forward strand.
TTTGGAATTCGTCGTATTCAGCCGCGCCAAATTCGACTCAAGGCCGCCGCTGGTCAGAAATTCCGTCACCGTACGCTGGACGAGTTGAGAAGATTCCAAATCGAAGGATTCACGTAACACGGTGATCTTTTCACCCAGTTCTTTTGGCGCGACAATCCAGCCAAGTCTGGCAGCCGGTGCAAGCATTTTGCTAAAGGAACCAACGTAAATGATTTTCTCCGCCTCGTCAATGGCGCTCAAAAGCGGAATAGATTCGCCCTTAAAACGGAGCGGTGAGTAAGGATCGTCTTCGATAATCGGTACTTGGTATTTCGCCGCCAACTCGACGATTCGCCGCCTTTTTTCAACACTGATGGTTACGCCGAGCGGATTGTGAAAATTTGGGATAAGTACGGCGAATTTCGGATGCGGGTTTTGCGCGAAAGCTTCAGCGAGCGCATTGACGCTCACGCCGGTTTCTAAATTGGTCGGCACCGCCGTTACTCGTAAGCCGCGCCCTTGCGTGATTTGGTGAATGCCGGTAAATGTTATCGATTCGATCACGGACGAATCGCCGCGATCCGCGAATAAACGCGAAAGAATCGCGAGACTCTGCTGGGCGCCGTTGGTGATAAAGATGTTTTCGGGAAGACAATTCACGCCCTGCGAACGCATGTATTCCGCCAGCCAGTCGCGTAAAGGCGCGAAAGGCGGGCCGTATTGCAGGGCGCGAAATCCGTCTCTCGAAAGCACGCGATCCGTGCAGCTTCTGAGTTCGTCGACCGGCAGACACTCATTCGTGGGCAGGCCTCCGGCGAGAGAAATAACGCCGGGCTGGACGGCCAATGGGATCAAATCGCGCATGACCGAACGTTTGAGTTCAGTCGCGGTTTTCGAGAGTTGGAACTGGCTCATGTTTTTACCCAATTCTCAATTGCTCCAGGCGGAGGGATCAAGGGAATTGTGGCGAGAAATTAGTTTGGTCTTTTCGCCCTTCAACATGTAGTAGTCATCTTCATAGATATCCCATCGACAAAGATCGACGGGAGTCACTTCCGAGGCGTTAATTGCGCCGGTCATTCCCGCTTTTTCCAGCCCGGCGGCGACCAGCTCCGAGCAGAAGAACTTTTCGAAATCTTCACTGTTTCGCGTTGGGCCTTTGATGTCCGTCAGCGGCAGCTTGTCCAAAAGATCGAGCGCGGACTTGACGGCTTGAATCATATCGTACGGCCGTCCCTTGACTTCATTAAACAAGAAATTATAGAATGTTTTGCGGTCAAATTTCTGTTCCCACAAGTTCCGCCGCAGGGGCAGCCACCAGATTTCTCCGTCGTACTCAAGGCGGTCGCTCAGGCGGTAAACACCAACGCCGTCGTGCCCGGTGGATTCAACGATTTGATTAAAAAAACGGCCGCTTTCTTCTTCGACAATTTTAGTCTGCAGAACAATGCCGACGTGAGAAACCGCGGAGCGTGTTGAGAATTTGATAATTTCTGAAAAGTGGCCTTTACCGCCAAAAGCGATGACGTCGCCGGCTTTCATTTCTTTGCGCGCTTCCGTGTAGGTAATATGTTGCATTGCCATGATTTTTCTCCTGAATAAATAATTTGAGATTTACAATTGATCTGAAGCAGCAAGACAGATTGCGTACACGTTTTTTCCCTACTTGAATGCCAAATCTTTTTTCAAGGCCGAGTAGTCGTAGCTCGTTACTTCCAAAGGCGTTCCCCAAGGGTCGCTAAAATATATCGAAAAGCAAATTTCATGATCGACCACAGCGTCTCTTGTCACCGGTTCATTTCTTTTGTCATAGACCGCTACATTTTCGATGTGCTTGAGAAAATCAAAGAAACCGTCTGCGGTAACGCGAAAAGCCAAGCGCACCATGTTTGAACTCTGCGAACTCATCGAAGGAATGCCACGAAATAATGCAATCTTGGTGTTGCCGCCGTCGCTGGAGATCATAAGCGGGCCGCCCGAGTCTTTGGCGAAAAATGCCATATCCTGAACAATTTTGAGGCCAAGAACGCGCTCATACCAAGCCGCCGCTTTCTGGCGCGAAGGAACCAAAAGCTCTACATGATCGATCTGTTCGACTCGAAAACTTTCAGACGGCTCGTTCATTACACGCTTATGAATAATTGTCGAAATGAAGTTGGAAAAATCGCTCATAGAATGAGTATTCTGTTCAATTTTGACAAGGCGATTCAACCGAAGCTATCTTTTCATTGACAAACTTCACTTGCGTTCTATTTTGTACAGGATGACGCCATTTCCGGCCCAGATTTTTTGACGCCAGTAGCTTTTCCTCCGTTTACGAGAGTCAATGACAATGCTAATGCCCCGCCTTTTTTCAACGACGCCTTTTGTCGTCTTCCTGATGTTTGCCGCTTGGTCGTGCGACACAAACAGATATAAAAATCAGGCGGCTCGAGTTGTTGATCCGATGCTGAGTTACAAAAAGTATATCCCAAAGCCGTCGGATCGAATGATCTCCCGAAAACTCTACGCCGATAAATTGTATGGATTTTGGCTGGGGCAGTGCATCGCCAACTGGACCGGCCTGGTGACGGAAATGGATAAAATCGGAAATATCGGCGAGATCAAAACGGGAGCATTCTATACGAGAGACGATTGGGGACAGCCGGATCAACCGAGCATTTGGGGAGAAGGCCAGCCAAGCGCCGTCTCGCCCACGATTGATTTTGTGTTTCGCGATGAAAATGAACTCTGGGGCGCGGACGACGACACGGACGTCGAGTATATGTATCAGCACCTTCTCTATACGCATCGAACCAGCGTTTTATCGCCGCAGCAAATAAAGGAAGGCTGGTTGAAACACATCGAAGCGGAAGAGGAAAACTATTTGTGGGTTTCCAACCAAGCGGCTTTCGATCTTATGCGGCAAGGCATAGTTCCTCCGGAAACCAGCAGCCCGGCAAACAACCCGCATTTTGACATGATCGACGCGCAACTGACAACGGAAATTTTCGGTCTGTTCGCGCCGACCCGCCCGGACGTCGCGCTCGAAATTGCCCGCTTACCCATCCGCGTGACGGCCAGAAGAGAGGCCGCCTGGATTTCGGAGTTTTATGTGATTTTGCACGCCCTGGCTTCTCTTGTAGATGAAAAATTGCCGATAAAAGAAAAAATTATGTGGATGGCGGACCATGCCCGCATGCGGCTGCCTGACGATTCCTACCCCGCGAAAATGTTTGACTTTGTTAAGCAAAAATACCGCGCCAACACCCCATGGGAAGCAACGCGGGACGAAATCTACCAAAGGTATCAGGTCAATCAAGAAGACGGGTATCACATAACCGCCAAAGGTCTGCATTGCAACGGCTGTTTTGCCGCGGGAATTAATTTCGCGGCGAGCCTGGTGAGTCTGTTTTATGGTGAAGGCGACCTCAAGGAAACCATCAAAATTGGCGCTTTGGCAGGCTGGGATTCTGATAATCCCACGGCGACCTGGGGCGGATTGCTGGGTTTCATGATTGGCAAAAAGGGAGTGGAGCAAGCTTTCGGCAGAACGTTTTCAAACAAGTTCAATATCCACCGAACGAGGCAGAATTTTCCCAACGACGGCGTTGATACATTTGATGAGATGGCTAGAACTGGCGTCTTTGTTATCGATCGCGTTGTGCAGGAAAAAATGGGCGGCGGCGTTGATCTTGAAAACGACGTCTGGCATATTCCCGATGTTGGATTGCGCATTGACAGCGCGAAAAATACAATAGACTAACTGGTGTTACGCGCTTTGCCCCGGAAGACGCCTTCTACGTCATTCCCGCGGAGGCGGGAATCTAGAAAATGGCGCCTACCGCGGGAATGACGATGCAGATTGGTTTTGTATTTTAGAGCCGATGCGTAGCGTCATAGACTAACTTTGGTTGATCGACCATTTAACATACAACCAGACAATGAAATATAAAATTTACCGTTTGGAGAAAAGTCGATGAAAGTAAAAGCTATCAAGTTGTCGTCGTTGTTGATCACGTTCATGATGTTTGTTAACGGCTTTGCCCAAATCAAGCCGCCTTTTGCCGAGATGGACGTATTTCAACTGGAGCATGCTTCCGATCCGCAAATTTCGCCGGACGGCAGGCGGATTGTTTACGTTCGAAACTCAATGAACATTATGAAAGACCGTAAGGCGCCGAGCCTGTGGATCATCAACGCGGACGGCTCGGATCATCGAAAATTGACCTCAAACGACGGGCGCGAGTCGTCGCCGCGCTGGTCGCCGGACGGGCAGAGAGTTGCCTATGTTGCTGCGACGGACGAAGGATCGCAAGTCTTTGTGCGCTGGATGGACACAGGCCAATCGGCGCAAGTCGGGCAGTTATCAGAATCGCCCCGCCATTTAACGTGGTCGCCGGACGGCAAATGGATCGCATTTTCGATGTTGGTGGAAGAGGCTGAACCCAGTCTGGTGAAAGCGCCGAAAAAACCAAAGGGGGCCGAATGGGCGGAAGCGCCGCGCGTGATCACGAGAGTGCGGCATGAAGCCGACGGCGCGGGTTATTTGAAGCCGGGATATAATCATTTGTTCGTTATGCCGTCGGAAGGCGGCACGCCCAGGCAAGTGACGAGCGGATCATTTCATCACAGTGGCGCACCGGCTTGGACTCCCGATGCGAAGACGCTCATTTTCTCCGCCAATCGTAATCCGAACTGGGAGTATGAGTTCAGGAATTCTGAAATTTATTCGGTCTCGCTCGAAGACGGCTCGTTTCAAGCGCTGACGGATCGCGACGGCCCGGATCACAGCCCGGCAGTTTCGCCGGACGGCAAGCAAATCGCCTGGCTCAGTTACGAAGACAAGGTTCAGACCTACCAGGTCACGCAACTTCATCTCATGAACCGGGACGGCGGCAGCAAGCGCGTGCTTGCGGGCGAGCTTGACCGCTCGGTTTCCAACCCGGAGTGGGGCAGTGACGGGAAGGGCGTTTACTTTAGTTATGATGATCAAGGGAATTCGAAAGTTGCTTATGCAGCGACAAGCGGCAATACAAAGATTCTTGCTGAAAGCTTGGGCGGAACTTCATTGGGACGGCCATACGGCGGCGGTTCATTTTCAGTCTCTACTGCTGGAGATATTGCCTATACGCACGGCAGGCCTGAATACCCGGCGGATATTGCTGTTTTGGAGGAGAGCAAAAGTGACGTCAATCTCATCACCAAGCTTAACACTGACGTGCTGAGCCATCGCGAGCTTGGCGAAGTTGAAGAAATTTGGTGGGAGTCTTCTCACGACCAGCGCAAAATTCACGGCTGGATCGTCAAACCGCCCGGCTTTGATCCAAGCAAGAAATATCCGCTCATTTTAGAAATTCACGGCGGCCCGATCTCGAACTACGGCGACAGATTCTCCGCTGAAGTGCAACTCTACGCCTCCGCAGGATACGTGGTGCTTTACGCCAATCCGCGCGGCAGTACCAGCTACGGCGAAGAGTTCGGCAACCTCCTTTACCACGACTATCCCGGCAACGACTACGACGATCTCATTTCGGGCGTAGACGCGGTGATTGCCAAAGGATACGTTGACGAGAAGAATCTATTCGTCACTGGCGGCAGTGCGGGCGGCATTATGACGGCGTGGATTGTGGGCAAAACGAATCGTTTCAGAGCGGCGGTGGTCGCCAAGCCGGTGATGAACTGGTACAGCAAGGTGCTGGTCGCCGATAATTACTACGCTTATTTCAATTATCGCTATCCCGGCCAGCCTTGGGAAAATCCAGAAATCTACATGAAATATTCACCGATTTCGCTGGTTGGCAACGTGGAAACGCCGACGATGGTGCTCGTTGGCACAGCCGACTTGCGTACGCCGCTTTCTGAAGCCAAGCAAATGTATCACGCACTGAAACTGCGAAAAATTGATACGGCGCTCGTTCAAATTCCAGGAGCGTATCATAACATTGTTGCTCGCCCCAGCCAACTCATCGCCAAAGTCGCTCATGTTTTGGCCTGGTTTGAAAAATACCGTGAGCAAGGCGAGTACTCAAATTAATACAATACTTGTGAATTCTTGAAAAAACGTTAGATTCAATCAAATAAAGCAAGGAATTCGGATTGCGCGAAAATATCCGGGATAAACACGGTGATATTGTTTATCTGACCGATGAACGGTGGATGCATATTGTAGAACATCATCCGGAATTGGAAGATCATCGCGCTAACGTTATCAAAACAATTCGTTCGGGTAAACGCACACAAGATCCCTTACTCCCGGACAAATTCTATTATAACAAACGCTTCCCGTTGCTTTTAGACGGATATGGTGAGATCGAGGTCGTCGTTCTCTTTAGATGGCAATCGGGGAAACCGAATAATTTTGTTGTCACGGCTTATCCGGTATAATAAAAACCGAGGTGTAGAAAATGCGGCTCTCTTATGATGAAGAAGGGGATGTTTTGGAAGTCGTTTTTGATGAGCAGGCGATGAACGCACGGAAAAAGGCCCTTCGCCTTCGTCAAGGCGTCGTGCTATACGTTTCGGCGGACACGCTCAAGCCTGTTCAATTTACGTTGGTAAGCTATCGCGCACTGTCCGCGTTCCCGGTTATCGACTTTGACGGCTGGCGGAAACTCGCAGAATCGGACAAAAAAGAATTGCTGCCGATACTCGCATCGCCCTCCGTCTCGGCTTTCCTGAAACTCGATCCCGACAGCGGAAACGGTCATCTAGCAAGCCCGGATATGCTGAAGATTCTGCCTGCCGCTGCGTGATAGTTCGGACTTAATTTGATTCCCAAGCCTATGGCTCCCGATTCAACCTGGCAAAAAATATTGACTGACTTCGTTGGCGGTTCGGTTGCTGGAACCGTCGTAACGATTGTCGTTGCGCTGATGGCGGTGATTGGCGGGTTGCGTGTGATTGCCGCGCTGCTGGCTGCCGTCAAGCCGTGGTGGGACGCTTTTCGCGACAACCGTTCTCTGCGCAAGCGTCTTGGGGCGACGCTTTATACCCCGGCGGACATTTACCGCGCCACGCGCTATTACATTCCTCCCAAATGCCAGAACAACATCGACCCAGCCTTTGGCGTGGAGCCGGGGCAGGAAGGCGGCACGCGCGAGGACTTGTTCGAAGCGATGGATCGCCTGCTTGATCAGCGCACCGACCATAAATACATCGCCTTGCTCGCCGATTCCGGCATGGGTAAGTCCGCTTTTGTGCTCAACTACTACGCGCGCTATCTCAAACGCCGAAAACCCTGGCGTCTGGAAGTCATTCCCCTCGGTCTGAAAGGCTCAGACGAGCGCATCGCCGCCGTGGAAGACAAACCGGGAAAAGTGCTGTTTCTCGACGCGCTGGATGAAGACGTGCTCGCCATCGTCGACCATGCTCAGCGCATGCGTGATCTCTGTGACATGACGCAGGAATTCCAGAAAGTGTTGATCACCTGCCGTACGCAGTTTTTTCCCACAGCGGAAGAAGAGCCGGGACAAACCGGCGTACTTAAACTCGCCCCAACAAAGGGCGGCGAAGCGAGCGAATATTTTTTCCACAAACTTTATCTTTCGCCCTTCGACGACAAGCAAGTCGACGCATTTCTGCGCAAGCGTTACCCGCTGATGCAACGCAAAAAACGCGCACTTGCCCGCCGCATTGTTGATAAAATTCCTCGGCTCTCCGCCCGCCCCATGCTCCTGAGTTATATCGAAGATCTGCTCGACGAGCGGAAGACCTACGACCATTCCTTCCAACTTTACGAAAAAATGATCATGGCCTGGCTGGAGCGCGAGCGCGGCAAGGTGGAGGGAGTCGATCCCGAAACCCTGCGTGATTTCTGTGAGGTTTTGGCGCTGGAAATGTATCGCAGACGGGAAGAATTCGGCGGCGAGCGCGTGCCGCTGGAAGAGATCGACCGAATCGCGCAGGACTTCGGTTTTGAGATTGAATCCTGGCAGCTCACCGGCCGCTCCTTGCTCAACCGCGACGCCAAAGATCGCTTCAAATTCGCCCACCGCTCGATAATGGAATATTTGTTCGTGAAAAAGTTCCTGGCTCTGCCCACAAAGCAGCGCTTTGACGATGAATGGACCGACCAGATGGAAGCCTATTTTCGTGAAATGCTTGACGAGCGCGTTAAAACGACCGGATTAAATTTTGAGCTACCGTTAAATCTAAAAAACCTCCGAAATGTTATATTCAACGCCGCTTGGTTGCGTCATACACGGGCAGAGCTTTTGGAAGAACATGTTGAAAAAATGATCCAGGAAAAGGATTTTTTCGATCGCGATTTGAACCCCAATGGACATGGTTGTACACACTACTTTATCAGCAGAAGACTTAGATCAAATACAATCATATTCGATCTAGCAATTGGACGAATGTGGCAGAAGTCCGGGTCAGATGACAGGATGTCCTATTTCGATGCTGAAATTTATATATATGAGCTTAATCGTACGCGTTTTGCCGGTTTCGATGATTGGCGTTTTCCGACATTAGAAGAAGCACAGTCACTGGTAATGTCTCAAGAAAATAAAAACGGTTTACATATTGACACGGTTTTCGATAAAAAACATTTCTGGATTTGGACACAAGGTATGGGTTCTTCAGAGATTTGGACCGTCAACTTTTTCCATGGCCGATGTTATTGGCAGCACTCTGCCGCTACTTTTTATGTGCGTGCTGTTCGTTGATGAGAGTTTTCGGTGTATAAATTATTAGGCTCGGGTTGTTTACGTTTTAGACTGATTCCATGAACACAAAATTCGTCATCATGTTTTCTTCTGATTATCAGCAACTTGCCGCAAACGCAGGTATGAAACGTGAGATTTGCCGTCTCCGGCGCGCTCTTTCGCTCACCGAGACGAGCCGTTTTTAAAAGGCGCAAAATGCAAGCGCGCGACTGCATCCGGAACATCACGAAAATCTCATGCGAAAATACCTTTCGCTCTGCCTGATTCTCGCGGCGAGCGTTCTTCTCTCTTTTGACGCCCAACCGGCGTCGGCCTACATCGGCCCCGGCGCGGGGTTCGCGTTTTTGACCTCCTTTCTCATGCTGTTCGCCAGTTTTTTCATGGCGTTCTTTACGCTCATGACCTGGCCGATCCGCGTTCTGTTTCGTTTTTTTAAAAGCCGGAAAGCGTTGGCGAACGCGCAAACCGAGCGCGTCGTCGTGCTCGGCCTCGACGGTCTGGAACCGACCATCGCCGAGCCGTTGATGAAAGCAGGCAAATTGCCGAACCTGCAAAAACTCGCCGAGCAGGGTCAATACTCGCATTTACAAACCACGTATCCCGCGCTCTCGCCCGTCGCCTGGTCGTCGTTCGCAACCGGCTCCAATCCGGGCAAACACAGCATCTTCGATTTTCTTTCGCGCGATAAGGCAAGCTATCTGCCGGAATTGTCGTCGTCCAAAGTCGGCGGCGCGAGCCGGACGTTGAAATTGGGCAAATTTCAGATTCCGCTGGGCAAGCCGGTCGTCAAATTCCTGCGCCGCAGCAAAAGCTTCTGGACGATTTTAGGCGAGCACGGCATTTTCAGTCACGTGCTGCGCGTACCGATCACATTTCCGCCGGAAAAATTCAACGGCGCATTGCTCTCCGCCATGTGCGCGCCTGATCTTTGGGGCACGCAGGGAACGTTTTCTTATTTTACCTCCGACGCCTCCGTCGATCCGCTCAAGGTGGGCGGCGAGACTTCG
>CAXHAT010000131.1:0-23259 GCA_964014485.1 uncultured Deferribacteres bacterium
CCAGGGGCTGTGCGCGATTGACTGGATTCCCGCCTGCGCGGGAATGACGTAAAAGTGACGTTTCTCAGGTGCTATTGGGGAAATTTCCGAGAGTGCGTAACATCAGTTAAAGTAATTTGCACCGCGGTTTCTTTTTGATGTACGCTTGCACGCGGCTAATGAGAGCTTAACATTGTCAAGTTAAGTGATGGCGCGACCAGTATCGTAATTTCCGAAAAAGTGAGACAGGTACGCCGTCTATTGTATACAGCATTCTATATTATTTCAGACAAAGGACTGTAAGTATGATCCAATCAAGACTTATTCAGTTTCACGTCATCATTCTTCTTGGGGCTTTGTTTGGTGCAGCCTGCAAGCAAGATATTGGGGTCAATTTTCCGCCTGACCCTGTGACCGACCCTGGTATGACATTTTACCCTCTTTCCGATACCACAAACGCCGGGGGTTGGATGCTATTAGAGGAAATGAGTGACGAGTTTGAAGACGCTGAGTTGGATACAGCGAAGTGGCTTGTTCAGGGGGCGGGTGGAGAATATAAATCAAATTTCATAGGGAGACCGCCTTCTCAATTCTCGACGGACAATGTACGAATAGAAGACGGAAAGCTAAAAATTCAAAGCCGCTGGGAGCCAAACTACAATTTTGATCCTCCAGTGCATCCGAACACGGGAGAAGCTTTCGAAAATATTACAACGGCTGCTGTCATCAGCAAAAACCAATTCCAATATGGCTACATGGAAATCATGTGCAAAGCCGCTGATGCACCGGTAACCAGTTCTTTCTGGACCACCGGATTTCAATCCGAATTGGATATGTTTGAGATGTTTGGGGGGCACAAGACAAATGACGCCTGGAGAAAGAGACTCAAGCTCAACATGATTAGCTGGGACCCTGATAACCCATATTATTTGCCGGGTGGAAATGGTCCCGCGCATACGCGCAACATACAAACTGACCACAATACGGCGAGTGATTTCCATGTCTATGGTTTTCATTGGACGGCAGACTCTATTAAAGTGTATGTAGACGGAGCGTTACACCCTGACGGTACAATACTCAAATCCGCCGTTACAAATAATGGCGCTGATAATGACAGGTGGGTTACGGACGTTGCCTATTGGATATGGTTCGATTCGGAAACCTTTCCCTGGCTGGGACTGCCGGAAGAAGCAGACCTGCCGGCGGATTATGAAATTGAATACATTCGGATTTGGCAGTCCGATAATTAGGCTAAAACCAACGACTTAATTCAAGACTATGGAATCATCAACCGCCTGACCTGACTTAAAGACTTGAGAATACGTACGGCAGCTTTCTTGAAGATGATTAGTATTACAACGTTAAGTCTCTCAAACTGGGTAGTAGAAGCCGCGCTCTCGTTCCAATGCTTTGCGTTGGACTGCAGGCTCCGGCGCTTTGCGCCGATTCGTTCAGGTTCAAAGTAGTGGTGACGGAACCGGCGCAAAGCGCCGAAAACTGCATGACCACGCGAAGTTTGAACCATAAGAAAAGATAAGAAGCGCTGTAGAAGAAGAATCATAAAAAGGGTTAAGATTATGTGCAATGAAAGAGATCCGCCAAAAGTTCACACGCAATGCTTTCTGTTAATGGTTGATTGTAGTCAGGTTCGCTTCATTTCGTAGAGCAAAAAACCGAACCCAACGTTTACAAATTGATTTATGAAGGAGGTCATGGAATGAATATTTTTCACAATCCATTTAGAAAGATTTCTTTGACAGTATTTGCGCTGTCAATCATGTTTAGCGCCGCAAATGCGCAATTTGCCGGCGGCGACGGTTCTGAAGGCGATCCATATCAAGTCAGCAATCCTGCTGAGCTGCACGCCATGCTGGATACGGACAGTTCAACATATTTTATCTTGACCGCGGATATCGATATGGCCGGGGATTCCACCTGGGTTCCTCTTCGGAGCGCCGGTTTCAACCAGTGGTATGGGCATATCGACGGCGATTATCATGTGATTAGCAACCTGTATATTTTCAACGGCGATTTTGCCACAGTCAATGTTGGCTTTATCGGCGATATGGGGAATCCGTCAAGTGTGGTCAGACTTGGTTTTGATAACTTTACCGTTGACTCGTTTGGCAACAGGGTTGGCGGTATTGCCGCAACGGTTTTTCAGCCTGGCAGAACTGTAGAAGAGTGTTTTATTACCAATGGCACGGTCATCGGCGGTAATCACACAGCAGGACTCATTGCATGGGGCTGGCCAAACGGGAATGTCATCAGAAACAACTATTTTGACGGCGTTGTCATGGGGGCTGAGGTTGTCGGCGGAATACTTGCGCGAAGCAGACTAGATAGTGTTGGTTACGCCCCTGATATTCTGGATGAGATTTCCAATAATATATTTTATGGCGCCGTGAGTGCTAATCCAGGGCCAGTCGGTCCAGTTTCTGGAGATCTCACGGGAAATTCGGTCGATACCTGGCATGCGTCCATGTACTATCATGAAAGAAATACGCCAAACGCCGTCTCACTAACCGCAACCGCGTTAGATTCTAATGCCCTAAACGTCGAGGCAAATTATCCTACACTGGATTTTGGGAACACCTGGATGATGGGTGACAATTATCCGGTGCTGCGTGGATTCCATGAAACAACAACTTCACCTTTTGCCGGCGGCGATGGTTCTGAAGCAAATCCATATCAAGTCAGCAATCCCGCTGAATTGCACGCCATGCTGGATACGGACAGTTCAACATATTTTATCTTGACCGCGGATATCGATATGGCCGGGGATTCCACCTGGGTTCCTCTTCGGAGCGCCGGTTTCAACCAGTGGTATGGGCATATCGACGGCGATTATCATGTGATTAGCAACCTGTATATTTTCAACGGCGATTTTGCCACAGTCAATGTTGGCTTTATCGGCGATATGGGGAATCCGTCAAGTGTGGTCAGACTTGGTTTTGATAACTTTACCGTTGACTCGTTTGGCAACAGGGTTGGCGGTATTGCCGCAACGGTTTTTCAGCCTGGCAGAACTGTAGAAGAGTGTTTTATTACCAATGGCACGGTCATCGGCGGTAATCACACAGCAGGACTCATTGCATGGGGCTGGCCAAACGGGAATGTCATCAGAAACAACTATTTTGACGGCGTTGTCATGGGGGCTGAGGTTGTCGGCGGAATACTTGCGCGAAGCAGACTAGATAGTGTAGGTTACGCCCCCGATATTCTGGATGAGATTTCCAATAACATATTTTATGGCGCCGTGAGTGCCAATCCAGGGCCGGTAGGTCCGGTTTCCGGCGATCTCACAGGAAATTCGGTAGATACGTGGCATGAGTCCATGTATTATCACAATAGAAATACGGCAAACGCCGTCTCAGCAACGGCAACTGCGTTGGATTCTACCGCCCTAACAGACTGGGCCAGTTATCCAACATTAGATCAAAACATCTGGACGATGGGCGCCAATTATCCTGTTTTGAAAGGGTTTGTTACGGCAGTATCTGTTGAGCACTCTTTCGAAAACATTGTCAAGGACTTCACTCTGGATCAAAACTATCCGAACCCGTTTAATCCAAGTACAACGTTCAAGTTTACTCTGCCTGCAAATGAGCATGTTGTACTCGAAGTTTTTAATCTTCTTGGGAAGAAAGTTGACGTTCTCGTCGATGAGCGGCTTCAGGCCGGCACCCATCGGATCAACTACGTTGCCACGTCTCTGCCGACTGGCGTGTATTTGTACCGAATTACAGCCGGCGAGTATCGGGAGATTAGAAAGATGACTTTGGTCAAATAGTCAGCAAGCCGTTTTTCGGCTAATGCTCGTTTTAAATTGCAAAATGGGCGTCTCCTCACGATGATATCCGATCCAGGGAGACGCCCTTCTCTATTTTTTGTGGTTAATTTTGCTGAATCAGTCACGGCGCACTGATATAATCGTTTTGTGCTGATCGTTTAGCCTGAATTATTCATAAACTTTCAAATTACGCTCAAGCCGCCCAAAACGTCATTCCCGCGCAGGCGCACGCGCGATAAAAAGGTTGTGGATAACTCAAATCGGTCTCAGAGGGACGACCGAAAATAGCCAGCCAATTCATTGGCTGGCTATTTTCGAATGTCCCTCCAGGACAAAGTGCAAGTTATTCACATTCTTTTTATCGCGAATGCGTGCAGGCGGGAATGACGTGGAGCGGTGGGCATGAGATTTATGAATTATTCAGGTTGAAGAATTTTGAAAATAAGGTTCATAAGCCCAAGTCCAATGATCAAAGTCGAAAAGCATTCCCGCAAAAGATGTTTGCAACTCACTCTCTTGATAATGCTCATGTCAGGGCTTTTCCTTCCGATGAAAGCTCAAGCACAATCATTGGAAGAGACTGCACGAAACAAAATTGCAATCCTGAACGACTTGATTGAGCAGGCGGAACAGAAAGATATTGATACACTCAAAGAGAAAATGGCCGTCCGAACGGCAGAGGTGTTCTTGAAATATGCCGAATGGGACGAAACGCACATTGCCGAGAACACATCATATTTTGGCATGGTATCTTCCTTGATGACGCAGTACGGCACAACGGCTTCGCAAATGGCGGATGAACTGCCAGATTTTGAGCGAAACGACGTTATTGCGATGCTGGATTCCTCAATTGGATTTATCAATAAACTCATCGATAGCACATACACGCGGAAGCCCATTCCAAAAATAGATTGGGCGAGCGTGCATCACGAAGGAGACCAACTGACCTTCGATGGGCGACCGGTCTTTCTCGAATTCTACACCTGGAAGCCAGACGTACCCGAATTGACCGAGTTTTTTGGTGACAATGACGGGTTCTTTATGCAGCCTCGTCATGTTGTGAATCAATCGGGCGCCGTGAACGTGTCGGCGCCCTCTGCATCTGGCAACATCGGTTCCGTCTTCATTAGTCATCGACGCGCGCCGCAATGGGCGTTAGATAAGTACGGTCCGGGATTCGACCTCGGGGCCGGAGTGAGATTTACAGAATATGATATTGATAACCCCGGCGCTCGTGAGATGATGGGGTTCCTGCTAGATGGAACCGTTCCCCAAATTAGCGGGAAAAAGTATGCGGAACTGGGCTATATGCTGGTCAACGAACCTCATTTCTTCACAACCAGGAAACCGACCGGCGTCCTGAATTGGGCAAGTGGACCAGTGTCCCATTTCACCATCGACAAGTTCAAAGATTGGCTGCAACAAAAGCATGGAGATATTGGCAGTCTAAACACATTGTGGGGCACGAACTTCGGCGCGTTCGCCGAGGTGGAAATCGAGATTCCAATCAGTGAGAGTCTGATCGGAACGGCGGAATGGTACGATTGGCACACGTTTAACAAAGATCGGGTCACTGATTGGTACAAATTCCTCAAAGGTCGAATCGTCGCTAACGATCCTGCCGCCAAAGTTCACCTCAAGATTATGCCGCGACTTTGGTCGGACAATGAGAGAGGACATGGCATAGATCTGGAAGAGCTAACAGAGATGAGTGAGATAATCGGCAACGACGCCGGTGCATCGCATAATAGAATGTGGGGAGGACCTTTCGCCTGGCAGGAACACTATTCCTATGACTGGCGGGAGATGTGCATGAGCTACGATTTCCTGAAATCGGTCAGCCCGGATAAAATCGTCTATAATTCTGAAGCGCACTACTTGTCAACCACCACCTCCAGGGACCTATATTTGGACCCTGCCTATGCTCGTGCAACTTATTGGCTTGCCCACACTCTTGGGTTAAATGTCAGCCAAACGTGGTATTGGCCGAGAAGAGAAGATGGATCGCTGAGACAACCAGTCACGAAAAGTTACGCCGGTTCAAACAATCAACAGCCTCGCGTCACCTATGAAGTGCATTCCACCTTGATGGATTTAAACGCCTACAGTGAAGAAATCACCGCGATGCAGCGGCAGAAAAAGCCGATTCGCATTTTCTATTCTGAAACTTCGGCCATTAACAAATCGGCGCACATGGACGATGTGTTCGAACTCTATGAATCCTTGTTCTTTGAAGGCGTGCCTATTGGTTTTGCCACAGCGGGAATTATCGATCAACGGCAGGATTGGGATGTAATCGCCGTACACAAAACTGAATATGTGACGCACGAGGAACTGACTGCACTGCAATCATATTTGGATAATGGCGGCGCACTCATTCTGGATGATTTTAGTCTTGGAATGGATGAGTATGGCAGGCCTCATTCTTCACAATTGTCAGGGAATATAATTCGAATCAATGGCGCTGAAGCTATGAAGAGTACAGCCCTTGCCCTTGTTTCGAACAAACTTCCTGACGTGAACATCATCGAAAACCACGACGGTTCTCAAAGGACTTGCACCTGGAAGGTCGTCAGAGGATCGAATGGTAATGACGTTGTTTCGGTTGTTAATCTAGGGAAAAACGAGGCGAAGCTCGATATATCGCTTAGGAGCGGCAAGATACACGCTCTCAAAAACCTGCTGAATGGAACGGCCATTGATACTTCCCTGACCCTGCCTAAATATGGCGTTCTTTTCTTTGAAGTGATAGATCGTGAACCGCCTCAGGCGCCGGAAGACTTTTCACTCTCCCAAAATTATCCGAACCCCTTCAATCCGGAAACAATTATAATTTTTTCGGTTCCCCAAACAACGGATGCAAGCATTGTCATCTATAACGTCTTGGGGCAGAGAATTCGATCCTTTCAATTTAGCGCTCTACAGCCAGGGAATAATCATCAGATAATTTGGAACGGCACGGATGAATCTGGAAGCGTTGTTTCTTCAGGCCTGTATTTCTATAGGCTGGAGACAGAGGAAATCAAGATGACAAAAAGGATGATATTGCTGAGATAAAAATGAACCATGCTGATTGAGAAATGAATGAATGCCGTGAAAAACGTCACACAAGATGAAATCAAATGGCTTCTAACCGTCGCTTGTTAATCTTCCGTGTTATCGCGATTTGTATCGCTCCCGTCGCCATACTGCTCATCGAGGCGGGGCTGCGAATTGCTGACTATGGATATCCCACGGATATTGCCGTCAAGCAAACAACGAACGGGACTTCAGCCTTACATAACAATAATAAATATGTCTGGCGGTTCTTTCCGCCCGCCATCGCGCGAACAGCGTATCCGTTTTCTTTTTCTGACACCAAGCCTGGTAATACTTACAGGATTTTTGTATTAGGCGGTTCGGCTGCCGCGGGAACGCCGGACGGCGCCTTTTCTTTCGGCCGTATTCTACAAAGACTGCTCGAACATCAATACAGCCAGGCGAATTTTGAAGTGATCACACTGGCAATGCCTGCGATCAACTCCCACGTGGCGCTTGATATCGCCAGAGAGTGTACTGAATACGAACCAGATCTTGTTCTCGTCTATTTGGGCAACAACGAAGTCGTCGGACCATATGGCGCTGGAACCGTTTTCGCACCGTTAAGCGGGAGTCTTTCTTTTATACGGTTTGGTATAGCGCTGCAAAAAACAAAACTGAGTCAGCTTTTCAACAATCTTGTCGCCCGAGTCGGTGCGGATGACGAGCCTCAGGTTTGGAAAGGTATGAGCATGTTTCTGGAAAACCAGGTGCGCGCAAGCAGTCCCGATCTGCAAGAAGTTTATCAACACTTCCGCAAAAATCTTACAGACATACGTGAAGCGGCATTAGAAGCGCAGGCTAACATCATCTTTTCGACGGTTGCAACAAATCTTAAGGACAGCGCGCCATTTGCTTCTTTGCATAGCGAGCAACTGGATGATTCACAAAAATCAAAATGGGACGGATTTTATCAGCAAGGCGTCGCATTTGAGGGAGATCAAAACTATGCAAAGGCCTTGGACGCTTACATCAGCGCTTCGATGATTGATGATGAATATGCGGACTTACATTTCAGGATTGCACGATGTTATGAACTTTTGGGTGTGTTCGAAAAAAGTAAGAAACATTACGCTCTGGCGCGTCAACTCGACGCATTGCGGTTTCGCGCCGACAGCACGATTAATGGCATTATTCGTGACGCGGCAAAGGGCCAAGAAAGCGAGGGCGTTTTAATGGTTGACGCTGATGAAAGCTTCTCGCAAGGCAGTCCAAATGGTATTCCGGGTGCAAATCTTTTCTATGAACATGTGCATAAGAATTTTTCCGGCAATTATCTTTTGGCCAAAATCTTTTTCGAGGAGATAGAAGGAATATTGCCAGATTGGATCAGCGCGCGAAAAAACAGAGATACTTCTCTCCTGACAGAACGTGAATGCGCTCGTTTGTTAGCCTTTTTTGAAAATGAACAACTCCGGTTAGCTAATCTCTTTTACATGAAGTTCCAAAAAGAGGCTCCCTTTGCGAACCAAATTTACAACAAGGAACGCCTTGACAAGCAATCTCAGGAGATCAGGAGAATTGCAGAAATTGCAAAGCCGGGCGTCATGACGTCACTTGATTCCAAATATCGCAACGCAATTGAAAATAGCCCGCATGACTGGTGGCTGCATTGGAAATATGGGGATTATCTTGAACAATCCGGCCGATTGCAAGCAGCCATGGAGCAATTTCAAACTGTTCTAAAAATTGTCCCCAATCACTATTTGGCATATGGGAGAGTCGCCGCACTTTATTTTAAACAGAACGATACCAAAAAGGCCATTGATCTCTATGAAAATGCAATTGAGATATATCCAATCTACGCTGAAGCCCATTTGAATCTTGGCATTTTTAGTCACACCGCCAAACAGTACAACAAAGCCGTTGATCACTATAAAGAAACAATCCGATTAGGCCTTTATCAGGCGGAGGCGTACAACAAGCTCGCGATTGTACTACGTGAACAGGGAAAAATCGAGGAAGCCATAGAAGTTCTACGCAACGCAATTACAAGGATACCAAACAATTTTAGGCTGCACTTTAACTTGGGCATGATGCTGTTGGAGCAAAAACGACGGGGCGCCGCCGCCGAAGCCTTTCGAAGGGCGTTGGAAATAAATCCAAATTCCGAGAAGACCCGGAAAATACTGAAAAGTTTGGGGCCGAATGATCTGAAATGACTAGTATTACAACGTTAGGTCCGCGGGATCGCGCAAGAAAAGTGTCGTTCTCGTTCCAATGCTTCGCGTTGGAATGCAGCCCCGGCGCGTCGCGCCAATTCATTCAGGTTCAAAATTGTGCGGACGGAACCGGCGCGAAGCGCCACAAGCTGCATGACCACGCGAAGCATGGTCACGAGAATGCCAGACTTAACGTTGTAATACCAGGCAAGTTTATAAAAGCTGATTGAAAATAAAAATTCTATACTCAGAATCGGAGCAGGTTAGATGAAAATAACCGAAGTGCAGCAATACACCGTATCACAGACCCTCGACGAAGAATTCTATTTTTCCCAGTGGCATTATTCAGAGAGGACAATCTGTCTCGTTAAGATTACGACCGACGAGGGCCTTTACGGTTGGGGAGAGGGTTATGGTCCTGCAAACGTTATAAAGTCTGCGATCGATTTTTACCGGCCCCTGCTCATTGGGCAGGACCCTCTGCACCAGGAAAACCTATGGCGCGCCATGTACCTCCGCTCACTCGATTATGCTCGCCGCGGAATTATGCTTTCGGCATTGAGTGCGCTGGACATTGCCCTTTGGGATTTGAAGGGCAAGATTTTAGGGCAACCGGTTTCGGTATTACTTGGCGGACGCAAATCCGAAAAAGTGCGCGCCTATGCGACCGGCTTATATTTTTCGGAAGGAGATAACTTGCCTCAACGATTGGCTGACGAAGCGCTCTCTTACAAGCAAGCCGGCTTCGAGGCCGTGAAGATGAAAGTCGGCTTGGGTTTAGAGAAAGACGTTAGAAATGTTCAGGCAGTGCGCGAGGTTTTAGGGCCGGGTGTTGAGCTAATGATTGATGCCAATCATGCTTTTTCGTTGAAGGAAGCATTACAACTGGCGCGGGCGGTCGAGCGGTATAACATCGCATGGTTTGAGGAGCCTATAAGTCCCGAAGACTACGAAAACTACTCCGAGCTGCGTTTGCGCACAAGCATACCGATTGCAGGCGGAGAGTGTGAGTATTTGCGCCCCGGCTTTTTGAACCTTTTTAAGAATCGTTGTGTGGACATAGCGCAACCTGATATTTGCGCGGCAGGCGGCGTTACGGAGGTCAAAAAGCTGATGAGTATGGCTCAGACATTCGGGGTAGATATTGTACCGCATTCCTGGGGAACCGGGATCGCCCTAAGCGCCGGTTTACATTTGATGAGCAACTGGGACAGCATTCCGGGGAGGCTTTTCGAACCTGAGCCTCTCATTGAACTGGATCGGACGGAGAACCCCTTGAGAGACAAACTGGTCACGCCGGCTTTTGTCCCCGAAGAAGGTCGAATAAAGGTTCCTGACACGCCTGGGCTGGGTGTAGATGTTAATGAGGAGCAGCTAAACAAGTTTTTGGAAGCATAGACTTCCAACCGACGAATCATTTGCTCGGAATATTTAGGGTTTGCTGAAAAAGTCAGCTAATCATAATAAAAACAATTTGCTAAGTTGTGATAATCCTATATATTCAGCCCCTGAAATGCACGATAATCGGCGTCCGTGCCGTCAAACCCTTGCACTTTTACCGGTGGCTCTGATGTACAGGCTCTCCGACGCAGCCTGTAACCAACTCGCCCTTTTCGAAAAATCCATGCCTTTTGGCGGAAAGCTCGCCCCTGAAAACCGCTGGATACGCCTGACCGCAAAGTGAACCTGAGTCATGTCAACGGCTTCATGTTCGCAGATTATTTGAGCTTCGATAACTTCAATGAGAGTTTATGGTTAAAACATTCCATCGAAGCCTTCAAAAAGCGCTTTGACAGGCTGCCGGATTACGTTTGCGTCGACCACATTTTCGGCACGCGAGAAAATCGAGCTTATCTCAAAGAACAAGGCATTCGCACGACGGTCAAGCCGCTCGGACGAAAAAAGAAAGCACCGGCGTCCGACGCTGAACGACGATGGCGACGGCGAAAACAGAAGGAACGCAATCAGATTGAAGGCGGTATCGGACATTGCAAAAAAAACTATCATCTTGGAAGCGTACGCGCCAAATTGCCCGAAACCGAGCAGGCGTGGATCAGAATGGGGTTGTTCACTCGTAATCTGATGATCGCAAACGCCAAAACCTGATAAGTCGCGGCCGTCGAGATGACAAAAAAAGCATATGAGGAAACAAACAGGCTTCCTAAACTAATCGTTTTTCCAGTAAACCCCAACCTGGACAAGCCAGAAATCCCAAATAACAAAAACCAAATTCCAAATAAATCACAACTTCCAAATCGCAATTTCCAATCTGCTCCGTTAACACGACAAGGCTTTGTTTGAGCTTTGAAAATTGGTTTATGAGATTTATTTGTGATTTGGAGATTGCCGTTTGGGGAATTTAAGTTTTGCCAAAAATTGGCAAAAAATAACTCAACAGACACTAAAGTATGAGTGGCTCAAGCCGCAGCATTACCTCAACAAAAAGACATTTAGCCAAGCTCTGGAAAATATTCTCGTGAAAATCGGCGACGAATTCACTATAAATTTCAAAAAACAAAAAGTGCCGATTATTTTTCAGTGACTACTTACGCTCGGATATATTCTTATGATTGTAACATCGCTGAAGCCTGCCTTCCGGAAAACATAGTCTTCGATTCGAAGCGTTCAAGATTGGCTAAAACCTACTTGCCTATAGACAGCTCCGCTAAGCCTGTAACAGAGCATTTTAAAGTCGATCCAATCTCAATTAACAGCCAGATGCCAAAACCATGATTTCATGTTTGAATCTATCATCAGTTCGCCAGTTATACCGTCAAACTCCCACTACAATTTCTGGAGCTTCAACCATGGTTTCTTTGAGTTTGTTTGCCAATTGCCGCATGAACGGCTCGACCAGTATCCCACGTTGGGCGAAGGGGAGGTGGTGAACGTCAACGCCATCGCAGGCGAGCGCGCCCCGGCCGAATTAATGGTTTCTTTCCTGAGCAAAAAAGTGGCGATCAGCGCCTCTTTCGTGTACCTTGATAGTATCATGATCTTATCAACGAGTGCTTCCATGAAGCTTCTCTTAACCTCCTGAATGACAGGTGAGAACGTATGGAGAATCAAGAAAATTGGCATTATTCCGCGGAGCCTGGAATCAATGCTTTCGGCGCACCGCCTTCCGGGAGTTCTTTTTTGAAGGTGTTTTCAGGGGTGTAGAAATTGTAGAGCACCGGCACGACCACCAGCGTCAAAATCGTTGAAACGATGAGGCCGCCGATGATCGTCCAACCCATTGGGGCCCACATGGTGCCGCCTTGCAGCGTGAGCGGCAGGAGACCGCCGATGGTGGTGCCCGTCGTGAGAACAATCGGCAGAAAGCGCGTTTCCCCGGCGCGTTGCAGCGCCTCGCGCGCGCCGACGCCGTCCCGCCGCAATTGATTTGTGTAATCCACCAAAATAATCGAATTGTTGACCACGATGCCGACGAGGCTGGTCAGACCGACGAATGCGGTGAATGAAAACGTGTTGCCGGTGATTAGCAGCGCCAGCACCGCGCCGATCATCGCCAACGGAATTGCGGTGAAAACGATCAGCGGCTGCGTGAACGAGCGGAACTGCAAAACCAGCACGCCAAAGATCGCGACCATCGCCGTGGTGATTGCCTGTGCCATACCGCCGAAAGATTCTTCCCGGCTTTCCAGTTCCCCGCCGATGGTGTAGCGATAGCCCTTCGGCCATTCGTAAGCGTCCAGTTTTTGCAAAACTTCCTGCGTCACCTCGTCGACGGTTCTTTCGCCCGCCACGTCCGCCGTCAAAAGCACGCTGCGTTCGAGATCGACGTGGGTGATTTGCGCCGGGTTGGTCTCAAATTCAATGCGCGCCAGTTGATTCAGCGGAATTTGTCCGCCGGTGACGGAAGAGATGTAGATTTTATCAAAATCAGAAAGCTGCGGGCGTTCGGAAATCGGCAGGCGTACGACGATGTCGCGTTTGTCGCCGTCCTTTTGCCGGAATTGCGAGACTGGCACGCCGGAAATCGCGGCGCGCACCGTGCGATCAACATCGGCGAGCGCTGCGCCGTACATTCCGGCTTTCTCGCGGTTGATGCTGACGTGGACGTCGGTTTTCGGGAATTCCATCGGGTTGTGGATGTTGACCGCGTCCGGCGTTTCCTTGATCATTCCAGCAACGTCCGCCGCCAACGCTTCCAGAACTTCCAATTCTTCTCCCACAACATAAAATGCAATCGGCGCTTCGACCGGCGGCCCCTGCTCGAATTCCTTGATTTCGACGCGCGCTTCCGGAATCGCGGCGAATTTTTCACGCAAGCGCTCGATCAGCTCCGCCATTTTTTTCATATTGTCATGATTGAGAGCGACGTAAAGCTGCGCATGATTTTGCGCTTCGCTGCGTGAGTTGGTGTTGTAATAAATGACCGGATTACCGTGCCCGATATTCGACGCAATGCTTCTGATTTCGGGCTCCTGTGCCAGGATATTTTCAACTTCTCTTGCGATTTCGTCGGTCTTCACGACGCTCGTACCTTCCGGCGCTTCAACATTGACGAACATTTGCGCTTTCTCCGCTTTGGGAAAAAGACTTACGCCGACGAGCGGAAACAGCGCCAGGCTGCCGACAAAAACAAGCCCCGCCGCCAGCACCGTGAGCTTCGGATGATCCAGCGCCCATCGCAGGCTGCCGCGATATGCAGTCGAGACGAATCCGGTCACGACCCTTTCCCCAAGCCGTCCTTTTGACTTGCCGTTTTTCTTGAGAAATCGGCTGGCGAGAAACGGCGTCAGAATCAGCGAGATGAGCAAGGAGGCCGCGAGGGTGTAGACCACGGTGACCGGCATGCTTTTGATGAATTCACCGGCGGGGTTTTGCATGAGAATCATAGGCAAAAAAGCGAGAATCGAAGTGGCGGTGGCGCTGACAATCGCCCAGGCGATCTGCCCGGTTCCGCGAATCGCCGCTTCGCGAAAGCCATAGCCTTTTTTCAAATAACGCGAGACGTTTTCCACCACGACGATGGCGTTGTCGACGAGCAGGCCAAGTGCAATGACAAACCCGGTGATCGACATTTGCTCAATCCCGAAACCGTTTAAATCCAGAAAGCCAAGACCGATCAAAATCGAGATTGGAATTGCGATAATCACGATCAGCGAAGCCCGCGCGCCGAGAATCAGCAGCATGACGAGCCCGACGAGCAGCACGCCTTGCAGGAGATTCCCGGAAAAACTGTCCAGACGCTCCTGCACGCTCTCAGACTGATCGAAAACCCACTCCAGCGACATACTTTCCGGCAGTTCGCCAGCGAAATTTTCAACTTCCGCCCGAACGCCTTCCATGACGTTGTAAATATTGGTGCGGTCTTTTTGCGTCGCCGTCAAAAACGCCGCGCGCCTGCCGTTGAGACGCGCCAGATAATTCTCGTCTTCGTAGCCAAACGTCACATCGGCAACGTCTTTGAGGTAAACGATCCTGCCGTTCGCCGCGTGGACGATGGTGTTTTTGACGTCTTCGAGCGATTCATAGCTGCCGCTGGTTTTCACGCTGAAACGTTTGCCGCCGGCGTAAATGCTGCCGCCGGGGATGTTGGCGTTGTTGCTTTGGATCGCCAGGAAAACACGATCAAGCGGGAGGTGCAGCGAGGCGATTTTTTGCAGATCGACGGAAACGTGAACTTCCTGTTCCGGCAGCGCCCATTGGCGCACTTTTCGAATACCGGAAACCGTCTCTAATCGTTTTTTCAAAATATCCGCCTCGCGCTCGATCTCGGCGTAACTCGCTTCTTCCGAGACAATCGCCAATTGAAAAATATTGACGTAATCGGCGATGGAAAAGCGGTTGAAATCGATGCGCAAAATGTCGTCCGGCAATTCTTCTCGAATGCTGTTGATTTTCTGCACCACGTCCGCGTGCTTGTCGTCCGGGTCTTCGCCAAACAAAAACTCGGTTTCGACAACGCCGACGCCGTTGGCCGCGAAAGATTCGATCTTTTTCACATCGTCGAGCTCGTTCAGCGCTTCTTCAATCGGATCGATGACGAGCTGTTCCATGTCGTTCGGGCTGGTGCCGGGATAAATGACGATGACGTTCGACTTCGGCTGCGTCACCTGCGGGTCTTCAGAACGCGGCATTGTCAGAAGCGCAACACCGCCCAAAAGCGCGAGCAAAATCACGACGATGAGCGTGAATTGATAATTTTCTATGGCGAGTTTTGGGAGTTTCATGAGTTTACCGTCTGAATGATGTTCGGAGATTTCATTAGTCAACGCAGAGCGCGCAAAGGCGCTGAGTCGACGCAGAGCTTTCCACCCGGCTCGTTCCCAAATTTCATTTGGGAACGCAATTGTTTTCGAAGTTTTACTTCGATTCTTTGATGCGAAGTAGAACTTCGCGAACAAAGGCGTTACCAAGTGGAAACTTGGTAACGAGTTAAAACTCCGCCTTGGGCGTTCCAAAAAAACACGCTGAACGTGGACTACAAACGACGGAGCTTCCGTCAACGCTGAGCGTAAAGAAAGCTCTGTCGTTTGTAGTTCAGCCTTTAGGCTGTCTCTCAAGCGCCCTATACGAGAATCGTTTCAGTTTTTGGGGCAGGCTTTACGTTGTTATCTACAAACTTACTCGATAACATTTACCAACGCGCCGTCTTGCAAATAAGCGTTGCCGTCGGTGATGACGGCGTTGACGTTTTCGAGGCCGCCCTCAACGGCGAGAATATCATCGAAAACGCGGGCGATGGAAATCGGCGTTTTGCGCACCTGGTTTTGTTCGTCAAGCGCGTAAACATAGCCGTCCAAACCGGACGCTTCGTGCAGCGCTTCGATGGGAATAACCTGGTACGTTTTACGCTCGCCGGGAAAAATTTCAACACGGGCGAAGAAGCCGGAGACGAGTTTTTTGGAGATTTTGTCGGGCCGCACTTCGATCTCGTACGTGCCGGTCATCAGGTCGGCGGTTTCACCGATTTCCGAAACGACGGCGGGGATTTTTTGTCCGTTGTAAGCGTCAAAAACGACTTCGGCGGAATCGCCAAGCTGGAGACGCACAAGATCGCGGTCGACGACGCTGACACGGATGATCCAGTCGCGGTCACTGGAGCCGAGAACGAAAACCGGCCTGCCCGGAGAAATGATTTCGTTGGCTTCGGCGAACCGGCGGAGAATTTTGCCGTTTGAAGGCGCGGTAATTTGCGCGTGTTTTTTGTTAAATCTGGCGATGTTGAGCTGCGACTCAGCGACTTCCAGCGCGGTTTCGGAATTCTGCAATTGTTCAAGCGTCGTGACGCTGTCGGCATAGAGATTTTTGACGCGCTTCAAGTCACGTTTGGCTTTCTCGAACGCGCTTTTGGCCTGCCGCACCTGCGCCTCGATCTCGGCCATATCGAGCCTGGCCAGCAACTGCCCTTTCTTGACCTTCGCGCCTTCGTCCACATAAACGCGCTGCATCACGCCGCCGATTTTAAAGGCCAACTGCATCTCCGCCTTCGAGGAAAGCGTGCCGCTGGTGTGAACCGGAAACGACAGCGCTTTTTCTTCAACTTCGACGACGCGCACGTTGATATTCTTTGAAGCTTTTTCGCCATTCGCGGACTTTTCCTTGCCGTAGGCGAACCAAACGATGGCCGCGAAAATAAGAAGTCCGAATATACCGGCGATTTTTTTTGTATTCATCATGTCCTCCAATATGCCAAAAATCCATTACTCCGCTATTCCAAAACATCACCTAATTCATACAGCGCCGCGACGCGTTCGAGACCCGCATGTTGAATTTGCAAATTGTACTGCGCGATGATCGCATTAATTTCCGCGTCGGTCATGGTTTTGCGCGCGTCGAGAAATTCGATTTGCGGCGCCAGGCCTTGCTCAAATTTTTTGCGCACAATTTCGAAAGACTGTCTGGCGCTTTGCAATCGTGCATTCGCCGAAGCAATCGTTTTCTGCGCCACGAGCACATTGTCGTGATGTTCGCGCACCTGCAATTCAATTTGCCGCTCGAGCTCTTGCAGCCGCGTCTCAAAATTTTCACGCTCAAGCCGCGCTTGTGAGACCTTTGCTTTGTCCTGAAAACCGTTGAAAAGGTTCCACCGCATGACCGCTGACGCCGCCCAGAAATCGTCGTCTTTGCCGAAGGCGTAGGACTCGCCCTGGACGCCGTAATCCACGACCAAACTCACGTTTGGCAGATAAGCGGCGCGCGCGAGCTTGGCCTGATTTTTTTTGAGATTGACCGCACGACGGACTTGGCGCAACTCTTCGCGGCGTTCCAGCGCGGCGTTGGTTAGTGTTGGTAAATCCAGAGCTTGTGGTTGCGATTGCGGCGAGTCAAGAGAAGGGATTTCAGTTTCAAAATCAGTGTTGAGCAAAAAGTTGAAGTATCGCGCGGCGAGCCAGGCGTTTTTTTGCGCGTCGTCGAATTGCTGCTCGAATTCGCTCAGTTCCGCCTGGGCGCGGTACAAAACGTCGCGGGTCGATTTTTCATTTTTGACCAGAGCGTTGCTGACGCGCACGTTCTCCGTCAGCAGCGGCTGCGTTTGTTCGAGCAAATCGGTGACTTTGGCCGCGATCAAGTATTGAAAATAGGCGGTTTTTATGTCCGCCGCCAACTGTCGCGCGAACACCGCCGTTTCCGCCTCCTGCATTTTTTGAAGGTCGCGCTTGATGCGGTAGTTCGAAATGATCGCCGGTTGAAAAACGGGCTGGATCAGACGCAGGCGCGTGTCCTGTTCTTTTTCGCGTAAAAACGGGATGCGTTCGTTGGCCAGGTCTTCAGGAAACGGCGCCGGATCGCCCTGCGCTTCCAGGAGGTCGTTCAACGTTGCATAAATCGGATTGATCAAATCACCGACGGGAAAAACGATTTCCCGCCCGCCGCCAGCGCGAGTGTAGCGCGCTTGTATGTCGATTTTCGGAAGAAAAAGACCGCGCGCTTCTTTGAGCGCTTCCAGGCTTTGCCGCAAGGAGAGCTTTTTTTGCTCGATGGCGAGATTATTCTCCAAACCTGTCCTGACATATTCTTCCAGGA
Source organism: uncultured Deferribacteres bacterium (assembly GCA_964014485.1). Taxonomy (GTDB): domain Bacteria; phylum Zhuqueibacterota; class Zhuqueibacteria; order Zhuqueibacterales; family Geothermadaptataceae; genus CAXHAT01. The sequence goes on from CAXHAT010000131.1 coordinate 17,992, forward strand.
CATTGTCCTGAGCAGAAAAACTTTGTGAGAACAGGCTGAAATAGATGACCGCTGCTTGGATAAAACGCATTTTTTAAACCTTCTCTTCACTAAACGAAGGGTTCTGGCTGGTAAATATTAACTGACTGGCAGTCATGTACGGCGACAATGTAAAAGGTTTCGAGAAAAGTAAAAGTATTTTCTCGCGTTTTTATGTTTTACGCTCATTCGGCGCACGGGAGTTGCCTGGTGATATTAGCAGGCTATTTTGTACGAATTGAAGACGCATCTTTTGGGGTCAAAATCAGAGAATCGGGGATAGGGGATGAAAAAGCATCCGCTGCTAATTGTCGCGATTTTTTTTGCCTGCGGAATTCTGTTGTTCGACATTTTCAAACCGCCGTTGTTTGCGAGCATTGGCCTTTTGGTTGTGTTTACGCTTGTCGGTTTTGTTTTTCGCGGGAAGCCGTTTTCAACGCCTCTGATTTTATGCGCCGTCATCTTGGCGGGCGGTTTGAACTTTGCGCTGCAATTTTTCGATCGCAAGGCGCCCGATCTGCACAAAATTCAAACTTACCAAAAAATCGAAGTCATTGGCTTTGTCTACGGCGAAGTCCACCGAAAAGGAGACTTCATTCGATTTCCAGTTTCGGTAAATTTGCTGAAAAGCGACAGCCTCTGGAAACCCGTTCGGGCAAAGCTCTTTGTCTCTGCCAACGACTCGACTTTACGAATCACAGAAAATGAAAATCTCTTCATTCGCGGAAATCTTGTCTGGCCGATTGGTTCAAGAAATCCCGGCGATTTTGATTATAAGCGATACCTTCTTTTTCGCGGTATTGATGCGCAACTGCGCGTTCGGAGAGACGGTCGCATCACGAAGCTCGGCGACGCCAAAGAAACGGCTTGGACTCCCGTTGAATATGTGAAAAGGGCCAGAAGATTCATTGATTCTCGCCTGGAAACGGTTTCCGACTCGCAGACGTGGTCAATCATGCGCGGCCTTTTGCTCGGCGACCGTTCGGAAATTGATCCTGAAATTACGGAAGAGTTTGCGCGCAGCGGCATTATTCACATTCTCGCCGTTTCCGGCTTACACGTCGGCTTGTTGATGGGCGTGTGCTTTGGGACGGCTTCCTTGCTGGGGTTGCGAAAACAACAAATTTTCGTCGTTACGCTTATAATCGTTTGGTTCTACGCCGTGATCACAGGCTTAAAGCCGCCGGTCACGCGCGCTTCTTTGATGGCAACGCTCTTTCTTTTCGGCAAGCTTAGAGACAAACAAATCAACGGTCTTAATATTGTTGGCGCCGCTGCGCTTTGCGTCCTGATTTTTCGTCCGGGGGATTTGTTCCAGGTTGGCTTCCAACTTTCCTTTTCCGCTGTTCTGGGCATCTTATTGCTCTACCCTCGGCTGGAATCCGGGGTGAAGCGCATGCCCGGTGTACCCGCAATGATGCGTAACAAGATCGGGAAATTTGTTTTAGGAATTTTGATGGTTTCATTGGCGGCGCAGATCGGAACCGCGCCCTTTTCCGTATGGCATTTTGGCCGAATCTCTCTCGTCGGCGTCGGGGCAAACTTGCTCGCAATCCCGCTTGTCACCCTTTTGCTCCCTGCGTCCTTGCTTTATCTCGCGACTGCGCTAACGCCTGCTGTCATTTCCGATTGGACGGAGTTTGCATGCCATTTTTTGGCGCAAAGCGTCATCGTTACCGGCGACTACTTTGGCCGGATGGCCTTTGCAAGCATCGATAATTGGCGTCCGCCGCTTTGGTGGTTGCCGCTATATATTAGCGTTGTTGCGTTGATATTTTATGGAACGCAGCGAAAGATAAGGTTTATTGCGTGTTTGGCGCTTTTTGCCGGTTTGAATTTGCATATTTGGCAGAAAGTCGTTTCCGACGCGCCGGAATTGAGAATCACAGTGCTGGACGTTGGGCAAGGCGATTGTATTTTTGTCGAATTTCCCAATGGCAAAACGCTCTTGGTTGACGCCGGGCCCGCTTCACCGGAATTCGATGCAGGAGAACGCTACATCTTGCCGTTTTTAGAGCGGCATGGTTTTGAGAAAATCGACATGGCGGTAATCTCGCATCCGCATCTTGATCATTTTGGCGGACTTGTCGCAATCGCTTCAAAAATTCAAATTAAAGATGTCGTTTTCGCCGATCTCAATTACGAATCAGAAGTTTTTCAGCGCATGATGCATCAACTGGACAGTTTGAAAACGCCGAGTTCAATCGTACGGCGCGGCGACGTCATCGACGCGTTCGCACCCGCGACTATTATGGTTTTCGGCCCTTCTCGACAAAACGCAGCACGTCAAAAACACCTGAACGACGCTTCCATTGCTCTACAAATTCGATATGGCGAGACGACGTTTCTTTTCACAGGCGATGCAGAAGAAGACGGTGAAGCTGCGTTAATTCCTTACGCTGACTTGCTGCGCTCGCAATTTTTAAAAGCGGGGCATCACGGCAGCAGAACTTCCTCGACAAACGAATTTTTGCAGCATGTTCAACCGCGCTGGACGGCGATGTCGCTCGGCGCTATGAATAAATTCGGTCACCCCAATTTTGAAGTGACGCAGAGGCTGGCAAAGCTCGGCAGCGATACACTCCGTACGGATTTAAACGGCGCGTTGCAATTTGTCTCAAACGGTCGGCGCATCGAAAGAATTCGTTGAAGGAATGGTTTGGATTACAAACGAGAAGTGGCTATAATAGCATTTAGCGATACGGAACATTCCGTTTCAAATGCGTGTTTTGATCTTCTAACACAACATTATGCACGACAGAAACGTCCATGAAATAGAAATCAGAAAGTTTTGTCCCTACAAATATATTCACCGCATATCGCACAGGAGAATCCATGAATAGGCGACCGGTTCCAACTCAGTCAATTTTGAACAGAGCTATTTCGAAAGCTACGCTGTTGTTCGCAATTTTTGCTTTATCCGGGAGTTTGTCCGCCGCGCTTCCCGGCGAGGAAATCCTGCCCGCCAAACATCATGGCTATCTCGGTAAACTCATCACACAAGTTCTCGCACAATATCATTACGTCCATCCTGAGCTCGACGATTCGATGTCCACGCAAATTTTCGATAATTACATCGACAAGCTGGACGGCAATCATTATTATTTTTTAAAGTCGCACGTTGACGCTTTTGAGCCTTTGCGCTTCAATCTGGATGACGCCGTTAAAGACACGGACGTTGAGCAGCTTTATAAGATTTTTAACGCCTTTAAGGCGCGGATTGAACCGAGAATGGCGAAAATCCGAACCGTGCTCGAAGATGAATTCGACTATTCAAAAGACGAATTCCACAATGTTGACTATGACAACATCACCTGGTCAACAACGGAAGAAGAGCTGGATGAAAGGTGGCGATTGCGCCTTAAAAGTGAATCATTGAACCTGAAATTGGCTGGAAAAGAAGAAACGGCCATCGATTCAATGCTGGTCAAGCGTTACGAGAATTTCGAGCGGCGCATCAACCAGTACGACAGCGAAGAAATTTTCGAGCTATTCATGAATTCTCTGACCGAATCTTTCGATCCGCACACCAACTATTTTTCGCCGATTAATTCGGACAATTTTAATATCCGCATGTCGCTTTCCTACGAAGGCATTGGCGCGCGTCTCGTGCCCGAAAATGAATACACCAAGATTTTCGAAGTTATTGTTGGCGGTCCCGCTGCGATGGACGGTCGTCTTCAAGCAGGCGACTATATTGTCGGCGTAGATCGTGATAATGACGGATCATTTATCGACGTTGTCGGCATGAAATTGGACAGCGTTGTCCAGCACATTCGCGGCAAGCGAAATTCAAAAGTCTCCCTGCAGGTCATTCCGGGCGGTGCGGTTGAAAGCGGCGAGAAAAAAGTGATCACGCTGGTTCGTGACAAGGTCAAGCTGGAAGAACAGGAAGCCAAAAGCGACACGCTGCAAATCCAGGTGGGCGATGAACTCATGACCTTTGGCGTGATCGACATTCCGAAATTTTATGTCGATTTTGAAGCCATGCAGCGTCGCGAGAAAGATTACAAAAGCACGACCCGTGACGTCAAAAAACTTATTTCTGATTTAAAGGAACAGAACGTCGACGGGATCATCGTCGATTTGCGGGACAATGGCGGCGGTTCCTTGCAAGAAGCGATTGAGTTGACCGGACTTTTTATTGATCGCGGGCCGGTCGTTCAAACAAAGGACACGCGCGGGGAAATTGAAGTCAATTCCGATCCTGAAATGGGCGTCCATTACGACGGGCCGCTCGCCGTTCTCGTTAACCGTTTGAGCGCTTCCGCTTCGGAAATCTTCGCAGGCGCAATTCAGGATTACGGACGTGGCGTTGTAATTGGAAATCAGAGCTACGGCAAAGGCACGGTTCAACAACTGATTTCGCTGAATAATCCCTATTTTCGGCGACGTGTGATTCAAGGTGACTCAGACGCCAAGCTTGGACGGGTCAAAGTGACGATGGCGAAATTTTATCGCGTTACCGGAGCGAGTACGCAGCATATGGGCGTTATCCCGGACATCGTTTTTCCCTCGCGTTTTGACGTTCTGGAATACGGCGAGAACCATCAAGTCAACGCATTGTTGTGGGATAAGATCAAATCATCTCGATACAAAAAAGTTGCTGATTTGAGCGCTGTGATTCCCAAGCTTGCGCAAAACTACAAGATTCGCGCAGCAGCGAATCCTGAGTTCAAATTCCTGGCGGAAGATATTACGGAGCTACAAGAGTCGCGCAAAAAAATCAGCATCTCTTTGAATGAAGAGCAACGCAAGACAGAGAGAAAGGAAAACGAAACCATGCGCAAGACGCGTGATCGAGAACGTCGTGTTGCACGCGGCCTCGACCCCGACGGCGATGATGATTTAGGCGACAGAAAATCGAGAGATTTCATCCTGAAAGAAAGCGCCTTTATTTTGGCTGATTTCATCGGTTTCGAGAAGAACGGCCTTGTCAGTTCATCCGATTCTCCTGAGTTTAAGGTGAACAACAATCGATAAGCTTCGTTTTTGACGATTTGAAACAGCAGGCCGTTGTGTATTTTGCATAGCGGCCTGTTTTTTTACAACCAACTGATGTTACGCGCTTGATAATAACGCATGCCGTAAGTTGGTTTCTGGCTGAGTCGAATAGTGCAATTGAAAATTGAGTCGTTTGACCTCCAAAACGTTTTTCAAGGTCATTCCTGCGGAGGCAGGAATCCAGAAAATGGTGCACGGTCACTGGATTCCTGCCTCCGCAGGAATGACGCGTGAGCAAAGTTTTTA
>CAXHAT010000132.1:0-23230 GCA_964014485.1 uncultured Deferribacteres bacterium
TCCTCGTCTCGGTTTGCTTCGCTGGGGCGAATCATCGGTACGCCGTCGGATGGAATGGGTGTTTCAAAATCCGGGACGAACAACGGCTCTTGTTCTTTTTTCTCCAAATCTTGCGATTTCAGTTCGCCGTTTTTCAATCTCGGCGGATTTGAAATTTTCCAACCTGAAATCTCCGGCGTGATCTCTTCGATTTGCGCCATGTTTTCGCGAAAGACGCTGGTCAGCAAAATCGTGTGAAAACTCTCCGCGCCGCAGGGCTGGATTCCCGAGACGGCAAAATGCTCCTGCGCCCGCGTCATCGCCACGTAGAGCAAGCGCATGCCCTCCTTTTTCTCTTCCATCTCCGCTTCGTGCAAAATTTCGGCGTACTCGCCGATCTCCGGCGGTCGCTCGTCCTTTTTACCGCCGACATAGACGAACGGCCTGGCTTCGTTGTGCAGCAATTTACGAAAGCCAAGATCGCGGCTGCGCGCCTCGCGGCCAATCGAATCTTCCGCGCCGACAAGCAGGACAACGGGAAATTCCAGGCCTTTGGCCTTGTGCATGGTCATGAGCGTCACGCTGTTGGCGGAAAGCTGAGCGTTGCCGGTCTCGTCCACGCCCCGAAACTCTTTGATCATTTCCAAGTATTCCAGCATCGTCCCGCTGCCGCGTGGTTCGAGAGTCGCGAGAATTTCCACCATTTGCGAAAGATTGGCCTGCGCCAGAGCGCCCTCGTCCTCGCCAAACGCCAAAAAATAACTCGCGTAAGCGTCGGTACGGTCGATGAAGTCGAGCAGCAAATGATCGAGCGACTTTTGCCCGACCATTTTCAGGCCGGCGTTAAGTTTTCCAAACGGCTCCGGCTCATGCTTTTCCAGCAGACTCAAAAGCGACGGCTGTTTGGCTTCGCTGAAAAACTGCATTTGTTTGAGCAGGAACATCAAACGCTTGTCGCTGACGTTCAAAAACGGGCTGCGCAAAAGCGTCGCGACCGCAACGTTGTCGGTCGGCTGGGTTAAAAATGTTAGGAACGCCAGCACATCTTCAATTTCGCGGCGGCGGAAATAGCCGCGCTTTTCTTCCTTCAAATACGGCACGCCGCGACGAATCAGAACCGACTCCAACTCTTCCGATTGCAAAGTTTTGCGATAGAGCACGCCAATATCGCCGTAGCGAATCGCGCGATAACCTTGCAATTCCTTGTCGTAAATCGGCAGTTTCTCGTCGATCCAATACTGAATCATGCGCACCAGCGTTTTGGCCTGCCGTCGCCGCACGACTTCCGTCGGTTCCTTGCCCTGTTTTTCCAAAGGCTGCAAAATATTGAATGAACCACACGCCGGAACGACAGACTTGCCGTTTAGTTCAGCGGTCGCATGGTGACGAAAATCATCAAGAAAATGCGCATACTCCGGCGCTTGAAAAACGGTGTTGACCTGATCCAGAATCGTCTGACTTGAGCGCCAACTCCGATCCAGCGACACCGTTTCAACGCCAAACCTTTGCGCCAATTCCTGCGACGCTTCCGAGAGCAATTTGTAATCGCCCTGCCGAAAGCCGTAAATCGACTGCTTGGCGTCGCCGACCAGAAACGTCGTCGCGACCACGCTTTTCTCCGCCGCCAGCCCCTCGCCCGACAAAAGCTCTTCAGAAATGGTGCGAAAAATGTCCCATTGCACGCGGCTCGTATCCTGAAATTCATCGACCAAAAGATGACTCATCTGCGAAAACAGATTGTAGCGTGCGCCGCAGTTTTCGGGATCGTGCAAAATGCTGTAAGCGCCAATGGTCAGATCGTCGAAATCGACCAGGTTGCGGCTGTATTTGAACTGCTGGCGGTAATTGTGATAATATTCGAAAAGCTCATAAATCACCATCGCGCGCGCATTGACGCGCCGCCGCTGAAGCTCGTAAACCAGCGTTCCCAGACCCTCAAGCTCCTGCGCCGACGTATGATTTTCGATGGTTTTGGTGACGTCCCAACCGCCTTTTTTGAAAATCGCGCCGCGCAGAATGTCGGGATTGCCGGATTGTTTGAAATCCTCCAAAACATCGAGAATGCGCGCGCCGGTTTTACCTTTCAAGCCCCCGCCGATGCGTTCAATCACCGCCGCCGCTGTTTCCAGAATGTCTTCCGTTTCTTCATCAGCGTAGTCGGGATGCGGCGCGAGTTGAAAATCGCGCCAGCTTTTGTCATGCCGTCGGCGCAGCTCCCAAATGTAGAGCCATTCGTTCTGCAAATATTCAAGCTGGTCGCGCAATTGCGCGATGCTGGTGTCGGGATAGGTCAGGTAAGCTTCGAGCAGTTCGATCAATTTCGAATGCCCCTTCTCCGCTTCTTCAAAAAGCCGCATGTAGCCCTTTTCCGCCGCCGCCTGCTTTTCAGCGGTATCGGCGATGCGAAACGGGATCGGAATTTCCCGCCCAGCCTCGACGGGGAAGCGCTGGACGAATTCCTGAAAAAGGCTGTCAATGGTCTGGATTTTCAGCGTTTGGGAATAATTGAGAATAGCCTCGGCGGCGGCACGCGCCGTGCGCGGGGGATGAATGTAGCTCAAATTTTCAGGCGCGGCTTCGAAAAAAAGCGCCATTTCATCATCGAACGCCTTTGCCGTTTGACGATCCGCCAGCAATTGCACGGCATCGGAGAAAATGCGGTCCTTCATCTCCGCCGCCGCCTTGCGCGTAAACGTGACGGCGACGATTTCCGCCGGATTCGCTCCCGCCGCCACCAGCCGCAAGTAGCGCTGGCTCAATTGATACGTCTTCCCCGCCCCCGCCGACGCGCTGACGACGAAAGACAAATAAGGATTTATAGGATTTTGATTTATGCTCGGTCGCGACAAGGTATCTTCCATTTCTTCTCTGTCAAAATTTGAAAATAGACTGGATTGGATGGATTATCAAGCGGAATAACATCTTACCCTGAAATAAAAATCATATTTCAAATTCAGACAACCCTTTCTTATCTCGCCCTGTCCCATGCCTGACTATTCTTTCCCAAGACTCATTGCGACTGGAGGCCTTCATGTTTAAAAACTATCTCAGGATTGCGGTGCGAAATCTTGTGACGCGCAAGATGTTCTCACTCATCAACATCGGCGGATTGATGATTGGCGTCAGTGCTTGCGTCATCATTCTGCTATATGTCAGTTTTGAATTAAGCTATGACCGCTTTCATGAGAAAGGCGATCGCATTTATCGCTTAAAAATTGAGAGTTTCCGGGACGGCGAAGCAGCCTGGCGCCGCGCAAAAGTCTTTGGATGGATCGGGCCTCAGCTTGCGCAAAACGAGTCAGCGGTTGAGGCTTCTGCCCGCATTCTGAACTTGCACGGCATTATGGGGACGTTTGTGCTGGCTTACAACGACGCGAAGTTTTCGGAAGAAAAAATCTACTACGCCGACGATGAATTACTCAAAATCTTTTCATTTAAAACACTTGCCGCCGAGTCGAACTTCCCGTTATCTGAGCCGAACACCGTCGTCATCACTGAAACTATCGCCCGCAAATACTTCGGCGAAGCGCAGGCACTGGGAAAGTCGCTGGTGATGAACGGCGATCAAGCGTATCGCGTGACCGCCGTCGTGCAGGACATCCCGCAAAATTCCCACCTGAAATTCGATTTTCTATTCTCGATGAAAAGCCTTGAAAGCCAGTCGTTTATGCTAGACTGGGCGGATTATCTCACTTACGTTTTGCTCACCCCTGAAGCGGACGCCAAGAGTTTTGAAGAAAGCCTCCTCGCCCAGGATATTGTCACCGAGCGCTACGGACCGTCCGGCGCAACCGCGAGTCGAACGGAGATTTCATTGCAACCGCTGCACGACATTCATCTTTATTCGCATCTCGAAGGCGAGGTCGAAGTCAACGGCAGCGCAGCCACAACGTACGGCTTGTTGCTTGTCGCCGTTCTCATTCTCATTATCGCCTGGATCAACTATGTCAATCTTTCAACGGCGCGGGCGATGGATCGCGCCAAGGAAGTCGGCGTGCGCAAGGTCGTCGGCGCGCGGCGCAGAAATCTCGTTCTCCAGTTCCTATTAGAGTCCGCTATTGCAAATACTGTCGCTGCGGCGGGAGCCTTGATGTTCGTGCTCGTCTTCCTTCCTTATTTCAACGACTTGATTGGCGTGCAACTGACGTTCAACATGTACGGCAGATACGAACTTTGGAGCGTACTCATCGCGCTCTTTTTGGTCGGCGGCTTTCTTTCCGGCTTATACCCGGCGTTTGTGCTCTCGGGATTCCGGCCCATAAAAGTTTTGAAAGGCGCCGCCGAGTCGGGCAAGAAGCGGTGGAATCTTCGTAAGGCTTTAGTAGTGTATCAGTTCGCGACCTCGGTTTTACTGATCGCAGGAACCTGGGCGGTGTTCCAACAGCTTTCCTACATGCGCAATCAGGAATTGGGCGTCGACATTGCGCGCACCGTCGTCGTCAAGGCGCCCGGCATTGCGGACTCGACTTTTGGCGTGCGGTTGAGCGCTTTCAAAACCGAACTTTTGCGCCAAGCCGCAATCGAAAGCATGACCGCGTCTTCCAATATTCCCGGCCGGGAGAGCACTTGGGGCGGTACGATCCGTCAGTTGGCGGATACGCCCGAACAAGCGGTTGGGGTCGATTATGTCGGCATTGATGATGATTTTGTCGAAGCGTACGGCATGAAGGTTCTGGAAGGCAGAAATTTCTCCAAAGAATTACCTTCCGATAGAAACGCGATTCTGCTCAATGAAGCGGCGTTAAAACAACTGCGTTATGATGCTCCTGAGGCTGCTGTCGGAGAAAAGATAGCCGCCTGGCGTAATACCGAATACGAAATTATCGGCGTTCTGCCAAGCCATCACCAGCTCTCGCTGCAACACGCCCAAATCCCGACCGCCTACTTTTTGCGTAGCAGCGGCAGTTTTTATTCGATCAAATTCAGAACCTCGGAGATTCAGGAAACGCTGGCAGTGATTCGTTCGCAGTATGAAAATCAGTTTCCGGGCAATCCCTTTGAGTATTTTTTCCTGGACGCTTACTTTGACAGACAATACTTGGCGGATCAACGTTTTGGTGAGATCTTTGGCTTGTTTGCGGGACTGGCCGTCTTCATCGCCTGTCTCGGTTTGTTGGCGCTCTCCGCCGACGCAACCCGCAAGCGAACGAAGGAAATCGGCGTGCGGAAAGTGTTGGGCGCATCAGTTCTAAATTTGATCGCGTTGCTGTCGAAGGACTTCCTGATTCTCGTGGCTTTTGCTATTTTCATCACCTTGCCGCTTGCCGGGCTCGCAATACAAAATTGGTTGGAAACTTATACCTACCGTATTGAACTTGCCTGGCCGATCTTTGCCGTTCCCGCTTTTATTGTCATCATCATCGCCGTCGCCACCGTGAGTCTGCAAGCCGTTCGCGCCGCAAGCGGGAATCCGGTTGAAGCGTTGCGGTATGAATAATAGAAAAGATTGCCCGGAGCTGCCGAGTTTTTCAGGGAGATTAATCGTTTATTATTGAATCTCTGGTGGACGGGGAGCGGAATTTGACAAAATGCCCGATGAAATATAAAACCCCTCGAAGCCTTTGAGGCTTCGAGGGGTTGCCTTTTAGCAGCAATCTTGCCGGAAGGTTAATGAACCAGCAGCATCTTCCGACTCGCTGTAAAACCGTCCGCCGTCATACGATAAACGTACAGGCCGCTCGGAACCTGCTTCCCGGCGTCGTCCCTGCCGTCCCACACCGCACGATGTTCGCCCGGCACCTGGTTTTCCGTAACCAGCAAACGCACCAACTGCCCCCGCATATTGTAAATGCGCAGTTCCACAAACGCCGCTCGCGGAATTTGATATGCGATGACGGTCGAGGGATTGAACGGGTTGGGATAGTTTTGCTCCAGGTTGAAGTTCTTTGGCAGTTCCTGACCATTGACAACGCTTGTTAACACGCCCGCGCTGTCTTCAATGGACGGCTCGCTTTCATTGCCTGAAAAATCCGCCGCCGTAATCCTGTAATAATACGTTCGACCGGCAACAGCTGATGAATCCACAAAAACAGTGTCAATGGCGTACGCAAACGGCTTGCTGATTTCAAAGTTTGCCGTTTCGCTTCTGTAGATTCTGTAATGACGCAAGTCTTCCTCCGGGTTCGGCTCCCAGTTTAGTCTGATAGTGCTTTCGACCGTTTTCGCCATGAATCCGGATGGAATCGAAGGCGCGAGATTATCCACCGAGTAACCGCTGTCCGGTTGCGAAGCAAACCAGACCACCGGATCGTTCGTGTGCGCAGCAACAAAGAAGGATGACCAAATGATCCCCGATTCCGTCGAGTCGTAAAGCGTCGGCGCCACCAGAGAATACTGCTCGAATTGCAGCGCAGGCGATGAGCCGACGAACGTCCACAGGTCTCCGGTGCTGGAAAGCCCGCTCATATCGTCAATATCAAAAGTGTAATGAGCGCTTGGTTTGGCATTACCAATATCCGCCAGCACTGCGCTCAAGCTTTCGGTTGTCATCGGGCCATTGCTGGAGTGATTGTTCGCTTTGCCCAAACCAAAAGAATTCAATTCGTCCGCCCTGCGCCAGACGCTGTAAGACGTTATCGGCGTTTTGCTGCCAACCGAGTCCGCACAAGCGCGATTCCAGACGACATTGACCTGCTTGCCTTGATCGTTCGGGATGTCGGTAATGCTCCCGATGACGGGAGGGTCAGGGCATGGGGGCGGCTCCATAATTCCAGCGCCAATCAGCGGAATCATCAGGCTGTCTTTCCCGCTGTATACTGTTAAAGCCGCCTTAAATTCGTCGACTGTGTCCGGCGTAAAACACACTTCGATGGCGCGGCTTTCTCCCGGCGGCAATTCAAACGCGGCTGAACCAGCCTTGAAAAGACGAGCGTCGGGCCCTTTGATTGCCACCGAATCGACCATCGCAGCGGACAAACATCCGTTTTTGACGACAACCGGTTTTTTCGCTGTCTGATCAACACGAACTTCTCCAAAATACACAGAGTCAGGAGAAACGGATAGACATTTTTTTGGAATGCCATCAATGCAAATATCATCAATATACCAACCGGCGCCTACGCTTCCATCATTGTCAGAAGTAAAGAAGAATGCAATTTGAATAACTGAGTTTTGAAACCCGGATAACTCAATGGGCTCGCTTGGCTCCCATCCCTTGCTGTCACCTGAACCTATAGAATAAAGCGTCTGCCAAAGCCCGCCGTCGACTGAGACCTGTACGTAGCCGACGTCGTCATTGCCGAGATCGAACCACTGCCAGAATTTGAGAACGTAACTCTCGCCGTCTTCAAGAGCGTCCAGTTTGATCTTAGGGCTGATCAGATGCGTGTTCGCGATGATCGGGTAATCTCCGTCCAGAACCGTGCCCGCAACCTGGCCCCCGGAAACCGGACTTGGCGGAACGGCGGTCGAAACGCCGACTTGCCAAAGCCCGTTACTCGTGCTCCAACATCCAACGCCGAGTTCAAAATTCTCCGGGTTGCGCAGCATGAAATCGTCCTTGATCACCGAAACGTCGTCAACGTACCAACCGAGTCCGATGCTCGCATCATTGTCGGAAGTAAAGAAAAACGCAATTTGAATGGTTGAATTTTGATAGACGGAAAGATCGAAAGCGCGCTGCGTCCAGACAGCGCCTTCACCGTGATCCGGACCGCCCCCGTTGGGCAGCGTCTGCCAAAGCCCGCCGTCGACTGAGACCTGTACGTAGCCGACGTCGTCATTGCCGAGATCGAACCACTGCCAGAATTTGAGAACGTAACTCTCGCCGTCTTCAAGAGCGTCCAGTTTGATCTTAGGGCTGATCAGTCGCGCGTTCGCCAGCGGCGGATAATCTCCGGCCAGAACAGTACCGGCGAGTTCTCCTCCTGAGACGGGGTTCGGAGGAACAATTGTCGATGTACCGATTTCCCAGACATTGTTTTCGATCTCCCAATCGCCTTGCCCCATTGCATAATCTTCGTAAAACAAGGTATCGGCGGTTTGGGAGAATGCTGGTGCGTTGGAAATTGTGATGAGTAAAATCAATACACGGAAAAAGAAACAAAACTTCCGATATCCAACTTGCCGGCTTGCTTCGATCTTCATCATTGATGCGCCCTCCATGATTTTCATTGGGTGAGTTCTAAAAGAATAGACTTTAGGCGCTCTCTACTCAAATTCGGCGCCGTAAAGAAAAATCAAAAAAACGCCGGTTCTGAAGCAGAGAATTGAATCCGATTTTAGGAGCGCAGGAATCGGCGTCGCATTTTGCGGACATCGCACGTCTTTTTTTTGAGACGTACAGTTCAGCGTCAATCAGATGCCGGCAGGTAGATTGTAAAAACAGTCCCGGCGTCGATCTGGCTTTCGACTTCAATGTGCGCGTCGTGGAGATCGATGATTTTTTTGACGATGGCAAGTCCGAGGCCGCTGCCGTTTTCCGAGGTTGTGTAAGACAACTCGAAAATTTCATCGAGTTTGCCGACCGGGACTCCGCAGCCTGTGTCTTTGACTTCGATAACCGCAAAATCCTGCGGTTCGGCAGCGTTTGCAAGATAAAGTTTTCTTTCAATCTGGGTTGTGACTGTGACAACGCCGCCGTCCGGCATGGCGTTTACGGCGTTCGAGACGAGATTTTTCAGCAGTTCATGAAACTGCTCCTGATCGATTTTCACCGTGACGCTCTCGGAAGCAAGATGCGTATGCAAGGTAATATCAAGCGGCAGCTCGGTTTTGAGGCGGCCGCACTCGGCGCGCATTAGTTTCCCGAAATCACACGACTGCAAATTCGGCTTTTCAAGATCGACGAGCTTCATAAAATTGCGCGTCACGCGGCGCAGGTTGTCAATCTGATCGATGTTGCGGGTGGTGTACTCGTCCAATGAATTTTGCAAATCGCGCGGAATCCGATCCTGATATTCCAACTGCATGCGCTGTGAGGTGAGTTGAATGCCCGAAAGCGAATTCTTCACGTCATGCGCGATGCGCTGGGACATAATCCGCCAGGAGCGCGCTTTCAAATATTCGTTTTCCCTTGTTTGATTGACAAACGTCAGCAGCCACAGCGGTTTTTTCGAGAGTCCAAGATTCACCGGCTCCAACGCGACGCGGATCGTCTGCTGCATTCCTTCCCGATCAAAAAAGAATTTCGCATCTTGCCGCTGCGTCGGGTGCTGCGCCGCCGTGCGTAAAAACGCCGCCAATTCCGGCAGCTTGACAATTTCAACAAGTTCTTTATTTGTGAAAGCTTTGTCTTCAGACAGGTCGAACAGTCGAGCGAAACTGCTGTTGTAAGATTGAATGCGTCCGTCCGTGTGCAGCAAAACAACGCCGCGCCGGTCTGACTCAATCGTCGTTTCCTGAACGCTGCGCAGCTTACGGTAGCGGCCGCGATAGGCGACAAATCCGAAGATCAAACTAAAAACGGACAGCGCTGCAAGAACGGCGAGGGATGGTTTGCCGTAGCGATAGAACAAGTAGTATGGATTTTCTTTGAGACGGATCATTGTCGCGCTTTTGGGATTGTTAAAAATAATGACGGGATCAGAATTACCCGTTCTTGCGAAACGTTCGCTTAAAGTTTTTGGGTGGTGTTGAGCGTTATCAAAAGGTATGCGGCACTTTAACTTCAAATCCGCCCCAAGAATTAATCGTCCCTTGTCAGTGCGAACAATGATTTCGGGGAGACCGTCCCCATCAAGATCCTTTACTGAGTCTACATAATAAAGCAAGTATTTCATCTTGTTTCGTCGAATGATTTCAAATTGTCGATCTAAAATTAAGACCTCGCCAGCACCATTAACGGCAAGAACTTCAAGTTTTAAATCGCGGTCGGTATCAAGAACATTTTTTACAACAACCTGCTCATTGAAAACTCGTTGGACGCTTTTATTCATCGTGCGAAGGTCGATAAATTCGAAAGTCGTACTTTTGTGGCTTTCCAGCCCCCAGATCGTAAATAGAAGTTCTTTTTGTTGATCATTGTTGAAGTCATCATAGAACATAATGATGCGTGACCATTGTACAGTAAATTCCTTCGACCACTTTATCGTGGGAGGAAGATCGGCGTTAAAGTTAATCAAATATGATCTGTCATCACTAAACCCTGCTGTATCCGCACCGTTATTTGTCGCCGCCGTGCTGGCGAGGATTTCATATTTTCCGTCACCGTCAAAATCATCAAGAAATTCGTTTTTTAGTGCGGCGCCGATATTGACATCTCCTAATAATTGGCCTTCGGGAAACGAGTGGACAAAGACTCCTCTCGGCTGACGAGCATACCCAGTATTTATAACGCTTACCAGTTCGACTTTTCCATCACTGGTAAGGTCCAGGAGGTAAAAATTCAGTATCGTCGGGTCCCAGGACAAAACAGAGTCGTTTTCTATTCGCGGCTTCCCTTTAGTCAGAAAAATCGAGCTTTCTATTTTCCCCTTGGCATCAAGAATATGGACAGATAAGGAATCATTGCGCAGGATTGGCAAAAATATTTCAGTAACGCCATCGTCCCGCCAGTCAAGAAAGAATGGTTCGAGCAAAATACCGTAAAAATTGACTTGATCGACAATATGTCCTTCAGCGGTAAATATTGTAATGTTGGAAGTTTCGTAGCCAGAAAATGCGTCATAAGGAATAGATAATCGAATAAGCTCATCGACCTGATCATTGTCGAGATCATATGGGAAAATTGGGCCTTCGAACTCTTTTGTTACTTCATACGAATAGGGCAGTTCTTCAGGAGAATAGTTTTGCTCCGAACAAGCGGAGAAGGTCAGCGAAAGAACACCTAATCCAAGCCAAAACCGGGCTGTTTTCATATCCGGACCTCGCGCGTCGGACTTTATAAAACGATGGGAATTGAATATTTGGGGGTGAACAGATAAAAATAAGGCGGGAAACGGAAGATGCAATCAAATTTGTTAATTTCGAATATCGTATTGCTTCATTTTTTTCCACAAATGGCCGCGCTGCACGCCGAGTGCTTTGGCCGTTTTTTGAATTTTGCCATTGTTGTCGGTTAACGCCTGAATGATGTAATCGCGCTCAAATGCGGCGCGGGCCTGGCGCAGCGTGCCCATGTTTGACTTTTCCTCAACCTCGGCGGTATCCTGAAGCGCCGCTTTGATTTGGGCCGCGCCTATCGTTTTATCCGAACCAAGCACAGCCGCCCTTTCGATGGCGTGTCTGAGTTCCCTGACGTTACCGGGCCAATGATAATTCATCAGCACCGCCCACACGTCTTGCGAGAAAACCTTGGCGGACAGTCCTTGCGTTTTGCAGACTTCATCCAGAAAAAACGCCGCTAACGGCTGAACGTCGTTTTTGCGTTCGCACAGGGGCGGCAGCGAAACCGGAATGACGTTGATGCGAAAATAAAGGTCTTCGCGAAAGTTCCCCGCTTCAACCTCTTGTTTCAGGTCTCTGTTCGTCGCGGCAATCAGCCTGAGGTCAATTTTAACCGGGCCTTTCCCGCCAATCGGGTCGATGGTTTTCGCATCGACCGCATGCAGCAGTTTCGCCTGCATCCTCAGGCTCATTTCGCCGATCTCGTCCAAAAAAAGCGTGCCGCCCTGCGCCTGCTGAAATTTGCCTTTCCGGTCGGCGGTTGCGCCGGTAAACGCGCCTTTGGCATAGCCAAAAAATTCACTTTCGATCAGGGTTTCCGGGATGGCGGCGCAATTGACCGGCACGAAGGGGAAAGCGGCTCGCTTGCTGTTGAGATGAATGGCGCGCGCCGCCAATTCCTTACCTGTGCCGTTCGCGCCGGTGACCAGCACCGTGCTGTCGACGGCGGCGGCGCGGTCTATGCGTACAAAAACGTCCTCCATCTTGCCGTCGCCGCCAATCATTTTGTAGCGCGAGCGCGATTCTTCGAGCAAGCGGTCGCGTTCGATTTTCAACCTGCGCTGCTCAAGCGCACGCCGAATTGTTAACAAAATCCGCTCGGCTTCAAGAGGCTTTTCAATAAAATCATAGGCGCCGAGTCTGGTAATTTCCATGGCTTTTTGAATCGTTCCGTAAGCGCTGATAATAATGATCTGCATCTCCGGACGCATTTCAAGCGCACGTTTCAAAACCTCGACGCCTTTCATTCGCGGCAGTTCAAGGTCCAACAAGACCAAGTCGATCTGTTCGTTTTTTATGATCTCGACGGCTTCTTTACCGTCCCGAGCGGAAGTGCAATCGAACCCTTTGAAACGCAGAATCTCCGTCAGGCTTTTACGAATCGCCGACTCATCATCCGCGATTAATATTTTTGTCTGTTTCGTCAGCATAGTTCAGGGAACGATGTCTTGTTTTGGCGACACAAGAGTACAATTTGCTTGATCACAAGCATTGTGGAACAATAATGGCGCCTTACGCAAACCGCCTGGCTTTGGGGCGATATCGCCCTTATGTTAGAAGTGCGCTTCGGCTTGCGGCAGAGTGCATAATTCCATTTTGCGTTGCTTTGAGTATAGAACAGCGCCTTTGTATTATCAAGCGAAACGGTTCGCCTTAAGAATAAATTTGAGAACGTAGAAGTTAGTCAAAATATTGTTGGACGATGTCATGAAGGCTTTATTTTGGGAATTTCATTTTAACTCAAAAGACGCATCCTCGCGATGCGATTCCAGATTGTTGTTCAGGCGGAATCATGACGTTTGAAATAGGATTTCTTTTCGCGCTGCTGGCCGTGATGGTTTGGCTCTTTCTTACTGAAAAGCTGCCGGTTGATCTCACGGCTTTTCTTGGCCTGACCATTTTGATCCTTGCCGGTTACCTCACGCCGGAAGAAGCGTTCACCGGCTTTGCTTCACCGGCAGTCATCACGATGCTGGCTATTTTTATCGTCGGCGCAGCGCTGCTTGAAACGGGCGTCGCGGATTCTGTTGGCGGAAAAGTTCACGCCATTGTCGGCGGCAAAGAAGTGCCGCTGATCATCACCATCATGCTTGTCGCCGGAATTTTGTCGGCGTTTATGAACAACATCGCCGCCGCCGCCGTGCTGATGCCCGCCGTTGCCAGCATTGCGCATCGCGCCGGACTTTCGCCTTCGCGCTTGTTTATGCCGCTCTCTTTTGGCGCGATTCTCGGCGGTACGACAACGCTTGTCGGCACGCCGCCGAACATTCTTGCCGCCGCCATGCTGAAGGAGCGCGGTCTCGAGCCGTTTGAACTCTTCGACTTTACGCCGCTCGGCCTAGTGCTCCTTTTGACCGGGGTCGTTTTTATGGCAACCATCGGTCGCCGCTTGCTGCCCAACCGTCCTTTAACGCCGGAGCCTTCTGGCGAGAAGAACCTGGCCCAGGTTTACCAGCTTAACGAACGCCTTTTCTCCATTCGCTTGCCGCAAAGTTCTCCCTTGCACGGCCAAACCTTGGGCAAGGCGCATCTTGGCGCTGTGCTCGGCGTTCAGGTGGTGGCTATTTTACGAGACGGCGAACGCAAGCTGGCGCCTCACGCCAACACAGTTTTGAAACGCGGGGACGTCCTTTTGGTCGAAGGCAAGCTGGCGGACTTGCAAGAGCTTTTTCACGTTCAAAACGTCGAGATTCAGAAAACGGCGCTTAGCGACCTGCCGCGCCCGAAAAGAGGCGTGACGGGATTCCGGCTTTTGCTAACCGGCGAATCGAAATTGGTCGGCCAAAGTTTGAGAGAATTACGCTTCCGCGATCGCTACGAAGTGATCGTCGTTGGAATTCGGCGCGGGGAGGCGCTGCTGCGCGAAAATCTGGCGTCCGAGACGTTAAAGGCCGGTGATCAGCTTTTAGCGTTGGGAACGCGCTCTCAGGCAGAATCGCTCAAATCCAGCCCGGATTTTGAAGTTCGGGAAACCGGCCTCGCAACCGTCGCACAGCTTCAATCGCAGTTGTTCGTGATTCGGGTGCCGAAAGGCTCGTCGCTCGTTGGTTTAACGGTCGGCAAAAGTCGGATCGGCGAACTGACGGACGTGACGATTGGCGGCATGATTCGCAACGGCGAGACGCGTCTGGCCGTCGCTCCGGATGAAGTGATCCGCGCAGGTGACAGGCTTTTGGTTTCAGGAGAACCATCACGTATTGTTCACCTGCTCGAAATTGGAGAAATTCACCTGGACTCCGAGGTTGAGGAGCCGGTACTGGATTCGGAAAACGTCGGCGTTGTTGAAGCGGCGGTTGCGCCGCGTTCAGCTTTGGCAGGAAAGACGTTGCGTGATCTCGCTTTCCGCAAAAAGTATGGTTTGCAGGTGATCGCGATTTGGCGGGAAGGAAAAGCCATTCGCGAGGACTTGGCGGACGAGGCTCTCCGTTTCGGTGACGCGATTTTGCTGCAAGGTTCCTGGGAAAATATCCGCCAGTTGGCCGCAAACGACGATTTTGTCGTGCTTTCTCAAACGGCGCAAACGGCGCGCAAAACAAAAAAAGCGCCTTACGCCTTGGGCGGGCTCTTCTTGATGGTCGCTATGGTTGTCACCGGATTTCAGCCGATTCACGTCGCCGCATTCGCCGCCGCCAGCCTCATCATCTTGTCCGGCGCCTTGAAAATGCAGGAGGCTTACCGCGCGATCGAGTGGCGCGCCATTTTTCTCGTCGCCGCCGTTCTTCCCGTTGGATTTGCCATGGAGCGCACCGGCGCGGCATTGCTGCTTGCCGACACGCTCACCAATTTCGCCGGGCCGTTGGGGCCGTACGCGATTCTTGCCGGGATGGTTTTGCTTTCCAGCATGCTCAGTCAAGGACTTGACGGCGCGCCCGCTGTTGTTTTGCTTACTCCCGTTGTTATTCAGGCGGCCCAGCAGCTCAACATGAGCCCGTATCCAATCATGATGGGCGTCAGCCTCGCCGCTTCCGCCGCTTTCATGACGCCGTTCAGCCACAAGGCCAATTTGTTGGTCATGGGCGCTGGCGGTTATCGCTCGATGGATTACATCAAAGTCGGCACGCCGCTGACGATTGTTATGTTGATTTTGCTGGTTTTGCTCGTTCCGGTTTTCTATCCGATTTAGCCGCTCTCTACCTGACACTTTTTTGTAAACTGCATTTTGGAGCCGTCGAAAGGCCCCGTTTTGTCATTTTGAAAGAATCTTTGTTATTGCCCAGTACAGATCATGCCGAAAAGTTCAAGGGTTGGATCAAAAAAGATGCTTCCAGCATGACAATTCCGGCCTTCTTCGCCAGCTTTGGAAGCCTACAGAAAAAGTGTCAGGTAGTGAATTTAGTTGGGGCAATAGCCCCATCGCAAATTAATTACCCAAAACATTTATTTCGCAGGCTCCATGACGCTATCAATCGAATCCATTAAAAAAGAAATCTTTCAAGCCGCCGCCCAACTTCATCCAGCCGTTGCACCGCGAATTTTGCGGGCGTTTTCAGCCGCCGCTAAAAATATTGAAAAGCCTCTTTCGGAAAAAACTCTTGCCGATTTCCGAGCTGAATTCATGCTTGCCTTCGAGGGCGCGCCGCCCAAACTTTCCGCTTCGAATCGCAAACAAGATGTTTTGCCGCAGACGACGGCAGGCGAGCTAACGGAAAAGAATCAACGTCAAATCGTGCGGGATTTGGACGCGGCGTTTGAGCGCGTTCGCATCAAAACCAGCCTGAAAGACTCGGAAAAGCTGGACATTTTGCAAGGCATGGTGCGCACGCGCCATCTCGACGCCAGATTGAAAAAACTGTTTATGAGCGGCGAAGTGAAGCTGCCGAACGGCCAGTCGTTTCAGGGAAAGGGTTTTCGATCCACCGGACAGGAAGCCATTTACGCGGCGGGTTTGCGTCTAAAAAAACAACCCGAATGCGCAAATCCTGAAGATTATACAGGCGATATCGTCGCGCCAATGATTCGTGATCTTGGACTTGCATTGGCGATGGGGCTAAAACCCTTTGACGTTATGGCCGCTCAAATGGGCAAGATGGGAAAGCCAACATTTGGCAAAGATATTCATGTCGGAGATTGGGCCATCGGCGTTTTGCCGCCTGCCGCGCCGATCACGATCAGCACGTGTACTATGGCGGGCGTCGGTCTGGCGCTCAGAGACACGGGGCGCGTCGCAATCAATTGCAACGGCGACGGCGGGATTTCTTCGGGCGAATGGCATGAATCGATCAATTTCGCGGCGGTGCAAAAACTGCCCATCGTTTTTGTTCTGCAAAATAATCAGATTGCGCTCTCGACCTCGACGAATGAGCAATTCGCCTGCGACATCTTGGCCGAAAAAGCCGCCGGGTACGGCATTCGAGGAATCACTGTTGACGGGACGGATCCGGAGGCTGTTTTTGCTTCAGTCACGGAAGCTGCGGACGCTTGCCGAAAAGGCGAGGGGCCGGCGATCGTGGAGCTGGTTTCGATGAGAATGTGCGGGCACGCGCACCATGACGACATGTTGTACTTTGGCGCCGAACCGGACGATTTCATCAACTATCCAGAATTGAAAGAAGGCGCTTACATCGATCCAGAAAAATACGCATTCTGGCGTTCAAAAGACCCGATCCAAACCTACAAACGGCGCTTGATGGACGAGGGCGTTTTAACTGAGCGAAAATTCGAACGGCTGACGCAGAACGTCAGCGAGGAAATTGAGACGGCGGCGCAGCAACTCATCGCCGCCGATTGGCCGCCAGCCGATGATGCTGCCAGGCCAGTTGTCGCAGGCGGGAGTTGGTTATTCGCGCTTGAGAATCATGCTGAAAACGACAAGGCTTTCCCGGAGATTGCTTTTTGGAATAGCGATGAGCCAATTGGGTTTGAGGCAAACAAGGACGGAAAAACTTTTTGGCAGGCGATTGATGAAGCCCTCGCGGAAGAAATGCGCAGAGATCCGAATACATTTCTTTTGGGCGAAGATATTGGCGGCGGATACGGCAACGCCTTTGTTATTTTGAAACAGTTGCAAGAAGAATTTGGCGACAGGCTCATGAACACGCCGCTTGCCGAAAGCGTTATTCTCGGCGCGGCGACGGGAGCGGCGCTGTTGGGCAAACGGCCAATCGCCGAAATGCAATTTAACGATTTTGTCGCCAGCGGCTTCAATCAGGTCGTCAATAATATGGCGAAAATTTATGCGCGCTGGCGCCAGCCGGTTCCGGTGACGATCCGTATGCCCTGGGGCGGATTGCGCAGCGCCGGGCCTTACCATTCACAAAATACCGAAGCCTGGTTTTACCGCACGCCCGGATTAAAAATCGTTTGCCCTTCAACGCCGGTGGAAGCGAAAGCCCTGCTCAAAGCCGCAATTCGCGATGATAATCCGGTGATGTTTTACGAGCATATCGCGCTCTATCGTGCTGCGGATATCAAGCAAGTTTTGCCATCGGAGAAAGACGACTTTGTTTTGCCCATTGGGAAAGCGCACTTGAAAAAAGAAGGGAAGGATGTTAGCATTATTACCTATGGCGCATATGTCCATCGGTGCTTAAAAGCGGCGGCGGCGTTGGAAAATGAAGGGATTTCTTGCGAAGTGCTCGACCTGCGCTCAATTTTGCCGCTGGACAAAGACGCGATCCTCGCGACTGTTGCGAAAACGGGGCGCGCGCTGATTGTTCACGAAGACAGCAAAACCGGCGGCGTCGGGCAATCTGTTGCATCGATTATTGCTGAAGAAGCGTTCGAATTTCTCGACGCCCCGATTCGCGTTCTCGGCGCTTTGGACGCCCCGGTTCCCTACAGCCCCCCGCTTGAGGAAGCGTTCCTTGTAAGCAACGAGCAGATTGTTTCGGAAGTGCGCCAACTCGCGGCCTATTAACGGCGACGGGCAGGACATGAATCATCAAACTCGTCAGTTATTCGCAAGTGCCAGTTTGAACGCCGCCATTTCTTGGGCGTTGCGAATCAGCAGCGTGTCGTCAACAAGAACAGGGTGGTTCCACGTTTTGCCCTTAATCGCCGGGAACTTTGCGATTTCGCTAAACTTTTCCGGGGCCGCTTCTACGAGCGCTAAATTGCCCTTCTCGGAAATCACTAACAGCAAATCCTGGTCAGGAAGCAAGACAAGCTGACCATGCCCATAACGCCCGCCTTTCCATTTTCGTTTCCCGTCTGCAAGATCAATACAGGCCATAATGCTGCCATCGAATCCGTAGGCATGGCCGCCATGCATGACAATGTCGTTAAAGTAGGGTTTCAGCCGATTTGAAGTCCAACGTTCTTCGGTCGCCCAGCCGCCGAGGTCTTGTGAAATAGCGATGCGTCGCGTCCCGATTCCTTCGCTGAAACCTGAGCCGATTACAAGATCGCCGTTCGGAGTGAGAATCGGCTGGACGATGCGGGAATCCGCCGGCCAGACATGCTCCCAAAGCAGTTTGCCGTCGAACGGCGCGACGCTGAGTGCACCGGCTCCGCTCAAGAGCAAAATCTGCGGCACGCTTTTGATAATCATCAGGTGGGGCGAGCTATATCCGTAACCGCCTTTGGGGCTAAACCACCGCGGATCGCCGGTAGCCAAATCATAGGCGACCAGCTTACCAACCGCAGCAACGATCACGAGACTGTCAACCACCAATGGCGAGCTTGAAAATCCCCAGTCCGGAACTTTCACTTCGGCGTCGACAGCGAGGTCTCTTTTCCAAATAACAGAGCCGTCATTCGCGTTAAGTGCATTGAAAATTCCGGTTGCGCCCAATGTAAAAAGACGACCATTATTGTAAGTTGGCGTTGCGCGCGGGCCTGCGCCGCCTATGGATTCCCAGAACCGAGCCTGGTCGCTATGTCGCCATACTAACTCCCCGTCACTCATTTTATAGCAAGCCACGATTTCATCTTCGCCGCGCTGCTCCTGGGTATAGAATACGTCGCCGCGAACAGTGAACGACGACCAGCCAGGGCCGACTGGTCTACGCCAGAGTTCTACCGGCGGCGACGCCGTCCAATCTGTTTGGATTTGGGCGCCGGGAACAACGCCGTTGCGATTCGGACCGCGAAAGCCGGGCCATTGAGCTTCAACATCTGTAGTCACGGCAAATGCAGTCGGCGTCTCGTCGGCATTGGCCAAAAGACGTTCTTCCGAGGTTTCCGTCCAGCGCCATGCGAGTTCATTACTGAAATCGCCGGTGGTTCCATCGCTGCGTGCCAGCGCCCAAGCTGCGCAGGATAAAAGGATTGCCGCCGCCATCGTCACGCGCCGAACGAAATTGGAAAGGCGTCTGGTTGCTGCGGCCCAGACAACAAATGCGAGAAAAAGCGGAGGAATAGCATAAACGATGAATAACATCCCCTGACTTGCCGTTGCAATTGATTCATGGAGAATAAACGGCGCCGCGAAGAGAGCAATAACCATTAAGACGACTGCGCCCAAGCGCTCAACCCACTCTGCGCGACTAAAAAACACCCACCAGAGAATAAGCGCTGCTGCACCACCGAAAACGCCTGCCATTACACTGAACGCAAAGGCGTCAGGTGCAAAGACGGGAACGACAAACCGCGCCAACCACATGATTGCTACAAGGACGACGCCCGGCCAAAGCCGGAGCGGTTTCCGCGCCGTCGTTTCATCAGTTTTTACATCAGACATTTCTCTTTCCTCACTCAATGTTCAATTTTACAGGCGGGCAATGCAGAAAAACATTTTTTCAGTAACTAGCAACTGAAAGTCGGAACGCCGCCATCTCTTTGGCATTACGAACGAGCAGAATATCATCGGCGAGCGCCGGGTGGTTCCAGGTTTTGCCTTCGATTGCAGGAAACCTTGCAAGTTCATTGAAATTTTCAGCCGTTGCTTCGACTAAAACCAGCTCCCCGTTTTCTGATAGCGCCATTAAGACATTCTGTTCAGCATGAATCACAACCTGCCCGGCGCCGTAACGTCCGCCTTTCCATTTTCGTTTACCATCTTCAAGATCAACGCACGCGAGAATGTTGCCGTCAAAACCATACGCATGACCATTGTGTACCACAAAATCGCTATGATAGGGCTTTAAGCGATTTGACGTCCAGCGTTCTTCAACTTTCCAAGCGCCGCCTTCTTGAGAAATTGAGATTCTGCGCAGACCGTTTCCTTCCCCTGCGCTAAGAACAAGATCGCCGTTTGCCATTAAAGCTGGTTGCGCGATACGGACATATGTCGACCACTTGTGCTCCCAAAGCAAAGCGCCGTCAGCCGGGGAGACGCTCGTCGCTCCGCCGTCGGCCATCAATAGTATTTGACGAACATTATCGATGGTTAATAAATGTGGTGAGCTGTAAGTGTTGGTTTCTTGCGGTCTAGTCCAGCGCGGTTCACCAGAATCGGCGTCGTATGCGACGAGCGCTCCTGAAACTGAAATAACGACAAGACTATCGACGATCAAAGGCGAGTTGGAAAAACCATACCACGCGGCAAGCGGCGGGAGTTTTACTTCAACGTCGGATGTTGCGTCACGCGACCAAATAACTGAACCGTCGCTCGCGTTGAGTGCGCTGACAAGTCCTGTCGCTCCAAATGTATAGACTCGACCCTTGCTCAAACTCGGCGTCGCGCGCGGGCCTGCTCCGGCATGAGATTCCCAGAATCGCGTCTCATCGCTGTGTTTCCAGATTGGCTCGCCCGTGGTTAAATTGTAGCAAGTCACCAATTCTTCATCGCCGCGCTGTTCCTGTGTATAAAAAAAGTCGCCTTGCACCGCAAAAGAAGAGACTCCCGGCCCAACCGGCCTCCGCCAAAGCTCAACCGGCGGCGATGCGCCCCAATCGGTCTCGATCCGTACGCCGCGAACAACGCCGTCGCGATGAGGCCCGCGAAAGCCCGGCCAGTCAGCTTCAGAGTCCAGCGCTAAAGCAGCCGTTGAAAGGTTTGCAGGCGCGTCTTCAGCCTGCGCAAGAAACTTTTCTTCCGCAGTTGCAGACCACCGCCATGCAAAGTCTTGATGAGCGCCAAAGTACATGCCGTCCGTTCTGACAAGCGTAAACCCGACGCAAGCAACGAGAATGCTTACAGCTATGGTTCTAATTCGCACACCTGAGGACGCCCGGCGACCAACCGCCGCCCCAAGAACCAAAGCAAGGCCCATAAACGGGATGACGAAGAACGGAAACATGAAGCCCATCATCGCGGTCGAAATCGATTTATCAATGAAAAATGAAGTAATGAATGGCAGGACAACCAGCAAAGCAATGACGCTCAAACGTTCAGCCCAGGTTGTTTTGCTAAAGAAAAGCCACCAGACAAGTATTCCAAGCGTACCGCCTAAAACGCCGCCGAGCACGCCGAATTGTAGAGCCTCCGGTACAAAAACAGGCAGGACATACCTTGCAAACCACATCAGCGCTACAATAACAACGCCCGGCCACAGCCGGAGTGTTGTCCGTCCAACTGATTCTACAACATCTTCACCAGGTCGAACTGTTTCTTTGATTGACATTTTTCTTCCTCACGTTAAAAAAACAGGTTTATCACACCTGAACAGATCACCGCCTAACGCGAGCATAACGGGCGCAGAACGTTTAAAGTTTCGATTCTACTTTCTTGGCTACAACGATCTCCGATGGAATTCCCCAGGGAGCAACGCAAGCAGTGAAGAGAATTTGCCAATGCGCAGGGTTCAGGCTGGAAGCGAGCTGAATGGGGCGGCAGCCGCCGACAATTTGCGGGCGAATACGATGAATTTGTTTCCAAGCTGATGCAACGGTCTTTGAGACAAAACCGCAGCCCGTCGACAAGACGCTCAAGCACACAAGGCCGTTTGGGGATAAAAGTCGATGCGCTTCGAGCAGCAGATTGTCGATGTTTTTCTGCGATAGCAGTTCCAGAACGTAGGTCGAAATGAATCGATCAAAGCTGTTGGAGGGGAAGTTAAACTGCAGGCCGCCGTCCGTCCTTTCTACTGAAGTGCGTTCGCTAAATCGAGCCAAACGATTTTGGGCGAGCGAAACCATTGTTGAGCTTAGATCAACTCCGTGGTAGTTAGAAGAATCCGGCAAATGTTCTGATAAAATTATCTCTGCTAAGCGTCCAGTGCCAACTCCAAATTCAAAAACCGAGGCGGCATTTTCAAGATCGGCATTTTCGATCAGCTTGTGAATCGCTGCGTCTTCATAAAATGCTTGTCTGTCCTGCTTGGCGCCAAACGCATCATAAAAACGCTTTGCCTGGCTCGTCGTCAATATTGATTGGTCATCGTTTTTCAAGGTTCTGGCTCCAAGGAGACGGGGTACAAATCGCCTGCGAGATACTTCAATCCAGTATCGACGGCGGCGGTGACAACGGTTTTTCCTGCACCAAGCTCTTGCGCTAACTGAAGCGCGCCGACGACGTTCAATCCCGTCGAAGTTCCTGCAAAAACGCCTTCTTCGCTGGCCAAGAGTCGCGCCGTTCGCCGCGCTTCCCGTTCTTCGATCCCGCGAGCTTCGTCATACAAATCGCGATTCAACAAGGGCGGCGTAAAGCCGATTCCAATGCCTTCAACGTCATGATCGCCGGGACTGCCGCCCGAAATGACGGCGGTAGACGCAGGTTCCAATGCCACAATTTTCACTTCGGGATTGGCTGTCCGAAGTTCCTGAGCAACGCCCATCAGCATGCCCGCCGTACCAACGCTGCCGCAAAAAGCGTCGATCCGCCGGTCTATTTGCCGCACAAGCTCTCGCCCGATGTTCCGATAGCCCGTGATGATATCCGCGTTGTGAATTTGATTCGTGAAGTAATAATCCTCTGATTCGGCCAAAGATTCAGCTTTTTCCATCATCTTTGGAATTAAGTCAGGAGTCGTTTTGCCGCTTTCGCTAGGGATAATAAAAAGATCGGCGCCAAAGGCCTTCATCGTCTGAAGTTTTTCTCGTGCGAAAGCGTCCGACGAAACGACCTTGAAATGATACCCTTTAACGGCGCACACAAAAGCGAGCGAAGAGCCTGTGCTGCCGCCGGTGTATTCCACGACGGTCATTCCCGGTCGCAACGCTCCTCTTTTCTCAGCTTCGTCAATCATGGCAAACGCCATCCGGTCTTTGTAAGAACCGGTCGGATTGAAATACTCCAATTTGACAAAAATATCAGCAGCGCCTTGGGGAACAATTTTGTGGAGTTGTACAATCGGCGTGTTGCCAATGGCGTCCAAAGCGGTTGGCGAATTCGGACGATACGTTTCTTCCATTATATTCCTCCGTCAGCTTCGGCGAGTCTTGCGGCAAGGATTGCGTTCGACTCGCGAACAATTCCGGAGCCGAAAATCAATTTAATCGGGGTTGTTGTTTTCAAGATAGAGCTTGTCGAACAACACGCCAGAATTTAAAAGCGAAACGAATCCTTAACGTGCCAGGCGCCGCGACGTGTGCACCGTTGGCAAGCGGGAACCGCCGATCGTTCGAGGGTAGGGGCCCCAACCACGTGGCCTGCTGGCAGCGGGGT
>CAXHAT010000133.1:0-23022 GCA_964014485.1 uncultured Deferribacteres bacterium
GCAGTAACTTTCAGGTTGGGGCCGGCGGAAAGAAAATCCTGCGCAGCGCCCGTCCCGCGCCCGCCGCAGCCGATCAATCCTGCGGTCAACGGCTTGCCGTCTGGCGCTTGATCAAGAAAAGCGGGCGTTGAACCTGCCAGTTTTCCGCCGCCTTCTCCGCTGCAACTGACGAGTACCGCGGTTGCCGCCGTTGCCGCCGCGCCCATTTCCAAAAATTGCCTTCGGCTAAATTCTTTACTCATCGCTCTCCTCCCTGTGACACAAAATATGAAGAATAAATTCGCTGCTGCTCTTTCTCGCTTAACTTAAAAAGATAATGTCAGCGCCTGAGGCGGGCAAGGCGAAAAACACAAGCAGGCAACAAGAGAATTTGCACGCGCGGCTTTCGCCATTTTAGTCAAAATTTCTTACGAGCGCCTAACGTTGATACCGATTTCGCAAATGATTCAACAGATCGTGGTCTTGCTCGTTTTTCAATAACGCGCCCGCAAACGGCGGCATATCCTGATTGAGCTGAATTCCGCTCAACTCCTCCGCTTCCATCCTTCCAAGCGTTAATAGTTTAATCCAGTCGATCAACTCGCTGGTTGAAGGCTTTTTTTTCACGCCGCGAACGTCGCGGATTTCGTAGAACAGGCGCATCGCGTCCGCCATCAATTTCTCGCCCAAATCCGGATAATGCACTTTGACAATTTCGCGCATTGTCTCTCGATCCGGGAAACGGATGTAGTGGAAAAAACAACGGCGCAGGAAAGCGTCCGGCAATTCTTTCTCGTTGTTGGAGGTGATGACAACAATCGGGCGGCGCTTGGCCTTTACGGTTTCGTTCAGCTCGTAACAGAAAAATTCCATCTGATCCAATTCCAGAAGGAGGTCGTTCGGAAATTCGATGTCCGCCTTGTCGATTTCATCGATGAGCAAGACAAGTTGATCATCCGTTTCAAAAGCTTCCCAAAGCTTGCCCTTTTTGATGTAGTTGCGAATTTCGTGGACGCGTTCCTCGCCAAGCTGCGAATCGCGGAGCCGAGAAACGGCGTCGTACTCATACAAGCCCTGTTGCGCCGTCGTCGTCGATTTCACATGCCAAGTGATGATGTTTTTGTCCAAAGCGTTAGCGATTTCGTGTGCAAGCAGCGTCTTTCCCGTGCCAGGCTCGCCTTTTATCAAAAGCGGCCTTTCGAGATCAATTGCCGCGTTGACGGCGACGCGCAATTCCTGTGTTGCTACGTATGTTTCGGTTCCTTCGAATTTCAATGGATTTCCTGTCTGGTTTTTACGATTCGCGCGAACGACTATTTTGCAAAAACATAAAACAAAGTATAGCTTGCTTTCGAATCGTCATCATCCTCAATTTTTTGATCAAAAACATAACCTGATTTTTCGAAAGCTCGAACGCTTGCATGGTTGTGATCCGGAATCAAGGCGAAAACCTGATCGCATCCTTTGGCGGAAACAGCGAAATTGGTGAGCAGTTCGATGACTTCTCCACCGATGCCCTGACCCCATAAATCCTTTTCGCCGATCATCAATGCAATTCGGCGATTATCGAGATCCCAATACTCTTCTTTTAACTGTGAATTGTTCATTTTCTGCAGCCAGCATTCGCCAATTTCACGCCCTTCATACTCAATAATGAAACAGTAAGCGGTCTGGGAAACGGTGCGATAAATTTTTTGCACTTGGCTCAAACTATATGAATCAATGTCGCCGCCTTCAACGATATAAAGCACGTCCGGGTCATTATTCCAACCGAGCAGGAAAATCCAATCGTCTTCGGTCATCGGCCGGAGACGCAATTTGTCATTTTCGAGAACGACGTCGTGTGACCGTAATTCCATTTATGGTCAAACGCTCCAGGTTTATGATAAGCTTGTTTTAATTTGCAAATTCCGACTGGCGGCTTTTCCTTAAGAAGCCAATCGGCGGAGTCAAACCAGACGATAAAGCAAGCAACTTCATGCGCGAAGTCAACGCTTTTAGCGCGAACTCATTGAGTGAATTTCATGGCTATGCGATTCAAAAATATTTTCCTTCACGCCGTGCGTAATCCCCGCGCCGTCATCCCTTTCATTCTCACTTTACCAAGCCATTTTCGGCTCGTCTCCAAGCTCATGGCCGATCCGCGCGTTTTACTTGTTCCGAAGCTGCTTTTCCTTGGCTCATTACTCTATCTTGTCTCGCCTTTCGACCTCATTCCAGATTTTCTTGTGCCCGTACTCGGCTGGACGGACGACCTTTTCATCGTTCTTTCCGCAGCCAAACATCTAATCACCGTCAGCCCTCCTGAAGTTGTTGAAGAACATGTACATGAAATTCGGGCCAAATCCGGGAAATAACGCCGTTTCCCCGCTCTTAGACAGAATACAAATTCATAATTCTCCGCGATTTGAGCGATTGCGGGTAAAGCATTCAACAATTCAAAACTTGCACTCAATACCAAGCAAAACATCAGGAAGGACGTTATGAAATATCGAGTTTGCTGGAAGGAACGTTTAACCGGCAAGGTTTACAAGGACGAACTTTACACTAGCCTTGAGCGCGTCGAGGACATTATGCGCGAACTGAGCGCCGAGTATTCGCATTTCTACTGGATTGAAGACGAAATCGGCAATTACGTTTGCTCCGACGAATACATTCTCTACGCCTAACCCGCCGATACATTTCTTTTAAAACTTCTTTACGAAAAATCAAGAGTTCCGCGCTCCTTCGGGCTTTGTCCTGAGGCGAGTAGCGGAACTTTTTTTGTTGCCCCTTTCTCCTTGCCGCCTTATGTTTTTCCAAATTTTAAACGCTTTCTAACACATCATTCAGCCAAAATCCAAGAGCTCGTAGGGGTTCAAGATCTTGACCCCCTACATATTGCAATGTCTGTGATTCGGAGATCATATTAAGAACAGCAAATACTATAAGGATGGCTTTTAAAAACACAAAAGGAGAGAAAAGGAAATGATACTAAAAAAGGACTTTAGGCTTTTGAGCTTGGGGGTTTTTATTATTTTCATTGCTTCCGCAACCAAGGTTTTTGCTCAGGAAAAAGCAATCACGCCTGAAATGGTCGCCGATCTCAAAAGCGTTCGGCAAGTTGCGCTGAGCCCGGACGCCAAACATGTCGCTTACATTCTAAGCACGCCGCGCAATGCCGAAGACGAAATCGGCTCGAATTATTCAGAAATTTGGCTCGTCTCAACTGACGGCGGCGCGGCGCGTCAATTTACTTTCAAGCCGATCAACGCCAGTCAGGTGCAGTGGTCGCCTGGCGGAGAAAAAATTTCTTTTCGATCAACAAGAAAAGATTTTGATGAAAACGCGCAAGTTTACGCCATTTCCATTCACGGCGGTGAAGCGGCGGCAGTCACCAACCACAATGCCAGCGTCGGGAGCTACGCCTGGTCGCCGGACGGCAAGATGATCGCTTTCACCAGCCGCGATCCGGAATCTGAAGAAGTGAAAAAAGCCAAAAAGCGCGGCGCGGATCAGATTGTCGTCGATGAGAATTTCCGTCACAATCGTCTCTGGGTTTGGAACGTTGAAACCGGCGAAGCGCACAAAGCTTACGACGCCGACATGACAACATGGGCCTTTACCTGGGCTCCCGACGGCGCAACACTGGCAATCCAGGCGACCGAGACTACGCTGATCGACGATTCTTACATGTACAAAAAGATTTATACCGTCGACGCGAAGGGCGGAGAACCAAAACTTTTGTGCAAAACTGAAGGCAAGCTTGGCGGCATGGCCTTCTCCCCTGACGGCTCCCAACTTGCATTCGCCGGCGCCGTCGACTTGAGCGATCCAATTGCCCAAAGCACGTTTGTCGTTTCCGCTAACGGCGGCGAGCCTCGCAACTTGACCGAGGGCTACCAAGGCTCAGTCAACGGTATTGTTTGGGCCGACGATAAATCGCTCCTGGCTTTCGCGACGGAAGGAACCCACTCCGTTTTCAAAACCGTCAATGTAGAAAACGGCAACGAAAAGGCGGTTCTTAGCAACGGGCCGGTCGCGGCCTCATTTGATTTTAACCGCAAATCCGGGAAATTCGCGCTGGTCGCAAGCACGCCGTCTCACCCTGCGGAAGCGTACGTCACTTCCCTGAAAAACGGCGGGGTAAAACGCTTGACCAACAGCAATCCGGAACTCGCCGAGGTTCGAATGGCCAAGCAAGAAGTCGTTACATGGAACGGGCCGGACGGCTTGGAAATTGAAGGCGTTCTTACTTATCCGCTCGATTACAAATCCGGTCAAAAATACCCACTCGTCCTGCAAATTCACGGCGGGCCGGAAGGCGTGAGCTTAAACGACTGGCGCACTCGTGCAGGTTATCCGGTGCAAGTCATCGCGGCGAACGGATATTTTGTGCTTGAGCCGAATTATCGCGGCAGCGGCGGCAAAGGCGTGGCGTTTTCAAAGGCCGATCACGACGATCTTGGCGGCAAAGAATTCCAGGACGTTTTGAATGGCGTAGACGCCTTGATCGAGCGCGGCCTTGTTGACGGCGAGCGAATCGGAACGGGCGGATGGTCTTACGGCGGGTATTTTTCCGCCTGGGCGGCAACAAAGCATTCGAAGCGTTTCAAAGCTTCGGTCATGGCCGCAGGCATTTCGAACTGGGTTTCATTTTCCGGCACGACCGACATCCCTCACGAGATGGCGCTCGTCCATTGGAATTCGTACTGGTATACCGAGCGTGACTTGCACTGGGAGCGTTCGCCTTTGTATCACATCAAAAACGCCCAAACGCCGACCTTGGTGGTTCACGGCCAAAAAGACGTTCGCGTGCACCCCGGGCAAGGGATGGAGATGTATCAAAGTCTCAAGCACAACGGCGTACCGACAAAACTCATCCTTTACCCGCGCGAACCCCACGGCTTGACCGAGCGCGAGCACAAAATTGACTACATCCGCCGCGTCGTAGACTGGTACAATCGCTACTTGCAGCAACAAGGAACCAATTAGCTTTGAATTTTTCATCATTTTGTAAAAGCGCTTGCCTGGTCGCAAGCGCTTTTGTTTTCTCGACATGCGCTCGCGACCGCGCGCCCAATTTCCCCGTTTTACCCGGCGAATCCGAGCCCGGAACTTTTGTTGTTCATCAGGAAAATTTCACCAGTTACGAAGAGTCTTTTTCTGCTGACTACGGTACGATTGTCGTTCCTGAATCTGAGCATAACGAGCGTTTGTTGCAACTCCGCCTCATCCGCGTTCGAGCGAAACAGCAGAACGAGAACCCGCCGATTTTTTACTTTGGACCCGGGCCGGGGCAAAGCAATTTGGCCTTCCAGCCGCCGCCAAAACTTTTGGAAAAGCATGATTTCATTATGGTCGGGTATCGCGGCGTAGATAATTTGGGGCCGATTTATTGTCCTGAAATCGATCACGCTTTTCTAGGCCAAAAAGACAATCTTGGCCAACAGACACGCGATTCGCTCTCAGCGGCAGCGGCCAAGTGCGTCGCCAATTTGCAAACCCTGGGAATAGCTCTCGATGATTATAGCATAGCAAAGGTTCTTGAAGACGTTGAAAAAGTTCGAGAAGCTCTCGGCTTTCAAAAAATCCATATTTTGGGAGAAGCGTTCGGCGGGCGAATTGCGTCGCTCTATAGTGAAAAATTCCCCGAGGTTATCGAAAGAATGGTCTTACTCGCGCCGTCTATTCCTCAAAAGACGCTGCTGACCGGAGAAGAAGTTGACTCACAACTTGTAAGCCTGGTGGAAAACTGGCAAAGCAGCCCGGCGAGCAAAAACCGGCGAATCGATTTTGGGAGCGTCTTGCAAAACGCACCGGAGCACTGGCTTATTTTCCGCATTGATCCCGGAAAAGTGCGCACAGCTTCTTACTTTATGCTTCGTCATCGCCACTCAGCAGCCATGGTTTTAGACGCATTTGCTGCAGCCGGAGAAGGCGACGCCAGCGGCCTTGCACTGCTTTCCCAAGCCTATGACATGCTCATCCCTTCTTCGGCCAATTGGGCTGATTTTCTCGCCAAAATGGAAACTTGGGAAGAATTTGGTCTTGAACAATACGCTGCTCAAGGAACCGGCGTTGGAGCGCCTTTATCGGAACTGCTTTCCGGAGCAAGCGCATTCTCTCCCGAGGGCATTGACGAGCAACGTGCACCAACGGACACAACCAACGCAACAGAAACGTTGATTTTTACCGGCGATTTTGACGTGACAACGTCAGCGAGTGAAATTGAGCGAAGCTATCTTGCGTCAATGCCGAATGCAAAGCAAATCATATTAGTCGACCTTGGGCATACGACGGACATTTGGAGTGTAAATCCGGCGGGAATTCAAGACGCAATTGTGAGTTTTTTCGGCGGCGCAACCATGGAAAGTCATTTTGGTTTTGATACGCCGCCAATAGAATTTGAGGTGGGAGTAAGCTTTCCAAAAGCAGCCAAGATCGCGGTAGCGCTTGCGTTATTGGTCCTGACGCTCATTGTTGGCGGTTTCATTTTCATAGCCAAGCTGTTTAAGCACAAGCCCGCCTATCGCCAGCCCACAAACTAAAGAGCGTTTGTCGCCCTTGTTCCTTCGGTTTCTTACCTTTCTTGCGGCGTCTTGATCACGAACAGATAATACCAGTCGTCGAAATTCGCGAGCAAGTCAATGGTGGCCGTGGTTGCGATTTCGCCAAACCATTCCTGCATGAATCGCTTTTTGGCCGGAGCGCGGAGACCGCCGTTCATTCTTAGGTGAAGCATGAAAGCCGCGAAATTATTTCTACGCTCATCGCGCGCACGAAAACCGATCGTCTCGCCAAGCGTGTAGCGAGCTCGTTTGAAAGACGCTTCGAACGCCTCCGACGCAACGCGATGCGCTTCGGTTAAACCTGAGCTTCGCGTTTTCCAAAGTTCCGAACTTTTGATCGCTTGCGCCAAATCGGCTTGGCTTGTCGTCAAGTTCACGCCTTCTGACGGCAGTTTTTCGGCGCGATACAAAATCAATCCGGCCGCTCCGCTGGCAACGACCAACTGTGCAAGCTCTTCGAGGTTGGCGCCGCCAGCTTTCGCGCTGAATTGCAGATTATCAAATGAAGTGACTTGCAAGCCGGTGCTACTGCCGCTCCGAGCTGAATCAGGTAAAACCAAGTCGCTCAGGCGAAGTCCGCTTCCGTAATTTGGAGCAGCCTGTCGCTGCGGCGCAGCAGTATCCGACGGCGGATTGTCTCGAGGAATTCGCTTGAATTCGTTATCCAAAACACCTCGCTGAACGTCTTGTTCTTCGGGAATGTCCGTCTGGACAACTTCTCCCGGAGCGCTGAATTCATCGCCCTTGATTTTGAGATATTCATTGACCGAAACGTAAGACACAGCCTTGCCGTCAAAAATTCTGATTGCACGAACTTCGCCGCGCGGCATCTCCTGCCCGAATGTGTATCGATCCCTGCTGTGCAGCGCTTCGAAAATGATAATATCATCGCCAATTTCCAGAATTTCGCAAGGAACTTCAGTGCCGTCCTGAAGGACGATGGCTTCACTCGCGGCGTCCTTCATCATAAAACTGGCGCACGCCGTCAGACAAAACATTCCCGATAGATATAAAATCCGTGTTGCCGCAACCTTCAATTTCATTGACAAACCCTTACAGATCAAACATAAAAAAGCAGATCGCCGTGAACGAACGATCTGCTTTTAAATTTTCAAGAATTTTAGCCGTAATTAGAAACGAAAAGACACGGTCGCGAACAATTTATTCAGTGTAACTTCTTCTTTTAAATCCGTCACAAAATTGTTCAACGCACCGCTCTCTTCCGTCCATGTGCCGTAAACATAAGCAATGTCTAACTTGATTTGCTTATCGATCAAAAATCCAACCCCGGCGCTGTAATATTCTCTGTCTCCTACGCCGTCATTTTCAATTTCGATGGCGGGATCAAAATAGTACCCCGCGCGCAATTGCGTGAAAGTGCCGGGCAAAGTGAATTCAGCGCCAAGCCGAACTCTTTGCGTAGCCTGGTAGTTATTTCTAATTTCCTGGTTCGCGTCTTCCCGTGAAACATCGTCGATTGGCGGATCAGTGAGAAATTCGATTTGCGTCCAATCGTTGAACTCAAGCTGTCCGGATACAACGAAATTCGCAAAAGAAACGGAAGCTCCAACGGTTGCAGTCAAAGGCGAGCGGATTTTATACTCGACGCTGCCGTCGTCGCCTACGAATTCATCATCTTCTTCATCAAATGTCGTTTCTTCCGTCGTTTGCCAAGCTTCCGTGATTTTCAGGCGAGTCGGGGTCGAGATCGTGCCTGACAATCTGATGGCGCGGTTTAAATGATAGAGTGCGCCAAACGTCATATTGAAGCCGCTCAACTGGCTGTCGATTAAATCATCCTGCCTGTAATCGTGAAAAGTGTAAATGTCTTCCGTATCGTCTTCAAACAGCGTAAAGCTGTAGTTGTCGTTTCCGGACCAAAAATTGAGCCCAACGCCGGCGGACAGACTAGGCGAAAGATCAATCGCACCGCCGACCGTCCAATTGTTCAGGCTGCCTGTTTCCGTTTCAAGCCAAGATTGGCTGACGGAATCGTCTGGGAGAGAGTTAAATACGTCAGACAACGCAAAGTTGGAGTCGAAACTTTTTACCCGATTATAACCAAAACTCAAAACCATGCTTCCACGATAAGTCGGTACCGGATATGCAAAGCCGATTTCGCTCAATCTTGTTTTGTTAAATTCATCGTTGGTGGAAATTTCAGAATTAAAGGATGCAAGGTTTTCACGCTGAAGATGCGTTACGCCGCCGGTAAACTCAAAACGCCGTATTTGCGCCAATGCGGCTGGATTCCAAAAACTTGCGGTATAATCTTCGCCGACTGCGCTGTACGCGCCGCCCATTGCAATCGCACGGGCGCCGACGCCGAATTGAATGCCATTTCTAAAAATATCTTCCTGTGAAAACAGCGTTGACGTAAAAACGCACAGCGCAGCCGCAGGAAGAAGCGTACGTAGCCATTTATATTTCATTCTCTGCTCCTTGCGAGAATATAGTCACAATTATTCAATTTTAACTCTGACAGGGTTCTCAACCCTGTCAGAGTTAAAAAATATTCTAAAAAGTTGTCGATTATTTTTTCTTGCTTCGACGACTAGACGATGAAGAAGAAGACCGGGAACCGGAACTCTTGCTGCTCGACGATTTGTTGGAGCTTCTACTTACAGACGATTTCGTGCTGCTTCGAGAACTGCTTGGGCGGGAAGCCTTTGCTTTTGACCGAGACGAAGAATTTGAAGATCTGCGGCTAACAGTTCGGGTGCTCTTGCCTGAAGACCTCGACCGTTCGCCTGATGATACGGCTGATTTCGAAGACGGCCGCCTGCTTGAACGTTTTACTCTCCGACTTGAATCGCTCGCACGATCTTTTTCCGTTCTCGCGCTGCTCACGGTCGTTGAAGAACCATCTCTTCGGCGGCGGCGAACATTATCATTTGTTTCCGTACTTGAGCCGCTGCGACTCACGACTGAGCGCGGCGCAGTGCGACTGCCGGTTCTTGCAACAACGGATGACGTATTCGAAGGATCATCGCGATTGACGGTGCGCCTGCCAAAATTGCGTCTTTTGGGCTCGCGCGGAGTGTATGATGCGTAAGAACCGCCGTAATAATACCTGTCTCTATACCCTCTGTAACCATAGTGAGAATAAGAAGGCCAGTACGCCCCGGCGTAAAACCAGGTTGACGGCCAATAGCGGTAGGAATAAAAATCGTAGTAGGGGTCGTAATCAAAATACGGATCATAGCCGTAGCCCCAATATCGAGAGTAGATTGAGCGATGCCTGTTGCCGTAGCGAAAACGATAGCTCGGATAAAAGAAAGAGTCCCAGAAGGGGTCGTAGGTGGAATAATGATGAACCGGGTAGCCGCCGTAAATGTAAATATCAACGTCGCCGTCATCTTCATCTACGTAGGCTTCTTCAACATACTCTTCGTCTTCATAGCCAGGTTCGGTTTCGACGACCTCAACGGGGTCTTCTTCCGAAACCGGCGGAGCAAGCTTTGTATAGCAGCCCGAAAGCATTACAGCGAAGAACAGCGTCAAAGAAAGACCTGTCATAGTTTTAAGTTTTAGCATGCTGCAATCTCCCTCTTGAGTTAAAAGGTTGAGAAATTTCTCGCTTCTATTTGGAATCTTGCTCCAGGTTCCTCAAGCTTAGTACAATGAATGTGCCAACTAAGCATCCTTAGCAACATCTCAATTTTCAAACTTGATCTTCTATAAAAGCTACCTGCGAACACAGGAAATCTGCGCAATTCGCGCTCGTATTATACAAAAGTTTTGCGTTGGAATGTGTTGAACTGCACACACTGAAAACTCCCTAAACAGGGTAATACCATCAAATTTACTTTGACAAATCGAACCGAATTGGCAAAGTCAGAAAATGAGTGGTCGGGACTCCGTTCTTTTTTGCAGGGATAAATCGGCTCGCTTTCACCGCCCTTACAGCCGCCGCGGCGCAAACTTCACTGCCTGTTGAATTCTCCAAAACAACAGCATCTACTACGCGTCCGCGTTCATTAATTTCTGCGCTTACCTTGACTTCGCCATGCACGCCTCTTTTCTTTTCCTTTTCAGGAAATTCCGGAATCACCCAAGCAATCGGACGCGGCGGCGTGATAACCGGAGCGCCCGCGCCTTCATCGCTGAATGCGCCGCTGCCGTCTTCACCGTTATCCGCAAATAAATCCCATTCCGTCGGCTCAATGGTCTCGTCTTCAGGAATCTCGTCATCTTCAGCCGGAACGGGAATCGCCGGTTTCTGCGGCGGCGGCTTGCGCTTGCCCTGCCGCGTAATCGGAACGTTTTCTAACTCAACGCGTGTAAATTCGATATCTTGCTCGACAGTTTCGACAAGATCAAACTCAGCAGCAATTCGAAACGATAGAATACAAAATACCAAGGCCGCAGCCGTGGCGACGTCTATGTTTCTTTTATAATTCTTTCTGTCTTGATTAATGTCTTGATTAATGTCTTGCATAGGCCTAAAAAACGGCTAAAACTACACTCAACAGCTCGGAAGCAAAATACGACTCAATGACGAAAGATTCAATTCTTTAAACAATTGCTTTCCTGAAAGTTCCGCCGATTGACTCAGATCATCTCAAACGATTTTACGAGGAGCCATCCAACCTTTCCGTCACGCAGCCGAATCTCGGCCCAATCACCCGCGATTTCCTGAATTTCGAACCTGGTTCCTTCATGTAAAAGAAAGACTTCGGTCCCCGTCTCGGAAGGTTCGCTTTTAATTTGAACTTCTTCTTGCAAAACGACGCCATGACGATCAGTTGCGGCTTTGTACCACCTGAACGCCGCCATTGAAAGCGTAATGACAACAATCGCTAAGCTGACGTTAACGACTGCGCGATAAACAAAATTACGCGTCAGTCTCGGCGCAAAAAATCGAACGGAAAGAAAAATCATGAAAGCGGCGTAAGCGAATACAGCCACCCAAATAACCAAATTCAATCGCGGCGCCAAAAACAACGCTTCTACAAAACGAATCCACGCATCTTTTGGCGGCTCTGCAATCCGATCGACCACCGCTAATTGCGCAATTTCAAGATTAAATTGCACGTCTTCATTGTCTGGCGACAGTTTCAGCGCACGCTCATAATTTAAAATTGCTCGGCCAATTTCATTCAAACGATAATGCGCGTTTGCAAGATTATAGTAAATCTGCCAGTTTTCTTTACCGCTCGCTATAATCTCATTATACAAACTGACAGCTTGCGAAAACTCCCCTTTCTCATAAAATGAGTTCGCTTGATGAAACAGGCTCGTCGCTTCGTCAGCGAAGACAAAAACCGCCTGGAGCAAAATGCTAACAATTAAAACTTTTTGAGCTCTTTTGATTCTGTGTCCAACCTGAAAAAACCTTTTCATAACGACTTCTCAACCTCCACGATCACATCTTGCACTCGGCGGTAAAAATCATCCATCGCCGCTTCCGCCGCATCCGATTGTGCGAAGCGTTGAAAATCGCTCTCAGCCAACAAGCTCTGATATTTTTCTATAGTTTCGGAGCTCACGCCGCTTCCTTCCATTTGCCCCGCGATTTCTTCGCTCACAAGAGCCGATTCTTCGACGTTGAGCTTGTTGCCAATAAATTTCGTCAACGCATTTGCGGCTTCTGTGTAGAATCTCGAGACGTCACCGCTGTCCTTCGCTTGCTTCGCATCTTTGAGTTGCTTTTGAGCGATTTTCTGCGCCTTTTTGCTGCGTGCGTAAGCAACATTCGAAGTCATGTGGTCGCTGCGATTTCGGTAGGCGACCCCGCCCGCAAGCACCAGCAATGGCAAAATCAACATCGCCCAAAAACCGGCTTCGCGAAAAATGGTACGGTTCACATCAACAAAAACGCCCGGCGTTTTCTCGATAAACCGGATATCCTGGCCGACCATTCGCACCTCTTCCTTCGAAAGGCCGTTGCCAAGATCAGCCGCCACTTTTGCGCCGCGAGAAATATTCAGCGTGACCGGCTTCGTCGAAAGCTGCGCATATTTTTGATCCTTGGTATCGAAATATGAAAGCGCAACGGCGGGAATCGTAAACTCTCCGGCTCTGCGCGGAATCAATAAATATTCAAAGGTCTTTGACCCGCTGACCTTATTGCCGGCGCGATTGATCTTCTCGCTCGATTTTGGATCATACACTTCGAACGCGTCGGGGAAATTGATCTTCGGCGGGGAAAGCACGCGAATATTGCCGTCGCCGCTGACGGTAACCTTCAAAGTCACGGGCTCATTCGTTTCGGAACTTGTACGATCAACGGTTCCCTTCAATGAAAACTCGCCGACGAGACCGGAAAAATCTTTTGGCTTATTCGCGGGCAGCGGAGAAACTTCAATATCGATAGCTTCGGCAGTCATGCGGTGGGTAACGTTGCGGCCAAAAAACGGGTCGTCGAAAAACGAATCCAACAAGTCCCGTCTGCTGCGTCGTTCTTTGACCCGCACACTTGCTTCCAACCCTTGCGCCGGAATCTGCTTTTTGCCGGCGCTCGTTGGGAAAAGTGCGATTTTTTTCAACGTCGCTACACGCCAAGTCACACCGTCAATCGTCTCATTGTACATTTTCGGTTGATCAAAGCCCGGAAACTCTTCCGACCAGAAATCGCCGTAATTCGGCTGATTGGTGAACGCATAATTCGTAACCTGGACGCGCATGTACAATTTATATTCGACGACGACCGGCTCGCCCTGATAAACTTTGCGTTTGTTCGGCACGGCCTTGAAAAACAGACTTTCCGCCAAATCCTGTTGCTGCGCGCTGCGTGAACGGCCGCGCCCGCCGGTCTGCGACGTTCCCGCCGGAGCCTTTATGATTTCAACGGCAATCGGCTGGCTCTTATATTCTTTCCCTTCAAAATTGGCAACCACCGAGCCGATGGTAAATTTTCCAAGCTTGGTTGAAGTGAAATAATAAACCAACGTCTTGCTCATGGTTCTTTGCCCGTTGGCGATCTGCAAATTTGTTTGCGAACTGCTGCCTCCAAAAACAGCAAACGCCTCCATGTTCGGAAGCGTAACGTTATCAACCGAATTCGCATCGCCGCCGGTCAATTCGACATTGAGCTGAAACTGCCGATTCAAACCGATTTGCGTCCGGTCGACGGTGACGTTAATCTGCAAATCCTGCGTGAAGCCGGTGAACGGAAATGCGAGTAAAAATATAATTTTAAAGAGTCGTGATGTGTTCATTCAAGTATTTTTTCGTTGTCAATTACCAATCCTTCGCTGAGCGTGGGCGGCCTTTGCCTTTCTTCTTGCGCTTCTTTTGTAAATCCTGTTCCTGACCCTGCAGCGCGTTCAACAAGCGCTCCGCTTCTTCCTTCGAAATTTCTTCCGGATTCGCCGCTTGTTGTTCCTGTTGCTGCTCTTCTTCAGGCTGCTGCTGATCTTGCTGGCCTTCTTGCTGTTCCGGCTGCTCTTGTTGTTCCTGCTCCTCTTGTTCTTCCTGTTCTTGCTCTTGTTCCTGCTGATCCTGACTTTCTTGCTGTTGTTCTTGTTGCTGCTGCTGTTCTTCTAAAATCTTTTCCAAAAGCTTTTGCAGCTTCTCATCATTGGGATGCGCCTCGAGCCCGGCTTCGATTTCCCGCACCGCGTCAGCGTACTTGCCGTTAATATAAAAATTCGCCGCATTGTGGAAGAACGTCTCAACTTGCGCTTGCCTCGAATGCGCAACACCAGTAATCAGCATCATCGCAACAAGTACTGCCGCGCATTGAAGCGCCAAACGAGAACTTAAACCCCTACTACGAAATGTTGGATTAATAGAGTGCAGGGAAGTAAAATTCCAACGATCCAGCAATCCATTAATCCAACATTCCATTAATCCAAACACCTTTTTCATTGCTTCGCGCCTCCCGTCTCGATTTCGACAATACTCTGAATCCGGGTCATGAAATCCTGAAACGCCGCGACAGTCTCG
The DNA here is from genome assembly GCA_964014485.1 of uncultured Deferribacteres bacterium. GTDB lineage: Bacteria > Zhuqueibacterota > Zhuqueibacteria > Zhuqueibacterales > Geothermadaptataceae > CAXHAT01. The sequence goes on from CAXHAT010000133.1 coordinate 14,424, forward strand.
TCGACTTTGAGACCGGCCTGCATTAAGTCATGCGCGCGTTTGTACTCCCGTTGCGCCACGAATGCCTCGGCCTGTGCTTTTAGCTTTTTCGCATACTCCGACGGCTCGACTTTCTTCTCTTGCTGTTGCTGATTTTGATCCTGCTCTTGCTGATCCGCGTTTTCCTTCAATTTCGAACGCACGAATTCGAGATTATACTTCGCGTCTTCATCATCAGGATTGAGCTTGAGCGCGTCTTTGTAGGCCAAAATGCTCTCGGGCAGTTTGTTGAGCCGGAACAGGCAGTTGCCCTTGTTGTAATAAATCTCACTTTGAAAAGAAGCGTCATCCGCGCCTTTCAGCGCCTTGTCATACGATTTCAGCGCTTCTTCATAATTCTTCTTTTCATAAAGCGTGTTCGCGATATTGTAATCGATCAGCGGCGAAGCGGGATTGCTCAACTGCGCGTCACGATACGCATTATTCGCCGCATCGAACTTGCCTTCTTCGAAAAGTTTGTTCCCTTCGAGAACCTTGTCGCGTCCGTTGTTTTGGGCAAAAACGTTCGTTTCTGTAAGCAAGCTGAAGCTCAAGCTTATGAGGATCAACAATTCAGAAAATCTTTTTTGCATAACATATCGTTTTGGCTGAACTGGTTTTTGTACTATAACAGTATTTGTCATTTTAACTGCTGATTTCGTCGCCTTGTATTTTTTCCCACTTGACAAACCCCTCAACTATATCTTGTCTACTAGTCCCAAAACCTACAAATTTACCATTCAAGGATCGCGCATCTGGGGACAACTTTAGAAAGAAAATACCAAACTGCTGTATATTTTTGTTCTTATGGTTATATTCAAATTTCAAAAATGTCGAATCGTAAAAGCCGCCGATAAGAGCAAAATGCCCATGATAACCTATATTTTTACTCCAGACTTCAAGATCACCACGTATCTTACCAAACGAACGGCTAAACTTCACTTTATAAGTATAACTACGTTTCTTCGTATCAGGTACATCAACATCTCGCCCTTTTCCTTCCCACAAACCTTGGATAGCATTCAGTCTAACCTGATTTTGCGGTAAATATACCCGTTGAAAACCAGACCGTCTCCCAAGCCAATGATGTAGGAATACTCCAACTATACCAAGTAAACCTGTAACTAACGCAGCCTGTATAGTAATATCCATGGTATCGATTATATTGAAACGATTCTGTCAAGTATCATAATGCTCATTTAAACCGGTACATCTTTTTAAAATAGAATTCTATTCTGATGACTATCACTCAACCCATGGGATTCAACAATTTCAAGAACTTTTTGAAGTCGCTCGGTAGCTTTATCGCCATAATTGATCCGCCGTAGAACTTCCATGTGCAACAGCCGTTCGTGCGGCGTGCGCGAACGCCAATACGCTTTTTCGTCATCATCATCAAAACGCGAAGTCACGGAAAAAACGGTTTTATCGAGTTTGAGTGATGGAAATTCGTTTGTCAAATCTTTGTCTTTCATTTTTTGCTTAACCACGCCCCTCGGCGATTGCGTTCGCGAGCGCCGTTGTCTTCATTTCCTGCTCAACCGCCGCCCATTCCCGATTCCACGTGTCCAAATCAAAGTCCGGGTCTTCCGGCGCGTTACGCAAAGCGTCCGCTAACGAGCCGCTCGCCGGTCGAAAGCTGTTTGGATTTTTGGGAGTCGCCTGGATTTCCGCGACAACTTGTTCCGGCGTTGGGTAATCGTCTTCCGCCGCGAGCGCGCGGGTCAATATCTCAATGACCATCTCTTGCAACGAAAGCTTGCTTGCGTTCGCTTGATCCTGGAGTTGAGATTCCAGCGTTTTCGGTAAAGTTATGTTAATCGCCATTTCAAAACCTCATCAATTAAAGTAGAATGGCTAAATCTCTCATACAAAAGCCGCGACGTCCACTGATTTTGCCGCCGCGAAGCTTTTACGATGCAGTTTGATACGTTCAACTTCATGCAACGTCTCTGCTGTAAAATAACTCTCGCCACACACAGAGCAACTCACCATGGGAATATCTTCGATGACCAGCAACTCTCTCCCTTTCCTATGAGCTTCCGTTATTTTTCTAATAAGCGCATTGGGCTTGCCGCAAAGTTCACAGATCATAACTTTTTCTCTACCTCGCAGGGTTAGGCAAAATAGATTCCTCCTGACTGACAAAACGGGAACAAGTCAAAAAAACTCTGCGAAAACTCCGCGTTTCAGCGCCCTTTGCGTTGAAACATCCGTTCCAAAAATCAAGCAAACCGTCCCTTCCACGACTCATCCACCTTCCGGCGTTCGGAGATGAGCATTTCGAGAATCAGGAAAGCCAGCGCGATGATGAGAAAGTACTGGAAACGGTCTTCATATTGCGAAAAACGAACGGCGCCGAGTTCTTTTTTTTCCATCTGTGAAATATCTTCGTAAATCAGCTTCAGCTCTTGCTCGGTTCCGCTGGCGCGATAGAATTTGCCGCCGGTGTTGAGTGCGATTTTGCGTAAGCTCAATTCGTCAAGTTTTGTCAAAACCACTTCGCCGCTTCGGTCTTTCTTGAATCCGGTTTGCCGTCCGGCGTTATCAAAAACGGGAATCGGCACGCCCTCCGGCGAGCCAACGCCGACCGTATAAATGACGACCCCTTCCGTTTCGGCGCGTTCAACCAGCGGATCGAGTTCGCCGCCGTGATTTTCGCCGTCCGTCATCAAAATCAATACCTTGTGTTTGCGCTCCTCGGAAATGAAGGCGTTCATCGAAACTTCGAGCGCGCGGTCGATGGCGGTACCGGGTTCAGGAATAATGCCGGGTTCAAGGCTTTCCAAAAAAAGCCGCGCCGCGCCGTAATCCAGCGTCATCGGACAGTGCAAGAAAGCGTCTCCGGCGAACGCCACAATACCGATCCGGTCGCCGCGTAGTTCTTTCAGCAGCGATGAGACCTCGTGCTTGGCCTTTTCTAACCGTGAGGGCGGCACATCCTTGGCGAACATCGAGAGCGACACATCCACAGCGACGACGATATCTACGCCTTCGCGCTGTACTTCTTCCAGCTTGGTGCCGATTTGCGGGCGCGCCAGTGCAAGGATAAAAAATGCAATCGAAGCCAACAAAAAACCGGCTTTCAAAATCTGCCGTCGCCGACTCACACCAAGCGTCAATTTTTGCAGAAGCTCAACGTTGCCAAAGCGCTCCATCGCCTTCGATTTCCAGCGGAACACGAAAACATAAAACGCGATTCCCACGGGAATCAAAAAGAGCAGGTAGAGAATATCCGGATTCGCAAATCTGACCATGATTAAGAGCTTTTCTGAATTCCTTTAAAATATTGATCGAGAAATTGTCGTAACGGGAGCATCGCCGGGTTTTCCAAATCCCAATGATCGATCTTGGAATAATCGCGTTTTTTCTCCTTCGCGAAATCGTTCTCTCGTTTCGGCAGTAACGCTCCAAGATAGGCAAAAATCTTCGTCTTCATATCGGGGACGGTGTAACGCGGATTCTTTTTAAGGCAGCCTTGATAAGTGTCAAAACAATCGAAAATCATTTGATGCTGTGCGTTGATTATTTGGCAGAGCAGGTCTTCCAGTTCACCGGCGTTTTTGTTATCCGGGAACAAGAACAGCTCAAAATTCAGCTTCTCTTCCGCTTTACTTTTGAGAATCTCTTCGCGTCGATTTTTCGGCTCATCGTCCGCATCGAAAATGACAAGATTGGTTCCGCCGCCGTCAGTATTTTCTGTAAACTTGTTTATGTACAACTTGAGCTTATCTTTTCATCCTGTTGCAATCAGATCATATTCCCGGCCAACAGCAAGGCCGTACTTAAATTGAATATAATCCGAAAGAAACTTTTTATCGGCGTCGCCTTCAACGAATAATCGGATTTTCCCCTGCATCTAACGAACTTCCACACCGTGTTCAAACAAATGTTCAATTTGTTGAAAATCATAAGGATACGCCTTAACAAGGTCTCTCCGGAGCTTGCGGATCGTGTAGCTGTGAACGTCGTCTTTAAAATCCCGAAAATCCGGCTGTGAAAGAACGTTTGTCAGATGCGCCAAAGCCTCGCTGCTGTGCGAGGTCGCGAAAACCTGCACGGCATTCTCCTTCGCGGTGAGAAGAATGCTTTTCCACAATTCTTCGAGCGACGAATAATGAAAGCCGTTTTCGATTTCATCAATAAGAATAACGCTGTTTTTATTATAAACGATAGCGGTGAGAATAGATAACAACCTGACCGCGCCGTCTCCCAGGATATTCAGGGGTAAAAGTCGATCAAAGCTTTCTCCCAAATCGACGTATATCATTCCGTTCGAACCCAGCGTAATGTCTTGTAAAAGCGGTTCGAGCTTCTGTAAAGGCTTCAGTAACCTTGTTTTAAGTTTTCTTTGAAGAACCTTGTCTAATCTGTCAGGCAGCCCCACGTGCGCCGTGCCGGTAGAAAGAAAAACCGCGATCAATTCTTCTTTATAATTCTTTGATGGCTTGACCTTGAGTTCCCCGTTTTCGAAGGTTATTTCAAGTGAATAATCCTTCTGTGTTTTCCTGCCGTTCTTTCTGAGAGAAAACGCGAACTTCAATCCACTAACTAAATCTTGTTGTGTCGAGAGACCGAGATCAAATTTATTCACGCCGCCCTGTCGCACTTCCTGAATGTTTTTTTGAATATGAAGTGTTGTATCAAGAGGTGAGATAGATACTGAACGCGTTAAACCCCCGGCAGTGTTCAGTTTCGCGGAAATTCGATTATTATAATCCAGTTTATAAAAAAAGAATCTGAAATCGTCTGCTTCAGAAAAAATAAGATTTCTGAGTTGGTTTAAGGCAAACAATATCTTGGGATTTGACATCCCCAACGTCAAAAAAAGCGCCTCCAGGATCGACGTTTTCCCGCAATTGTTTTCGCCGTAAAACAAATTCAGCGGTCTAAAATCATCAATTTCGAGTGACTTGATCCCCCGAAAGTTGGTCACTTCCAATGAGCTTATCATAGCGTCACACTTGTTGGGTTCACTACCTGACACTTTTTCCTGCTGTAAGTTTATGTCACCCCTTTCGGGGTTTCAGGGAAAGGATTTTCGCGCATTTTCTATAATCATTCCACCCCTGTCGGGGTTCTTCTGCGAGAAAAACCCCGACAGGGGTGGAATGATTATAGAAAAAACCGAACCAAATCATCTCGATCAAACTCCGAAGGAGTGGTATAAAAAGTGGCAGGTAGTGAATTGTTGGATTGGCTTTAAAGCTAAACCTCACGGAATCTTCCTAAACTTTGTATTCGATAGCACAATTTCCAGCAGCAATACCGCCAGCGCCGGCCACAACCATGAGACGAAAATTTCGCTGAATCGGGTGTATTCTTTCACCTCGATTTTCGTTTTTTCAAGCTGGTCGATCTGCTCAAAAATACCGCGCAAGCTCTGCGCATCGGTGGCGCGGAAATACTGGCCGCTGGTGATGTCCGCGACTTCATTCAAAACGTCTTCATCGATGTCAACCGGCATGCGCACGTAACGTTTGCCAAAAAACGGATCATCCACCGGGTAGAGCGCCTCGCCGTGCGTGCCAACGCCAACGGTGTAAACGCGCACGCCCATCGCTTTCGCCACTTTCGCCGCCGTAACCGGATCGATCTCGCCGCGATTGCTGCGGCCGTCCGTGAGCAAAATCACCACCTTGCTCTTGGCCTCGCTTTCACGCAAACGGTTGGTCGCGTTCGCAATCGCCAGGCCGATGGCCGTGCCGTCTTCGATCATGCCCACGTCGATGTCTTTCATAAATCCGAGCAGGATGCCGTAATCCAGCGTTAGCGGGCACTGGGTAAAACTTTTGGCGGCAAAAACGACCATGCCGATACGGTCATTATTGCGGCCCTTGATAAAATCCGCCGCCACGCCCTTTGCCGCCTGAATCCGATTTTTCGGTTTGAAATCTTCCGCGAGCATGCTGCTTGAAGTGTCGAGCGCCAGAATAATGTCCACGCCCTCAGTAATCACTTCTTCCTCTGTATGCCCGCTCTGCGGACGCGCCAGTGCAAAGATGACGAGCGTCAAAACCAGGAGCCGCAGAAAGAAAAGTCCTTGTCGCAGACGCTGGCTCAAAGGCGCCTTCGTTGTTTGAAACAACCCAACGTTTGAGTAGCGCAACGTCGTAACGCGACGCTTCCTTTTCTTAAAATGCCAAAAAGCGATCAACGGAATGAAGGCGAGAAGAATGAGAAATTCCGGGTAAGCAAAACGCATCATCAGGCGGGAACTCCCTTTTCTTCGGTTTGTTTTTCAGGGTTCGGCGTTTCAAGCTCATTCTCATCAGACGATGCGTCATCGTGCGGCTGATTTTCAACGGGAGTCGCGACAGGCTTGGTCAAGTCGACCAGAGTAAACGCTTTTTGCATCACCGTTTCCGCCTCTTCTTCCGCCGAATCATAGCGCGCGAATTTCGCCAAATCGCTTACGCTGAGCATTTCTTCAAGAATGTCCGAATGTTTCCGCAAAACCGGTTCTTGCGCGAGCATGTCCATCACTTCGTAAGTCGTCAACTCCAACGCGGGAATGTGAAAACGTCGCGAAATATAAGTGCGGATGATTTCGGAGAGTCGCACAAAATATTCTTCCACCCTGCCGTCTGCAAAAAGCTTCTCTTCGCGCAATTTTGCCAACGCTTCAAACGCCAACTCGTGCGCCGGACGCGGCGGCGGAGGCGCTTTTTCAAACATGCCCTGACCACGCTTTTTCGCGCGATAATACCAAATCGCCAGCCCGATGAGCGTCAGCCCTAGCACAGCGAAAGCGATATAAAAACCTATAGTTATCCAGTCGCGCTCAATCACGGCTTGCGCTTTCAGGCCGCGCAGATCGCCTTCTTCGCTCGGCTTCACGGATTCGACATAGATTTCAATCGGATCAGTCTGGATACGCTGACTGGCCGTGTCGCCTTCGACAAAATAATCGATAATGAGCGGCGGGATAATGAACGCGCCGGTGTCGAATGTTGAGATCGAATATTTGACGACTTCTTCAATGCCGCTGTCCAATTTCAGCGGCTCTGCCAGGCTATAATCACGAATCTCAAAAGCGCCGAGATTGCTCCCTAACGACGGCCACGAAATCTGCACTTTCTCGCCGTGCAAAACCTTGACGCGATATTCGATAACGTCGCCAATCTTGATCGTGCTTCTGTCAACTTCCGATGAAACGCTGAGGGCGGTTTCTTCTTGAGAAAAAGCGGGATTTGTTAAGAAGAAACATGCGCTTAAAAAAAGCCCCAAACGTAACGCAGACATCCTTGTCTGCGAGTTCTTGGAAGATCTTTGACACGCAGACAAGGATGTCTGCGCTACGCTGCCAGGCGACCACGCTTTCTCGTTACCACGCTTTGCGTGGTAATGCAGCCCCGGACGCTTTGCGTCCATTTCTGGATTAGAAACTCTTTTTATATGAATCGACGCGAAGCGTCTAAGCCTGCATTCCAACGCAAAGCATTGGAACGAGAGAATCAAATCATTGAATCTTATCATCATAAACCTTGACATTTTCAGCGCGCATCATTCTGTCGATGAGTCTTTCGTAGGCGCGCTGTTGTTTGGCGCGGATGTAGTCTTGCGTCACTTGCGAGCGCACTTCTTCAAACGGCTGCGGATTTGAAACGCCGGTCGAATCGTCGCTCACGCTGTATTTTTCGATGTTGGCCTGGTAGTAAATCTCCAAATCTTCTTCCTCGTAGCCCGCGCTCTGCGCCAATTCTTCCTGCAAAAGCTTCTGCACCATCACGTTTTTCTTGGCGATAAACGCTGACTCGATCACTTCCTCGTTGCGATCCAGGCCTTTGCGTTTCGCGGTGTTGTAGAGCAAATCCGTCGCGATCATCTGCTTGAGAAATTCGACTTTCTGTGATCGATCCTTGATTTGCGACATCATGAATGGCGGCAGTTGGCTCATCTCGTAATCGAGGTCGCCGGTGGTGATTTGGCGGTCGCCGATCTCCGCGATGATTTCACCAGGACGTTTTTTTCGCACGGCGTCTTCGTTCAACGTCGTCGCTTCGTCCAATGCTTGCTTCGCGTCAGTGCTGCGCTGGAGACGTTCGAGACATTCGATGATGCGTTTCTCAGACTCGTCGACAATGTCGCTCTCCGGGTGGAAGTGTTTGACGCGAATGTAGTAGGCCAGCGCGTTTTCATAGTCCTTCACGCGGTCAAAATAGATATTGCCGATGTTGAAACTGATGTTGGCCTGTTCTTCTGGCGGCAGCTTGTAATTGTTCAAATAACGGTCGTACTCGGCGATGCTCTGCTCGAACAATTGCTGGTTGTACAATTCATTCGCCAGACTGCGAACCGCCTCGGCAGGCAAGCCGTGCGGCTCTTGCTGACAGCCCAAAGCGGCGAGTAATAAAATTGGCGTGAGTTTAGAGAAACGCTTTTTCATGGTTATGCCGAATTATAATTGTGAAGTTTCCATTTTTCTAAATTGTTTAGAACAGCGGGGCCGAGATCAATGTGCCTTCTTAAATGGAACAGGCAAAATGCCCAAAAACTACTTTTGTGATTGTTTTTGCAGTCTAGTTCACTACTGTCCCGGTGTTGTAAACTTCTGTTCTCCGTAAGCCTATTTATTTTA
>CAXHAT010000134.1:0-22899 GCA_964014485.1 uncultured Deferribacteres bacterium
ATTCAGAAGGAATCCATGTTATCGAGCGCTCGATAACATGGATTCCTTCTGAATGACAGGCGAGCTGTCCTTGACTGTGCAGACGATTTGGCGATTATAAACGATTAGGAGAAATAATGGCGAAAGAACAGACGACGATGGAAAAAATCGTTTCCCTTGCCAAACGGCGGGGGTTCATTTTTCAATCAAGCGAGATTTACGGCGGGATTAATTCCTGTTATGACTACGGCCCGTTAGGCGTGGAATTAAAACGCAATATCAAGGAAGCCTGGTGGCGTTCGATGGTCACGGAGCGTGATGACATCGAAGGTCTCGACGCTTCCATTTTGATGCATCCGCGCGTTTGGGAAGCCTCCGGGCATGTGGGCGGCTTCACCGATCCGATGATCGATTGCCGCGTGACGAAAAACAGGTATCGCGAAGATCAGCTCATGGTCTACGTCCCGAAATCCGGCGAAGGTTTGATGTACGCCTATAAAGAAAATGAGCCGGGAGCCATTGCCAAAAAACTAAAAAAGGCGCGCGCCAACGCCGCCGATTTCGAAACCGTTCAAATGCCGGAAATTGACGTCGCGGAGTACGGCAGAATAGTTGGGCCGGACGCAAAAGAGCCGGGTACATTGACCGAGCCCCGTCAGTTCAACCTGATGTTTAAAACGTTCATGGGACCGGTTGAAGAAGACGCGGCGGTCGTTTATATGCGCCCGGAAACGGCGCAGGGGATTTATGTAAATTACATCAATGTTATGAACTCCGCCCGCCAGAAAGTGCCGTTTGGCATCGCCCAAATTGGCAAAGCATTTCGCAATGAAATTACGCCGGGGAATTTCATCTTTCGCACGCGCGAATTTGAGCAGATGGAAATGCAGTTTTTCGTTAAGCCGGAGGAAGACGAGCAGTGGTTTGAGCACTGGAAGGAGTTGCGGTTGCAGTGGCATCAAAGTATCGGCATTCGAAAATCGAAACTGCGCTTCCACGAACACGACCATGGCGAGCTGGCGCATTATGCCAAGACCGCCTTTGATATCGAGTACGAATTTCCATTTGGCTGGCAAGAATTGGAAGGCATTCACAATCGGACGGATTTTGATCTCAGCCGCCACGCTGAGTACAGCAAAAAGGATTTGAGCTATTTCGATCAGTCTGAGAACAGGCGTTACACGCCTTATATTGTCGAGACTTCCGCCGGTTGCGACCGCACGCTTTTGACCTGCCTTGTCGACGCTTATGAAGAGCAGGAACTGGAAAAAGATTCGCGCACCGTGCTTCATCTCTCGCCGAAAATTGCGCCGATTAAGGCCGGTATTTTCCCGCTGCTTAGAAAGCAAGGTTTGCCGGATGTTGCGCGCAAAATCCAGAGTGATTTAAGCAAAAAATTTCAGGTTTTCTACGACGAAGGCGGGGCCATCGGCAGGCGCTACCGCAGAATGGACGAAGCGGGAACGCCTTTCGGCATAACGGTCGATCACCAAACGCTGGAAGATCAAACCGTGACCTTGCGTGAGCGCGATTCGATGGAACAAACACGCGTCGCCGCCGACAGGCTCGCGGGAGTTCTCGAAGAAAAGATGCAGCATTTTGAACGGGATTAACCTTAATTTCTCTTTAGTTTTTGCACAGAATTATTATATTCACGACTTGTCAATCGATGAACGTATTACACCTCTGAAGACGCACCAAAATTCTGCATTTGACCCGCGTGAACGCCGTTTTGCGACCAACCTAAGTTCAGATATATTTTTTGTAGAAAGGAGACTCCATGAGTGAGAATACGCTGACCATAACGGATAATCGAACCGGGAAATCATACACGGTTCCAATTGAAAATGAATCCATCCGCGCTATGGCCCTGCGAGGCATTAAAGTTACTGAGGATGAATTCGGCACTTTGAGTTACGATCCCGGATTTGTCAACACTGCTTCAACAAAAAGCACGATTACATATATTGACGGCGATATAGGCATTTTACGTTATCGCGGCTATCCGATCGAGCAAGTCGCGGAGCAGTCGTCATTTTTGGAAACCGCTTATCTTCTGTTAGACGGCGAGTTGCCAAGCCAAAGCGCTTTGGACAAATGGGTGGGTGAAGTGACTCGCAGAACCCTTGTTCATGAAAACGCCAAGAAAATTATTGAAAGTTTCCGCTATGATGCACACCCGATGGGCATGTTCGTCAGCTTGTTAGCCGCGCTTTCCACTTTTTATCCTGAGTCGAAAAAAGTTCGCGATCCCGAAGTGCGATGTTTACAAATCACACGTTTGATAAGTAAGGCGCCCACAATTGCGGCGCACATTTACCGCCACATGCTCGGTCTGCCTTTTGTTTATCCTAACAATGATCTTAGCTATACCGGCAATTTTTTGAGCATGATGTTCAAGATGACCGAGCAACAGTACAAGGTCAATCCAATTTTAGAAAAGGCTTTGGACGTTTTGTTTATTTTGCACGCCGATCACGAACAAAATTGCGGCACGGCGGCAATGCGCGTGGTTAGCAGTTCAGAAGCTGATCCCTACGCTTCGGCTGCAGCGGCGGCGGCGGCGCTTTATGGACCGCTTCATGGCGGCGCCAACGAGAAAGTGCTAAATATGCTCCGCCAGATTGGCTCCGTGGAAAACGTCGCCGAGCATGTTAAACGTGTGAAAAACGGTGAAATGCGTCTGATGGGTTTTGGGCACCGTGTTTACAAAAATTACGATCCGCGTGCAACCATTATTAAGCAAGTCGCCGATCAAGTTTTTGAAGTGACCGGCAGAAGTCCGTTGCTGGATATTGCGCTGGAACTGGAAAGGATTGCTTTGGAAGACGACTATTTCATCAGTCGCAAGCTTTATCCGAACGTCGATTTTTATTCGGGAATTATTTACGAAGCGATGGGAATTCCTTCGGAGATGTTCACCGTGCTGTTCGCTATTGGTCGGATGCCTGGCTGGCTGGCGCAGTGGGAAGAAAATATGGACGACAAGGAACAGCGCATTTCACGTCCGCGCCAACTCTATCTTGGCTCAGACGTCCGCGATTTTGTTCCGATGGAAAAACGATAGTATGAAAGATTTTTCGGCGGCTAAATTGGCATTTTTAGCCGCCGAAGTTCTTCTTTCAATCCAAACTGTTAAAAACGGTTTCAATCCAGCGTTCGGTATTGATAAAGCCGGAGCCCCAGCTTTCCCATTTTGAGGGGAGTCCCGCCGATTTAATCTCCTCCAAAGTTTTTCCCGCCTGTTTGCTTTTTGCGATCATCTCAGAAGTTTCCGCGAGCATCCCGTGATATTTCTTTAAATCTTCAATTGTGGCCAACGGCCCATGCCCGGGGATAATTTTTGTCTCGCTTGAGATTGCGGAAATGACGCTCTCGATGTTTTTCGTCAGGCCTTGCACGCTGCCGCCGGCGTTTAGATCGACGTACGGAAAGCGATTCACGAAAAAATCATCGCCCATGTGAACGACGTTTGACGTTTTGAAAAAAATCACGGCGTCGCCGTCCGTGTGGCCGTTGGGATAGTGCATGACCTGGATTTCTTCGCCGTTGAAATGAAATGTCATCGCATCGTTAAACGTGATGACCGGCCACGCGCCTTCAGGCTTGGCGCCGCCGCGTGCATTTGGATCTTGCAATCGCTTTCTGACGTTGTCGTGCGCGACTATTGTCGAAATCTTGCCGAAGTATTCGTTGCCGCCGGTGTGATCGCCGTGATAATGCGTGTTGATTAAATATTTGATATCGCCGGAATGTACGCTCGCCACTGCTGATTTAATCTGTTCAGCAAGATTTGCGAATTTGTCGTCGATCATCAAAACGCCATCTTTTCCGGTGCAAACGCCGATATTGCCGCCGCGACCTTGCAGCATATAAATATTGTCCGTAACCTTGGAAACGGTGATCCCATTCTGTTGGTATGCCGTCGGCGTCATAAAGCCGATTGAGAAGAGAACGCCGCAAATTGCGAGAAACGTTAGCAAAGTCTTCATGCTTAACTCCGTAAAATAACTTCTTCTTTGAATTGCTTTCGAAAGAATGTTACTTTGCAGTCAGAATATCAACACAGTTAAAACGAATCGCAGAATGAACTCGGAGCATCGTGAAGCCGTCGAAGCGGCGGCGGCGCAATACAAAAATGCAGGCAAAATACTGCGCGTCTTTCTGGAAACCGCATCGGAAAAATGCGACGTTCGGGGCGGGAAAATTTTGCTGGCCGTGTCGGGCGGGCCGGATTCGGTGTGTTTATCTCACCTGACGTATCTTTCAATGCGCGCTTTGGATATTGAACCAAGCATTGCTCATATTGACCATAACCTTAGGGATGACAGCGAGGAAGACGCACAGTTCTGTCAAAGGCTGGCGAATTCTCTCAAATTTCCGTTTTTTCTAAAGAAAATCGATGTGAACAGCTATATGCGTGAGTGTCAGTTGAGTCTTGAAACAGCCGCTCGCGATTTGCGGCATGAAGCTCTTGAAGCGCTTGCAAAGGAAACGGGATCGGATTTCATCGCTTTTGGACATACCTTGAACGACCAGGCCGAGACGGTTTTTCACAACATCGTTCGCGGCGGCGGCTTACGCGGCGCTGCGGGAATTCCGTACCGCTATCAAAAACGCGTCCGTCCGCTGTTGGATATAGCTAAAAATGATGTTTTAGAATTCTTGCACAATAATGACGTGGAGTATCGCATTGACGAGACCAACACGAGCCTGGATTTCACGCGTAATCGAATTCGACGCGTCATTTTTCCAGTTCTTGAAAACGAATTAAACCCCGCCGCTCAGAATGCATTACACCGCTTTTCGCAAGCCGCTCAGGAAACTGAATTGCTTTTGCAAATGCAGGCTGAAAACGCTTTTGATGACTTGATTCTTGAGCAATCGGAGAACAAAATTGTTCTTGATATTGAACGAATTTCGACCTATTTTGGCGTGCTTCGAAAGTACATTATTCGTCACAGTTTAGAAGTGCTTTCCAAGCGGCGAATTTATTTGAATTATTCAATATTGTCGCGTGCAGACGCCTTGATCGCCGACGGCCGCGTCGGCAAACGCGTTTATCTCGCGCCGCCATGTGAGCTTTTAATCGATCATGACGGGGTTGTCATTCGGAATCGAGACGCCCGAGAACTGAATCTGGAGTGTGATTTCGATGCTGAGACTGCGCTTGATGAACGCCGATCATTTTTGTGCCTCCGCATTCCCGCCCAAAAGATCGATTTCACCAAGAATACGACGCATCTCAAGCAATTTGTTGACGCTGACAAAGTCACAGGACGGATTCGATTGCGCAATTTTGCAGCCGGGGATCGTTTTTTTCCCTTAGGCGCGGGCGGCGGCAAAAAGGTGAGTGATTTTTTTACAGACAACAAAGTTCCTCAACACCGCAAAAAGGAAATTCCGATTTTAGAGTGTGACGCCGGGATCGTTTGGATCGTCGGCCATCGGATAGACGAAAGATTCAAGGTTACCCGTCAAACGAAATCCCTTCTACAACTGGAAATCAAGGAACGCCGCCTGTGATTGAACAAATCAAGCGTTGCACCAACGACCCCGGAAATATTATTCTGACGCGTGCGGAGATCGCCGCAAAAGTAGAAGAACTGGCGCAGCGGATTTCAGAAGATTACGCCGGGAAGACGCCGGTGTTAGAATGTGTTCTAAACGGCAGTTTTCTTTTTTACGCTGACTTGGTGCGCGAGCTTTCCATTAACTCGGAAGTGGATTTTCTCAAGATTTCGAGTTACGCCAACGCGCTCAAGTCATCCGGCGACGTCAAAATTCATAAGGCGCCGGATTGCGACATTCGAGGACGCGACGTCATCGTCGTCGAAGATATCATCGATACTGGCCTGTCGGTGTTTTTTTTAAGAAAATGGCTTATGGAGCAATCGCCGAAATCTTTAAAGTTCGTTTCTCTATTAATCAAAAACGACTCGGCGCAAGTCGATTATGAATGTGAGTATTACGGCTTTCGAATTCCAAACAAGTTCGTAATTGGATACGGTTTGGATTACGCGCAACAATTCAGAGCTTTGCCGGATATTTACGCTGTAGAAACGTCGTAAAATCACAAGTCCGTTCATCGTCATCTTAATCAGGTAAGACAGATATATTATGGACAATCAACGCAACTCATCGCAAAATCAAGGAAAGAAGCCAGGCTCGGACGAGAATTTTCAATGGTCGCGAGCGACGAAGACGCTTCTTTTTTGGCTAATGCTTTTTGTGTTCGCCATTTTTATTGCCACGCAATTTAACCAAGGTTCGCAAGAAGAAGCCGCCGTCAGCTTCGATAATTTTCTCCGGTTGTTAGAAGACAACAGAGACAACGGTTTTATCGAAAAAATCACCATCAAAGAGACGGAGCTGGTTGCAGATTTGAAAGGACTGCAAACCGTAGAAACAGCCGCCGGACCAAGAAACGTCAACAAAGTGCGTGCGACTCTGCCGGATCGACTGACCGTTTCAGAAGCGAAAGAATGGCGAGACGCTTATCAAGTTCAGAACATCAGCTTTGAAGAAAAATCGATCTGGGGAACTTATTTGCTGAACCTGTTGCCGTGGATTTTACTCGCTGCGATTTGGCTGTTTTTTCTGCGCCGGATGCAGGGCGGAGGCGGCGCGCGAGGCATTTTCAACTTTGGGCGCTCCAAAGCGAAACTCCACGCTGATAACGAGCCGCGCGTTACGTTCGAAGACGTAGCCGGAGCCGATGAAGCCAAGCAAGAACTGCGCGAAATTATCGAATTTTTAAAAGAACCGGAGAAATTTCAAAAACTTGGCGGACGCATTCCGAAAGGTGCGCTTCTGCTTGGGCCTCCCGGAACCGGAAAAACCTTGCTCGCCAAAGCCGTGGCCGGAGAAGCGGGCGTACCGTTTTTCAGCATGTCTGGCGCGGACTTTGTCGAAATGTTCGTCGGCGTTGGAGCGTCACGTGTGCGTGATCTTTTTGAGCAAGGCAAGAAAAACGCGCCTTGCATTATTTTTATCGATGAAGTTGACGCGGTCGGTCGGCATCGCGGCGCCGGGTTGGGCGGCGGCCATGATGAGCGTGAACAGACTTTGAACCAATTGCTAGTAGAAATGGACGGCTTTGAATCCAACGAAGGCGTTATTTTGATCGCCGCCACCAACAGGCCGGACGTTCTCGACAGCGCGCTTTTGCGTCCCGGACGCTTTGATCGTCAAATCGTCGTCGGCGCTCCGGACATTCGCGGACGAGAAGGCATTTTGCGCGTTCACACCAAAAACATTGCGATTTCCCGGGACGTTGACTTCAAAACCGTAGCGAAGGCGACGCCGGGTTTTTCTGGGGCTGATCTTGCCAACATGGTTAACGAAGCGGCGCTTTTGGCGGCGCGTAAAAACAAGCGCATTGTCGATATGTCCGATTTAGAAGAGGCAAAAGACAAAATCGCCATGGGCGTCGAGCGCAAGAGCATGATCCTTTCTGATAATGAGAAGCGCCTCACCGCATATCACGAAGCTGGTCACGCCCTCGTCTCAAAATTTGTCCCCGAGGCTGATCCGGTTCATAAGGTGACGATCATCCCGCGCGGACGCGCTCTTGGCGTGACCAATTATTTGCCGCAAGAAAAACACAGTCACAGCAGAACCTACCTCACATCGCTCTTGGCGACGCTTTTAGGCGGACGTGAGGCGGAAAGGTTGATCTTGAAGGAAATAACGAGCGGCGCAGCTAGCGATATCGATCGAGCGACGGACATCGCCCGTAGAATGGTTTGCGACTGGGGCATGAGTGACAAGCTTGGGCCTCTGGCTTTTGGCAAAAAACAGGAAGAGATTTTTCTCGGGCGCGAAATCGCGCAACACCGTGATTTCAGCGAACGCACCGCGGAAATGATCGATGATGAAGTCAAGAATCTGATCGCTCAAGCTGAGAAAAATGCACAGAAGATTCTGAGCCAGAATATCGACGCTCTGCACCGCATCGCGAAAGCGCTTTTGGATCGCGAGACCATCTCTTCAGATGAACTTGAGCAGTTGGTTAACGACATCGACCTGGCGCCTAAAAAACAAGTCAACGGAGCGGCCAAACCTGTTGCTGAAACGCAAACGGGACAAGAACCGGAAGGCGAATCAGCGGCCGAGCCGAAACAGGAAGATTAATTTTGTTGTTATCCCCGTCGCTGGGCGGGGAATTACGGCAAGCTTTTTTGTTCTGAGAGCCGAAGTAGAATTTTGAAAGTTCACTACCTGGCACTTTTTGTATAGGCTTCTAAAACTGGCGAAAAAGGCCGGAATTGTCATGCTGGAAGCATCTTTTTTGACCTGCCCCTTGAACTTTTGAGCATGATCTGTACTGGGCGATAATAAGGATTCCTTCAGAATGACAAGACGAGGCTTTTCGACGGCTCGAAAATGCAGTTTACAAAAAAGTGTCAGGTAGAGAGTTTGAAAATAACTTCTGCTCAGAGATAGAGAAAAATATCAAACTTCCAAAATCAGGAAAGTATTTAAAACGCAATGACATTCGAGCTTAACGGCGGCGCCTGGCTTTTTCTGGCGCTCTGGCTCGCGGTAATTCTGACTCTCTGGAATTTTTACTCGACGAACAAATTTACAAGCAGAAATAAAATGATAGCGCTGAGCGTCGTCGTTTCACTTCTGCTTTTTTTTATATTTTTTCAATTTGTCGCGCCGGAATTTCGCAGAAGCTGGGAGCAGACTGAGAGCATCGCTATTTTCCCGCCCTTACATCAGGACGCCTCCAAAAACTATCGTTTGGAAGCGCAAAGTCTCGAAACGGCGGATGAAGTCGTGCGAATTTTGGGCGGGCGGAAATTCCCCAAAGGCAATTTTTTAGTTCCGGAGGAGATGTACGCGCCTTTTCATCCCGATTCTATTGAAAACCTTGCTTACACCAAAAAGCTGGCGGTGAATTTCCGTTACGGCGTTGTATCGACGATCTTTCCAGACGAAAAGAACTCGATGTTCAATTTCTCAATCTATGAGCTCAATCAGGGCGAGCCGGTTTTGACTGGCGATTTCAAATTTGGCAAGGATTCAACGAAAGTAGCTGAAAATTTTGCACAGGAATTGTCAGAATTTTGGAGAACGGAACTTACGAAAGCGACGGATTCAAAAACCAATGATAAGCGCACCCTCGAGATTCGACTGGAACGCATTAAAAAGGATCGAAAGCTTGCACTGAAAAAAACGACGACATGGCTGGCGGAAGATTCAACAAATGCTAACGCGATCAAGCATTGGCTCGAATTGAATTTTGACGACCCTGAATTTCAAGCCATGGCCCCAAAGCAACGCGAGAGTCTCAGCGGCGGCGCTTTGCAACGCATTGCTCGATTGAGCGAGCAGGACACGACAAACCTCGGTTTCGCTCGTCTGGCTGCGGAAGGATTTTACTGGCTGGAAAAATTTAATGATGCTGCGCATTACGCGAATCGCGCCTATGCGATTGATCCTTGCAACAGCGACGTGCTCACGACGCTTGCAAAACTGCATTTTTCGCGCTACCGTCCGTTAGGATTTGAAAACGAAACGGAGATTTACCAGCGTGCGTTGCGCTGTAATCCCGCTGCGATAAAAGCCGCCGTCGGATTGGCTTCTTCATACATCCAGAAGAATGATTCGCGCGCAGGGCAACTATTTTTAGAGCAATACACGCAAAAGTTTCCAGCGAACGTTGCGTTGCTTTCTGCGCTTGGTGAAATCTATGTATCGCGGGGTATGGCGCAAAAGATGTTTGAAACCTACGAATCGATTTTAGAATACGATCCGAGCTACGTGGAAGCGTTTTACAATCTCGGGGTCTATTATTTTAACAGTGAGAAGTTTGAAACGGCGACGCGTTTTTTTGAGCAGGCGATTGAGAAAGGCGGACACAAAAACAGCCTGCTCTACCTCGCAAGAATCGCCCAAAAAGAAGAACGCATCGACGACGCGATTGTATTTTTGCGTCGGAGAATCGCCTTGAAAACCGGCGAAAACGACGCCTACGCCGAATCCGCGCGTCAGCAGCTTTTTGAAATCATGGTGTCCCTGGGGAAAATCGATAGTACTGGAAAGTTGATAGAGAAGCAGTAATTTCAATTTATGGCAGCCCAATATACAATCCGAAAACTGTGCTTGCCGACCAAACATTTGCTTGGCGCGGAACTTGGTAAAAACGCCGCCGCTCGCGTCGATGAATTTGAGCAATTTTATAAAAACCATACGACCACGCTCAAAATTAAAGCCAAAAACGGCGAGATACCGTCCCGGTTTTTCGCGACACTCTCCTTACGCCAAATTCGTTGCTGGCAGCGAGATGCAAATGTCGCTTATATTTTTACCAACGAGCAAACGCTGACGGAATGGAGTCGGAAACAGTCATTTTATTCTGCTGAGGAAGAAGCGTTTCTCACTGAATTGCGAGGATTTCTCAAACGTGTCAATCGGCGGACGTTTGAGATGCTGAACGAACGCTACATCTTCAAATTTGGCGGCCCAACGCGAATCATGGGCGTGCTGAACGTGACGCCCGATTCATTTCATGACGGCGGGGAAAATTTTTCTGATGCGGCGCAAGCAATCCGGCGCGGGGTGGCAATGGCGGCCAGCGGCGCGGATATTATTGACGTTGGCGGCGAATCGACCCGCCCCGGCGCTTTGCCGGTGGATGAAGCTGAGGAAGCACAACGCGTCGTTCCCGTCATTCAAGGTTTGGCGGAAGAAGTCAACGTCCCCATTTCAATCGACACCTACAAATCTCACGTTGCAGAAGCGGCGATTCAGGCCGGCGCTACCATCATCAACGACATTAGCGGCCTACAATTTGACCCCCAGATGCCGGAAGTCTTAAAACACTATGGCGCGCCGCTCATCATGATGCACATCAAAGGCGAGCCGCGAAACATGCAGCTCAATCCGACCTATGAAAACCTCATGGACGAGTTGTACGAGTATTTCGAGGAGCGCATCGTTTTTGCTGTTTCTCGAGGTGTTGATCGTGCAAAAATCATCATCGACCCCGGCCTCGGCTTTGGCAAAAGGTTGTGGGACAATTATGAAATTGTTCAGCGGCTCTCAGAATTTAAAGGGCTGGGGTGCCCCGTGATGATCGGGCCTTCGAGAAAGTCGTTCATCGGCAAAGTATTGGAGTTGCCGCCGGAAGAGCGGCTAGAAGGGACGGCCGGGTTTGTTGCCGCCGCCGTTGGAAACAGCCACATTGTGCGCGTGCATGACGTAAAGGAAATGTTGCGCGTTGTGCAAATCGCTGATCTGCTCGCCGGAAATGTCATCGTTGAAAGCCAGGAGTTACAGCGATGACGCAACGGTTCACGCTATTTGAAGTTTTTTTTATTGAAGTCACGCTGATTGACCTGTTGGACGTCCTCGTCATTTCGTTTGTACTTTACCGGCTGTACTTTTTTTTGCGAGGCTCCCGCGCTGCACAAATGGCCGTCGGTTTGATCTTGATTCTCGTGTTTTCGCAAATCGCTCAATTGTTCAACATGGTTGGCATGAGCTGGCTGTTCCAAAACTTACAGACCGTCTGGCTGATCGCTTTTGTCGTGCTTTTTCAGCCGGAGCTTAGGCGCATGTTGACGCATTTGGGGCAGAACAGGCTGGTTCGACTTTTTATTAAAGTCACTGCGCCAAAACTGATAGATGAAATCATGCGCGCCGTCGGCACCTTGGCGAAGCACAGCTACGGCGGGCTGATTGTGATGATCCGAAAAACCGGGATCAAAAACGTCATCGACACCGGCGTGCGGTTGCAGGCGGAAGTCTCGGCGCAATTGCTCATTTCCATTTTCAACCCGCGCTCTCCTCTCCACGATGGCGCGATTGTTATCCAGGATGAAGTTGTTGAGGCTGCGAAGTGCATTCTGCCGCTGAGCGACGACGATGACCTGGATGAAGAATTGGGCACCCGCCATCGCGCCGGGCTAGGCATTTCGCAAGAATCCGACGCATTTGTCATCATAATTTCAGAAGAGCGGGGCACGGTCAGCGTTGCCCACAACGGCAAATTGTTGCGCGATCTGCCGCTGGATAAAGTTCGGGAAATGCTGAGCCACGCCATGAATGTCGCGCCTGCGTCTTAGTCGTTATTTGGAAAGCATTGCGGGAAAAGTCGAATGCTCCGCTGCTAAACAGCTACAAATTGTCATTAAAAATGCAACGATCCTTTTTAAATATTGACCTGGCCGCGATTAAAACCAGGCGCGAAAATCTGCGAAAATACTCATGCTCCTGGGGCGGCGATAATGACGACGCCCGTGGCCGCGCATTGCTTAAATCCATCCAGGATTACGGCGTTATGCAGCCGGTTACGCTTATTCAGGAAACACCGAACTCGTTCTTCATCGTCGACGGCTGGAAGAGAATTGCCGCCTTAAAAATACTGGAGCGCAAAGAAATTCCTGCTCAAACGATTCGGGCTGATGATTCTTTTTCTAAAGAATCGAAGGCGCACTGGCTCGAATTGAACCGCCATACGCGCGTTATAAATCCGATGGAAAAGGCGTTTTTCCTAAGCAGTTTTTTGCAGGCGAACGGCGGCGATTCTAGAAAAGTCGCACAGGACTGGGCGGAAAAACTCGAAATTCCCAAAACCGCTGACGCAGTGGAAGATTTTGCCGGATTTGCAGAACTTCCTGCGGAAATCCAAAATGCTTTGGCAAATTCCGAACTGGCTCCGCACACTGCCATTCTGCTCGCGCGTTTGCAAAAGCAAGATCAACAAAAACTGTTCAGCGAAGTGCTGCAAAAATGCCGATTCTCGGTCAGCGAAAGCCGCGTTATCGTCGAGCGAATTTTGGACTTGAGCGTTATCGAAGACGCCCGCGTTAGCGAACTCGTTTCGAACAGGAAGTTTCAGGAAATTCTCTCCAGCAACAGTCTCGCGCCCAAGGAAAAGGGCAGGAAACTTTGGACGTTAGTACAAGCGTTGCGGTTTCCTGAACGTGAAAAACGGCTGCGTGATATTCGACAAGAATGTGAAAACGTCGCCGCTGCTTCCAACGGCGAAATGACGATTCGCCCGCCAAAGAACTTTGAATCAGGTGCTCTTCAATTAACGATCACTCTGGTCCAAAATCAAAGTTTGACCGAGGTGAAACGCGCCTTTGACGAGAGAAAAACTCAAGCTTCAATTGAAAAAATCCGGCGATTGTTGGGGGGCGACAATTGAAGGATTTTCAACCAAAATGGCTGCGGATCGAGAAGCGCGCGCTCGATTATCCGGCGGCGCAAGACATTCTCGAAAAATGCGCCGACGTAGCGGTCGACTACATTGACGATTGGAAGACTCAGGCCGGACGCGGTTTCAGTATCAATCAGCGTTTCAAGGATGAGAAAAACGGCATCATTTTGGCGGTAAAAGACGGCGCTCTGGTCAAGTCGGTGGATCGCGATCTTTACCGCGAAAACCCGAACGAATTCTACATCATCCACTCCATGGGCTGCCCCTATGATTGCCAGTATTGTTTTTTATTCGATTATCTGGACAATCAAATTCCGACTATCTTTGTCAATATTGACGACATTTTGCGCGCCGTTGAAACAACAGTAAATTCAGAAGATTTTCAGACAAAAACAGCACTACACCCGGGGGTTTTTCACGCGGGGGAGTTCTCCGACGCGCTGGCGTTTGACCATCTCACCAATCTCTCGGCGCCGTTGGTGCAATTGTTCGGGCGGCTCGAAAACGCACGGCTCGAGTTGCGCACCAAAAGCGATAATATCGAGAATCTGCTGGATTTGGAGCATCGCGGGAAGACCACTGTTTCCTGGACTTTTTCGCCGCAAGCAACCGCCAAAAACATTGAATTTCACACCGCGAGTCTGGACGAACGGATTGCCGCGGCGAAACGCTGCCAGGAGGCGGGTTACCCGATTGGGCTTCGCTTCGATCCAATTGTTTATTTTGATGATTGGGAAAATGGTTTTGAAGACATGATTTTGTGCATTTTCGCCGAGCTTGATCCGGCGGGAATTCAAGATTGCTCGCTCGGCATATACCGCGCAACCCCCGGTTTGAACAACATTGTGCGGCGGCGATTCCCGCGTTCAAAACTTCATCTTGGCGAAATGGAGCAAGCCGGTGACGGCAAGTATCGCTACATTCGTCCCGTCCGTGTGAGGATGCTCAAGAAAATCTCCGCCTTGCTGCGCTCATGCGCGCCGAATCTCAAAATTGAGCTTTGCATGGAATCGCCGGAGGTGGAAGGGGCGCTTTTACCGCATATTGAAAGGGGTGAAGTTTCACCGTAAATGTCCCGGGGGTGCTTTCAAACTGCTTTTTGAAGGCAGTCTCCTGAAAGCTGTACTCAATTTAAACTCGCTGGAGTTCCTTATCAATGCGTTCTTTGAGAAAGATTTTTATCAAAGATTGATACGGAACATCCCGCTTGTGCGCGATAACGCGTAGCTCATTCAGCATAAATTCCGGCAAGCGTAGGGAAATCGTTTTCGTTGAAGGTTTCAACTTCGGGAAGGTTTGACGTTCAGCCCGATCCCAATGGACAAAATCTGTTGAATCGGCGTTTGCCCAAAATTCGCGTTCTTCTGATTCGGATTTAAACTCAGGGATTTCTTTTAATTCTTTCATAGTATTTCTTCTCTTCACGCTTAGTCATATCTCGAGCCGAGATCACTCGAATCAAAGTATTTCTTATAGCAAAGGAGATAAACAAAAAGCGGCTCTGATCAGTTCGCCCTAGAATGTAATATCGATTCTCCAAGGTGGAATGCTTTTCATCGTTCGAAACAATAAAAGGTCGATTAAAGAATACTTCTTCGCATTCGCTGTCGGTAACATCGTGGGATAGGTAGTTTTTGTTTGTATTCCCTTGATCCCAATCAAACCCTGTACACTGTTCCAGTATTTTTGGTGCCATAAAGTATATAACAAAAATATACACGCCGTGGCAACACCTTTTTAAAACAGGCGAAAGAATAAGGCTTCAAAAGCTTTGAAAAATGATCGCTTCGAATACTGATGCTTCTAATCCAGGCAGCATTTTGATTTGCGCCGACCTAATATCGAGAATCATTGAGCAACGCGGATTTAACCCATTTCAGCGCTGCCTCAACATTGTTGAACGCTTCAATTTTTTCAGGAGCATGCCGCTCGAAGAGTTCCCTCGCTGAAACGTCAAAATTTAGCAGCCCAACCTTCTTTCCGGCCTTTAACGCAAGCGCAATTTCCGAGATTGTGCCGAGACCCGCACCGCACGCGATCACAATATCGCTCGACAGCACGTTGATGTTGTTACGCGCGCTGCCCAGCCCGGTCAATATTGGAATATCAACAAAACGCGACATATTTTTCGCGTCTTCTCCGGGCAGAACGCCGACGACCAGACCTCCAGACGTTTTTGCTCCCCGGCTGACTGCATCCATGACGCCGGCGTTTCTTCCGCCCGACAAAACAACCCAGCCTTCTCGTGCGATTCCTTTTCCAAGCTCGAACGCGATATGTGTATCTTCTTTCGAAGCGCCCTCGCCCGGGCCCATCACGCCAATGATTGCTTTTCGTTTGAACTTCAATTTTGCGCTCCTAATGAATGATAACGCCATCATTTCGATCATTATCCCCACCTTAAATGAAGCGAAATTTATCCGAAAAACGCTGAAAAAAGTGCAATCCCTACCTGGGAATTTTGAGTTCATTGTTGTCGATGGCAGAAGCTCAGACGGTACGGCGGAAGCGGTCGCGGAAACAGGCGTCAAGCTCGTTTCGACTGCGCGCGGCAGAGGGCCGCAGATGAACGCGGGTGCATGCGCGGCTTCGGGAAATGTTTTGCTCTTTCTGCACGCTGATACGGCTCTGCCCGAAAACGCCTACGAATTAGTGCAAGATGCGCTGCAAAAGGAAGAAATCGGCGGCGGCTGTTTTCGGTTGAAATTTGACAGTCGTCGCCCAATGCTGCGTTTTTACTCATTTTGCAGCCGCATTCCTTGTTCGTTTTTTCAGTACGGCGATTGCGCCTACTTTGTGCGCACCGAAATTTTTCAAGAGATCGGCGGCTTCAAATCCTTTCCATTGATGGAAGACGTCGATTTTTGGCGGCGGCTGAAAAAACGATGCAAAACGGTCGTTCTGCGTCAGGCGGTCACCGTTTCCGCCAGAAGATTTTTGAAGTACGGCGCCGTGCGTCAGCAATTACGTTCAGCTTTTCTGTTGCTGTTGTATCTGCTCGGAATTCATCCGACAAAACTGAAAAAATTCTATCCGGACGTTCGATAATTTGGGAGAAGCGTATGGCTGGAAAAACCGATTCATTGGTCAAGCCGAGTTTAGCGGAACTCATCATCTATCCTTTTCGCACGCTGTGGCACTGGACGCATTCGAATATCCACATGACCTGGCAGACATTGATCGTTTTGAAGTTTATGTTTATTCAGAAGCTTGGGCCGAACGTTTTGGATAAAACGCACGGTTGGGTGACCGGGGAAATGCGCGACGGCGAAGGCGCCGTGTGGTCCAAAAACATTGCGTACGCTTCAAAGCGCAAGGGAACCGGATTTTTGGCTGAGCCTGAAGAAGATCGTGTGATTGTTGAGCGTATTGGGAAGTTTCTGGCGGCAATGGTGCAGAAATCCGTCACTCAGGATGAAATACCGCAGGGACGAAAACGGCGCATGCCGCACGCCGTGAACTATATCCACGGGACGGTGCAATATAACGGATGCTACGCAATTTTCAATGATTTTAAAGATGCGATGGCGCACTTGTCGGATCGTAAATTCGTGAAAGAAATGAAGCGCTTTGCACGCGAAGAAAATCGGGAGCTGACCATCGTTTTGCGCGAGCGCAAATATGACCCGACAGAGTACGCCTGGTTTTTGGCCTTTGTCCGCGCCTATTTGCCGTGGTACGCCAACGCCAATGGTCCGACCAAAAAGCGCGTTTTGCACGGCACGCCCAGTCCATACCCGGCGGTCAATCCGATCAACGGCGTTTGGATGCGGGACTTGCAGCGGCTTTATAACGGCGAACGCGAAACGCTGCTTTTGCCGCCGCTTGAACAAGGGAAATATTTTCAGGGACAGTATCAAGGCTATCGCAAAACATACAACCTTGTGGAGCGGTTCCACGTTTGGGTGCAAGACTTGATTGTGCGCACGAAGGGATTTCAAGGCGCGCTCGTTTTTACCAAACGCGAAAAAATTGAGCCGGAAAATCTTATGAAATACAAAGAAAGCGGCGGCAAGTGGCGCTCCGGCTACGACGTGCCGAATCCGTTTCGAAACTAAATGGACACCCAGAGAGAAAATGACTATTTCTCAAACATCCAACTCCAGTAGCGCTCTGCTCGTTCAGCCAAATAAGCCACATCCTCTTCAAGCACAAATCCTTCCCGGACAAGCTCTTGCGCAGCGGCGCGGACTTTTTCCAAATATTCATTTTTATTAGCATAGAGCGACGCTATCGTCTGACGCGGATCATTGGTTCGCGTTTTTTCAGCATCGGCTTTTGGCAGAGGAATGAACGTGCCGCGAAAATCGGTCAATTCATCCTTACCGCCGGGAGTGTCATGGCGCAAATTCCATGGCGTGTGCGTCGCCAAAGGAACGCGGACTTCGATGTTGCGGACGCCGGTTTTTTCGTTGCCGAATTTGTCGACTTGCGAAACTTTCGGGATGAATTTTTTGCCAAGAATCGGCGGCTGATTACCCACGACCCCTGCGAACCAGCGCGCGCCGTAATCCGCACGGTACGCAGTGTGGATTTTTTTGGGGAAAACGGCGTTTTTGAGCTTTGGGAAATCAACATTTTCAATGTTGACCAGCGTTCCGTCGGCGATTTTAGGGTAAGCGTTTGCCGGGGGCGTTTTCCCTTCCACCGCCCATTCGGCCAATCGAACGAGCAAGGCGCGATAGTTCACGCTGAAGTCCAGCGGGTTGCCGCGATAGACGTTTTTTTCGTTTCTTGTGCGTGGAATGCTGCCGACGAAATGCTGCCCGCTGGCGAGCATGTAAATCCGCTCATATTCAGACGGTGCGACGTCCGTTTTGCCATCCGGGGAAAGATGAATCAACGACGCGGACCTGCCCCAATATTCATAGCCCGAGTTGATGTGAAAAATTTTTGGAACGTGTCCGTCGTTGTGCATGTGCGCCAGCAGGCCGTCC
Organism: uncultured Deferribacteres bacterium; assembly: GCA_964014485.1. GTDB lineage: Bacteria > Zhuqueibacterota > Zhuqueibacteria > Zhuqueibacterales > Geothermadaptataceae > CAXHAT01. The sequence goes on from CAXHAT010000134.1 coordinate 18,097, forward strand.
GAACGCCAGGTTTCCGAGTCTTGCTGCACCGCGCTGGTGAACGGAAAAATATCGGTCGGGTAGAAAAACGCCGAGTAGCGGTGCGCATCACGCGAGGGCTGGGCGAAGCGATGGTTGAAGCTGCCGCGCCCGGCTCCGGCTGTGATAATCATCAGGCCGTCGTACGCTTGCCGTGCCGCTTCGTCGGTGTTGAAACCCTGGTATAAAAACATGCGCAGAAAACGTCCGGTTTGCGAAACGCCTGCCGCCAGACCGTGTTTTACGGGAAATTCAGAATCCGGATCGTATTTGGCATAAGAAATGACGTCGCGAATCGCCGCGAGTCCCAACCCGACCACTGCCGGGTCTTTGGCGCGGTACACCAACTCATAAATCTTGCCCTCCTGGAACCCGCCTTCCAGAAAAATATGTGTTGAATCCGGCGAAACGTCACCGTCTTGTTCTCTGGCAAAGCGCCATTTTTCGCGTGGAATTGTCTGTCTTGGCGCATCGCGTCCATTGCGAACGGTGAGTATATTTTCGGAATCACTCGGATCAAGAACGGGGTACGCGAGATGGTTGCGATGGCTGATGTGCAACGATTTGGCGGGCGCGTCCAGCGTCCAGTCTGCGCGGACGAGACCGGTGATTGGCGATCCGTCAAGATTTTTAGCGCGCGGTACGTGTAGCCGCAAAACGCCGGGACGTTCGGGCACGTCGTACTGCCAGCCGATCCAAATAACCGTCATGCCTTGCCGCATCAAAAGAGCGTTGCCGAATGCGCCTTCATCGCCGGGCGCGAGCGTGCGGCTGGTCGCACGATTGTAGTAGCGCGGCGAAAATTTGCCGCCGCGATTGCTCACTTCGACCAGTGCTACACCCCGTGATTTTTCTCGGTCGACCGGCTGTAAAACAACGAAATTCGCCCATGACTCGACCATGCCCGATTCATTTCTCGGCGCCAATTGCAAATCGACGATGCGATGATTCATGGGATTCGCAGGATCGGTCTCGAAATAAATCTTACCTTCAAGAAGTTCGTAAGCGCCGTACTCGCCAAACGTTTTCCCGTCGAGAATGACATCGCGCTTTTCGATTTCGACGCGCTTGACTTCGGCGGAAACGGCAAAAGCGCCAAAACAGATTGCAAAAAACCACAAAAAGGGGGAGCGAGTAGATGTAAGTTTACGCTTCGATGAAGATGGATTTTGGGTCATTTTGAACTCCAGGAGAGAAGAATAGAGTGGACGGGAAAAACTTTTGCTTCTAAATAACAGGGTTTGCTTGATACTAAAACTTAGTTCTTATTCGAATTTTCTGTTCAGTAGCGACGACAAAGTTTCCTTGCAATTTATCCCCGCATTTTTCCAGGACTTTCAGAATCATCCTCTTACGATTGGCGATTTGTTCATCTTGAAGGCGAAAAAGTAATACGCCGGCATGTTCTAAACCTGATCTATGAACCAACTCTCCGAAATCTTTGTCGTTGGTGACGACGATTCGTTTTTGTTGAACAGCTTTTTGAAGAATATCCGGATCAGCTGCGCCTACTTCCCAATCATGAACATAGATAACATCATGCCCCAAACTTTTTAGGCTTTTAGCTACGCTCTTGCCCGAACTCTCATCTACAAGAAACTTCATGACTATGCTTCTTGTTCGAGCAGCGGAAAAACCTCTTCATTTTCTAAAACAAGAGAGGCGTATGCTAAGGCAGCTTTGAGATCAACTTTTGAAAGTCCGGGATATTCATCGATAATTTCATCTTCAGACATGCCTTGAGCAAGCATTTTCAAAACGAGCCTAACTGGAATACGTGTGCCGCGAATGACAGGTTTTCCCGTCATAATTTTCGGGTTTATTGCGATACGATCCAAAAGTTCATGAAAGTTTCCGTTGTGCCCGTCCATTATTTTTCTCCTGTATTGTTCCCCGTCATATTACATTCGAACTGCTATAATTTCAAGGCAAATTCTATTACATCACAAAAAATGAAAAAATAAAAGCCGTTCCCACCCCGACTAACGCAACGATTACCGAAACCATCGTCCATGAGCGCAGGGTGTCCTTTTCCGTGAGGCCGAGATAGCGATTGACGAGCCAAAAACCGGAATCGTTCACATGGGAAAGAATGGTGGCGCCGCTGGCAATGGCAATGACCATGAGCGCAACCGCAGACGGCGAAAGCGCAAGACGATCGAGAATAGGGGAGAGAACGCCCGCAGCTGTAATCATAGCGACTGTTGCTGAACCTTGGGCGATGCGAATGACGGCGGCGAGGGCGAAGGCGAGCAGCACCGGGTGGATTGCGGAAGAAGCCATCAAATCGGCCAACACGTCGCCAACGCCGGAATCAATCAAAACTTGCTTGAAAACGCCGCCCGCCCCGGTGATGAGAATGACGATGCCTGCCGGCTCAAGCGCTCGCGTTGTTAGGTCATTGATTTCTTCAAGCGAAACGCCGCGCTTGACGCCAAGCAGAAAAATCGCCGCCAGCGTCGCCAAAGTGAGCGCTACAAACGGGTGACCGACAAAGCCGAGAACGTTTCTCACAGTGTGTCCCTCCGCGAGCGTTGCGCCTGAAAGCGTGTTGGCGACGATCAAGAAAATCGGCAGCGCGATGACGCCGCAGATTGTGCCGAAGCCGGGCATGTTTTCGAAAGAACGCTGCGTTTTATCATCAAAATAATCAGGGATTTTGGCGGGAATGCGTTTGGCGATATATCTGCCGAATAACGGCCCGGCCAGAGCGGCGGCAGGCAAACCGCAAAGCACGCCCCAGAAAATGACCCAGCCAAGATCGGCGTTAATCAAATCTGCGACTGCGATTGGGCCCGGCGTTGGCGGAATGAAAGCGTGGGTTACCGCCATTCCGGCGATTAGCGGAACGCCGTAGTAGAGCAGCGAGCGTCCGGTTTTGCGCGTCAGGCCATAAAGTACCGGGGCAATGATGATGAAGCCGACGTCAAAGAAAACGGGGATCGAAACGATGAAGCCGGTCAATGTGAGCGCCCATTGTGAATTCGCTTCGCCGAATTTCGCCAGCAGCGTCTGTGCCAACCTTTCCACGCCGCCGGAAATTTCAAGCAAGCGCCCGAACATCGCGCCAAGTCCGACGACGACCGCGACAAATCCCAGCGTGCCGCCCATGCCGTTTTGTACGGATTTGATGACGTCGTCCATTGGCATTCCTGCGGCCAGGCCAACGACCAGGCTGACGAGTAATAGGGCGATAAACGCTTGCAGTCTTATTTTGATGACCAGGAACAACAGGAGTGAAATGCCAAGGAGAGTTACGAGAATGAGGGATGAGTCGGACATGGCGAACCTTGGGTAAATTTCAGAAACTCGTACAGATGCGATCAATGTATCCGGGAAGCGGCGCTGAAGCAATGAAAGTCGTCCTGAACTTTTGCCTTGATTGCTTGTATCTGTCCCGCAAGGTACAGTTTTGTCAGTCAGTTTGTCCCGTTCGGAGCGCGGAGATTCAAAAACTGCGGGCAAATTTCGATTGCAATCTTGTTAAATGCCGGAAGCCGTTTTCGTTCTTGGATTTTCTAAAGGCATAATTTTAAAAAGCTTAAGATGAAGTTTAGCGCAGACTTTGTCTCGTTCTCGATCTTTGTTTCGCTAGGTTTGGCGCAACCGTTCGAATTTTGGTATGGCGCTTGTAGATTGACTTGACAACTAAACGAAATCGATGCTTAAAATCGAAATAGTGAACAGGAAATCTTTACAAAGGAAAACGATCATGCGTACGACTTCAATTTTGAGAAAGGCTGCTCTCTTCACTTCAGCTTTTGCGCTTTTTGTCGGTTTAAACGGCTGCCAGACCAGCGCCGGCGTTGATTCTATTTTGGAAGAAGTTGATCTTGACGGAGCGGAATTCGCCGTCTTGGAAATGGACGATGAATTGGCCGCCGTTGAAGACGCTTCTCTGACAAAATCAATGTCGCTCAACACATCCTCACCGGAAGACTATCAAACGCTCCACGAAAACCGCAAAAAAGACAGAATTAAAAAACGCCTGAAGCGCCAGGGCCTGCACCTTGGCCGCATTTTGCGCCAACTGGAATTGACCGAGGAGCAGATGGGGCAGATTAAAGAATTTTTGCGTTCTTTCCGCGATTGCGTGAAGCCGGAAGTTATCGCGTTTCGTGAAGCCGCCCGCCCGATCATTGAAGAAGCTAACGCGCAAAGACGCGCGATCAAAACGGCGTTTGAAGAAGGCGAAATTACACGCTCGGAAGCTGAGGAACAGATCAGGGCGCTGAATGAAGCAAAGCGCACACAATTGCGCGAAGCCGCAGAAAGCCTGGGCACGCCAGAAGCCGTTTGCGCCTGCAAGCAAACTTTGCTTGACAGCATCAGCGGCATTCTCGACGCTGAATCGCAGCAGCCGGCTTTTGACGAATGGGTTGCTGGTTTGCAAGGGCCATGTTTTACGGACGCTGAGAATTAATCACTCCTCTCTCCCCCTGCTCCTAAAAGCCCGAAACGCTCTTTTGCGTTTTGGGCTTTTGTCGTTTATGTGCTGGACTTGGGGCAAGCTTTGAAACAATTTTAGCGATGATGGCTTTCTCCTCGTCCGCAAAACACATCCAAACGCGATATTTCGAGATAAATTTTTGGGGAAGGTTGCCGGTGAATTCGGAACGGGTTGTCCCAAAATAAATTATTTGAACAGTGTGACAGATCGTGTAGTAGGGGTTCAAGATTTTGAACCCCTACTCTTTGCAACGCCGAATCGTTACTAACAGTGGGAACAGTGGCTCTTCCGGTAAATGCGTACTTATTACTCTCAGGCTCGTACACAATCTGCTC
>CAXHAT010000135.1:0-22717 GCA_964014485.1 uncultured Deferribacteres bacterium
TGGAGTCTCGTGGGCTCGGAGATGTGTATAAGAGACAGAAATAAAACTAATCAATCCAAGCGCAACGCCGACGACCACAAGCGCGGCAATTGTATTTTTAAAATAGACGTCCAAAACTTCCAGCATTTGGCGGCGATAAACAACGTTATCAACACCCGGCACACCCTCGATTTTTTGCGCCAGCGCTTGCACCGAATCAAAATGAACATACTTCGGCTTCAAGAAAACCTCAAAGCTCGCCGGCAGCGGATTGTCTTCAATTAAATCGCCGAACTCAGCACCGAACGTCTTTTTGAAAAGTTCCAACGCTTCATCTTTGCCGACAAATTTCAGCGATTCCACTGCCGGGTAGCGTCGCATCGTTCGCTCAATCCTGCGCTGTTCGGCTAACGACGCCTCATCCTGGAGAAAAACTTCGAACGTAACTCGGGACTTGAGCTCTTGAATAATAGTATAAAGATTCTCAGTTGCGGAATAGAACACCCCAATTAGATAGAGCGAGAACGAAATTGTGATAATGGAAAGAATCCCCGAAGCTTTCGACCGTCGAAGTCCGTTAAATCCTTCCGTAACGCAAAATAAAACAGTGCTCAATCTTCGGTGACGCCTCCCACGATTCGCACAACTCTGTGGTTAAATTTCTCGATCAGATTGAAATTATGCGTCGCCATAACCACCGCCGTGCCGCGAGTGTTGATGCGCTCTAAAATTTCCATGATTTCTTCCGCCGTCTCCATATCGAGATTGCCGGTTGGTTCGTCCGCCAAAAGCACGAACGGATCGTTGACAATGGCGCGGGCAATAGCGACGCGTTGTTGCTCGCCGCCCGAAAGCTCGTTCGGCATTTTGTAACGTTTGTGGCTTATGCCGACCTCGGCCAAGACTCTCAGCACCTTCCGTTTTATGTCGCGGCTGCGCGCGCCCGTTACGCGCAGGACAAACGCGATATTCTCAAAAACGTCACGATCTTCCAACAAACGAAAATCCTGAAAAACAACGCCAAGCTGTCGTCGCATCAGCGCGACTTCTTTTGCTTTCACGTTCACCGAGTTCAATTGCCCGACTTGAACTTGGCCGTAAGTTGGGAAAACGCCAAAATAGATTAGCCGCAAGAGCGTACTTTTTCCCGCTCCGCTGGCGCCGCAAACATAGACAAATTCGCCCTGCTCGACGTCAAAATTTGCCTCGCGCAAACCTTCTCCGCCGGGATAATCCACCCTTGCGTTTGTAATTCGAATCACTCTCATCGCTTAAAGGCTGGTTGTTTTTTTGACGGGATGAACGGAATTAACCGGATATTTTTGTAACCAGTACCACTTAAATAAATCCGGTCTCTCTATCTGACACTTTTTTGTAAACCGCCTTCTCGAACCGTTGAAAGCTCCAGTTTTGTCATTCTGAAGGAATCTTTGTCATCGCCCAGTACAGATCATGCTCAAAAGTTCAAGGGTTGGATTAAAAAAGATGCTTTCAGCATGACAATTCCGGCCTTTTTCGCCAGTCTTGGAAGGCTATACAAAAAGTGTCAGGTAGTGAAAAATCCTGTTCATCCTGTCAAAAACAAATCAAGCGCGTCAGTTATTTTTGCTGATTATAATCGAAATTGACCATCCAGCGCACACCGAATTTATCCGTACACGCGCCAAAATATGAGCCCCAGAACATATCGTCCAGCGGCATATCAATATTCCCGCCTTTTGAAAGTCCATCAAAAATGCGCTTCGTTTCTTCCTTACTCTCCGGGCTGACGGAAATATGGACGTTGTTCCCAACCGACAGTGGCGGTCCCATGCCTTCCATCGTATCAGAGCCCATCAGCATGGAAGCGCCGACCGGCAACGAGACGTGCATCACTTTTTCTTGCTGATCAGCGGGCATTTTATCGCTGTCAGGCATATCTTTAAAACGCTGAAATACAGCGAATTCGCCGCCGAAGACTGACTTGTAAAAATTAAACGCTTCTTCCGTTTCGCCATCAAAATTCAAGTAGGGGTTTAACATAATTATTCTCTCTCTTTTTTTAGGTAACTGATGTTACGCACGGCAACGCACATCCTGAGTCTTAATGCAAATCTCTTCTCATTAGCGCCGGACTTCAGTCCGGTGACGCGGAAAACGCCCTTCTTTCTCTCTTCCGCCGCGCCAGCGCGGCGGAAGAGAGGAGATAGTCGTCTTCAAAAACTCCGTTCTGAAGAGCGGAGCTAATGAGAATCAAAAGTTGCCCGCAGGCTCTGATCGTATGTGCCAGACGATGCGTGCGTAACATCAGTTAGGTAAACGTCTCTCATCTCTTTCTTAAAACAAAATGCACGCGATGCGCATTTTCCTTGCCCGGGCGCTTGGTAAAATCAGTGTATGCGCCGAGAATTCGCCACCCCTCCGCAGCGTGAATCATCCGCCGAACCTCGTCCAAGGGATACATTTTTTGGACATGCCGCTCGAAATAAGGCGCGTCGTTAATTTGAATTGAAAAATCGTTGTATTGAAATCCCGTTGCGGCGTTAAAATAGGTGTGGCGCTCGAATTCAATGCCGTCGACTTCATCATTCTCGCTGTAATTACGAAAATTCTCCCGGCAATTCCAGATCGTGCAAACGTCAAAAATAAAAACGCCGCCGCGTTTCAGCGCCTGCCCGGCGTTTCGAAGAGCTGCAATAAAATCGCTCTCGTTCAGGCAGTAATTGATGCTGTCGTAGAGACAAATGATCGCATTGAAATTTTCGCGCACGGAAAAATTCCGCATATCGCCGCACCACAACTTCGCCTGATTTCCAAACGTTCCTAATCTTTTCTGAGCCAAATTGAGCATGGGACGCGAGCGATCCATGCCCCAGACTTGCCAGCCGCGTTCGCAAAACATTTCCAAAACCCTGCCTGAGCCGCATGCAATCTCCAAAACTTCTCCTGGCTCATCCACACGTCGTTCAAGAATTTCATGGACATATTCAAACCAGGGACGATACTGGACGTGCCGCATCAAAAAATCATAAAACGTCGCGACTTTTTCATACTCAGGAACCGACACGGCTCCTTCTAACGGTTGCAACTGCAAGTCGAATCGCCTCTAACATGCTTTCGGGAGACGCCACATTTTTCCCCGCTATTTCAAACGCCGTCCCGTGATCCGGCGACGTTCTCACAAACGGAAGACCGCAAGTATAATTAACGCCTTTGCCCGCCGCAAGCATTTTTACGGGGATCAAGCCCTGGTCATGATACATCGTCAAGTAGGCGTCGTATTTTTGTACGGTTCTGATCCGGCTGAAAAGTGCGTCGGCGGGAAAGGGCCCTTCCGCCCGGACGCCCTCTTTTCTCAACTTCTCAATTGCAGGCGAGATGACTTCAATCTCTTCTCGGCCAAACTCACCTGATTCCCCGGCGTGCGGATTTAAGCCGGTCAGCGCAATTTTCGGTTCAGAAATACCAAATCTCGTTTTCAATTCATCATCTAACACACAAGCGACTTTCAAAAGTCGTTCCTGCGTCAGCGCTTGAGGGACATCCTTGAGAGCAAGGTGCGTTGTTGCAACGGCGACGCGAAACTCCCCGGCAATGAGCAGCATGACCGGCGTGGAATCGCCGGAAAGATGCGCCAAAAACTCCGTGTGTCCGGGAAATTGAAACCCAGCCATTCTGAGCGCCAATTTAGAAATCGGCGCGGTCACGATTGCGTCTACCCTGCCGTCCATCGCCAATTTTGCCGCGTACTCGATACTTGCCGCCGCCAATTCTCCGGACTCGCGGGTCGCAGCGCCCGGCTCAAGCGTCCGATCATTTCCTGCAAAAGGCGGTTCAACAAAACTTTGGGGGTATTCCGAGATTTTATCAAATTTTACAACGGGGATGGAAAACGCGTCAATTCCGAGACGGTTCCCCCAGGCTTTTATGATTTCGGCGGGAGAGATCACGCAATAATTTGCGTCTTTCGGCAAGTTAGGATGGCTCAGAGACTTGAGAACCACTTCCGGCCCAATGCCGTTTTTGTCTCCAATGGTAATAGCGATGCGGGGGTTCATATCGGCGGGTATGATTTAAACTGAAAAATGTAAATCAACTTTCTCTGGCAGAACAATTGTTTTTTTAATGTTAACTGATGTTACGCGCAGTTAAGCATTTCCGAGACTCAACCGAAAACAGCATCTCATTACGCCTCGTTCCCAAACTCCGGTTTGGGAATGAAAATGGGCGCGAAACTCCGGTTTCGAACCAAAGCCCTCAGTCGAAACTGGAGTTTCGAGTGCAATTGCGTTCCCAATCCCGAGATTGGGAACGAGAATTTTGGGCGTCTCGAAATTAGGTTGGCGGTAGGGCGCCGCCGCCGAATGACTTTAACAAGAGTTTCTACGGCGTCGCTGCTCTCGCGTAACATCAGATGTTAAATTATTCTGTCATTGTTATTCAAAACGCAGAGACGCAAAGGGCGCTGAGAAGCGCAGAAAAAATTGAATTGTGAGTGCATTTTGGACAATGGGCTAATCATGAAGCACCTCAAAGCCTGTCAAAATTCTCCGGCTCAACATCCGGGACGGCGTTCATGACTTTCTCAAAATCTTCACGCCTGCCTTTCGCCGCTTCCGCTTTTAGATAATCCTCGGTCAGCAATGCGGACATTTTTTCCGCCGCGGCGGCCACCAGAAACTGATTGATTGAAATGCCTTCGGATTTCGCCAAATCCTTGATTTTATTGTACAGCGACACAGGCAATTTTAATGGGAAGTTTATCATGCGGCAACACGCTTGGGCAGAGGTGGAATTTGGGGCGAAAATGAAAGACCAACCGCCAGAAAATCGCTCACCGGAGGCGATGTAATCACTGAAATGACCGCTTGCCACAAGCCGTCCGGCAGGTTCCGTAATTCATGGATCGGAATATTCAACGGCGCGTCGCGATGGAATTCCCGCATTCGGGAAAAATTGATCAAAGTCAGCCCAACCGCCCGCGGCTCCCGATCCGGCGGACTCCCCGCATCCAACCGAAGTAAAAGATTGTCCGCCAACTCTACGCCCGTGACATGATCGCTCTTGCCAAAGGAGACGTAAAGCACATCGCCTTCCTGATCGTAGTTGAGTTTTGTATCAGTCATTTCTTCGTCCAAAACTTACTGTTTGGCATTTTGTTTCACTGCATACTATTTTTATAAAAATTACGCTCTCGCTGTCAAAAGCACAACTACAAAATAGCCTTGCGTGCTCTTGAGCGTATTCCACTCCCTAAAATAACCAAATCATTCAAATCACCAAATAGCCGAGCGTGATTGTCCTCAGCGAACTGCTCGAACAGAGATGCTGAAGTCGAAGTCGAAGCGGTAGTTGTCGCAACTGCCGAAGTAGAAACTGGCAACCCACGCCGAAGAAGCAGTTTTCTTGTCCGCCGTCCAGATCCAGCGCTGGGTCGCGTCAAAAACTTCGTCGATAAACAAGCCGTTTTTGCCCTTCTTCGGCGCCATCAAACTCATGCCTTCCTCCAGCGTCGGCAAGCGCCAGTCGTTAAAGCCGCCGAATTTCTCAGCATTCAACGAGTCGATATAATCTTGCGCGCTTTTGAACTTCATGTAATCTTTCGAGCCGCTTTGCTGCCAAGTCAGGCCGGTCGCGTGGTCAAGTATCGAGACCGCGCCGTTTTTGTCGATTTGCTCGAATTGATTCTGAACACCTTCTCCTGAAGCGTTTTTCCTTTTGTCGTAAAATCCTTTTTCTTGCAACATTTCCTTAACCGCTTTCTCGGACAACGATTCCGCCGGTTTGGAGCGCAACGATACGGGCGGGGATTTCGAGACTGAGGCTTTGGCTGGCGCGTTTCTTCGCGTTTCGTTTTGCCGGAGACGGGCTTCCAATTCGGTCAGTTGCTTTTCCCGACGCAAAAGTTTGTCGTTCAGCGCTTCTACTTCGCGCACGGCTTTTTCCGCCCGTGCCGTTTCGCTTTGCCAGCGCTTTTTCAAGGCCTCGTGTTCAGCACGCAAAACGGCCTTGGCAAGGTCGGCGTTTTTTTGCCTGAGTTCGGCTTGCAGTTTCGCCAATTCTTCCGCCGGAACCGTCTCGCCGCGCAGCCTGGGTTTGAAATCCTGCACTGGATTGCTCGCATCCCGCGACCAGTTCGGGAAATCGTGCAAGGATTCGGCGATCTCCTTTTCGAGCGCTTTCAGGCCGTCGATGGATTGTTTGTAAATAATGCAGCGGTAATTGCGGATGTCAAACGGCAAGTCGTTGGCGCTTTGGGCGCACATGATGGTTTTGTTGCCGATGGCGTGCGCCACGCCCATTTCGTAGAACACGTTGGGATTCATGTCGCTGAGCTCGGCCACAACCGCATCGGCGCGGAACAGGTGCTGGATGATTTTTTTGTTAATGTTGAAATGCCCCTTCAGTTCATCCACGCGCACCGCCCGAAATCCGGCGGCCTCGCACGCAGGCGCGACGGCGTACTTGTATACCTCCAATCGCTCCTCGCTGAACGGCATAATCACAAAGCAGATTTTTTGTTTTTCCTGGGTCATTTTTTGGTTTCAGATGCGGATATCGTCAAGAGCCTTTGATCCCCTTAAATGGTGGAAAAGACGTGAGTTTGAACGGGATAAAATCAATGGGCGGAAAAATAGAAAACCGGCGCGTCAATGTCAAAGCGTTCTACCGTTAAAGCTCTCTTCGTAGCCGTCTATGATCATGTACGGCAAGCGCTCTTTAGCGTACAAGCACTCTCTCCCCGTTTGTCGAACCGCGAGTACAGGTATTTTGGCGTGCTCGAGTTTTTTCACCATACGCGGCAGCAATTTGGCTGGAAACCCGCACGCATGGCGATAGCCCCGCCAACCTTTTATAACGTTCACGTCCAGCGCCGGCGCCAATTCCACGGCTTGCTTACCCAAAACTTCATAGTAGTTTCCGATTTGAATCAAACGGGCGTAGTTGCCATATTTCCATCCCAGCCAGCTTACTTGCCGTTTGAGCGTCGGCTGTTTGCGAAGACCGGCGTCGAATCGTTTCACTTTTTTGTTCGAAATCGAGAAATAGCGTTGCAGAAAAGCGTGTTTTTGCCAGAGCTTTTGGAGAAGATTGTCGCAATCAGCGTGTTGAAAATGCCCGAGATAAGCATTGATCGCCGCCGTCAGCGCATCGATTTCCTCGGAATCGAAACGGTACATCGTAAAGCTCCGCCGCAGTTGCACATTCCTGACGCGAAAAATCTTCAGCTTCGTCTTCAGATTCCCAACCGTGCGCCGCCGCACCAGGCAATAATTCGGGCGAACGACAAATCCGCCAAAATCGACCCCGCCGGTAACAAGGCCGAGCTTTGTCGCTTTCGGGTTCAATTTCAATCGGAGTTTTTCAGCGAGAAACCGCCTGATTTCTTCCTGCCACGTTCTCAATTTCACAGCGTCACAATGCAGAAGAACCAGGTCATCGACATAGCGCAGATAAAAGCGGCATTTAAGATCGTGTTTCACGAACTGATCCAGCGCGTTGAGATAAACATTGGCGAAAAACTGGCTGGTGAGGTTGCCGATGGGCAAGCCGCAATCGGGTCTGGCGTGAAACAGTGATTTATGCGGCGGCAAACGAAAACGCAAATTTTCCCGATCCTTCATTTCGTAATCCTGCGTGCAGTCGTGGAAAATGACGGTTTCGAGCAGCCATCGCAGATCGGGACGGTGATGCTTTTGCGCCAGCATTTCGAACAGGAGGCGCCGGTCGATGGTCATGAAGAAGTTGCGGATATCGAGTTTGAGGTAAAACGCGCGCTTCCGGCCGCCGTGCGTGACGCGTCGCTGCATTTTTTGTAATTGATCGACCGCCAAATGCGCGCCTTTTTCCGGGCGGCAGGCAAAGGAATGGAAGATAAAAGTCTTTTCCCAAATCGGAGAGATGTGATTATAGATCAGATGATGCACCACGCGATCTCTGAAATCCGCCGCGAAAATTTCACGGCATTTGGGCTTTTCCGTGTAGAAACAAATAGAAGCGGACGGCCGGTAACGGCGCTCCAGCAACTCCTCGGTGAGATCGACCAGGTTTTGCTCCAGATCGACCTCGAACGCCAGTGCGCTCAGCTTGTTGCGTTTGTTCGCGCGGCAATCGCGCCAGGCGCGGTACACTTGCTGAAAATTGAAGAAGGGGTGATGATTTTCCTCAGCGAACTGCTCGAACATAGTTGTTGTTGTTGTTGTCGATGTGGTTGTTGTTGCAATTGCCATTGTTGAAATTGACAACCCACGCCGAAGAAGCAGTTTTGTCCCGATGCTTGTCGAGCGGCCGGCAGGCGTTTTTCGCCGCCCGCCAACCAGCCTAATTGCGAAGCCTCCACTTCTCTCGCAAGAGCTCAGGAGGGCGCTGAAACATGCCGTTGCTGCAAAGCTTGTTTGCGACAACGGCGACCGGGATGCACAATCATCGTATGAGCGCGCTCCTCACGCCGGGGGGCCGGTCATGAGCGATTCCGGCTTTTCCTTCTTCATTGCCGTTCCCAGCCATCCTTCATTTTGTCTGATAATTTCAATGACGAGATTGACGCTGTGCTGGTAGGAGTTGGCATTCGGGAACGCCTTGAGATCGCGGCAGAGGCGAATCGTCAATTTCAATTCTTCCAGCGTGTTGCGGTTTTGCAAAAGCAGTAGGGTTTTATCATGCGCGTCATTTGCCTGACGAATGTTTTGCACCACTCGGCGCGAAAGCCGGCGCAAATCCTCGCCGAGACCGTACTTGTGGTAACGGCCAAAATTGCGCACCAGTTTCTCGAAGTACAGCGTCAGATCGTACGCCTTTTTATAAATGGGCAAATGTTCGTATCTCGCCATAATTTAAATGACCAAATAATTCAAATCGCCAAATAACCGAGCGTGATTGTCCTCAGCGAACTGCTCGAACAAAGACGTTGAAGACGTTGCTGACGACGTGGAAGTAGCTGCAAAAGCCACTGCTGAAAAGGACAACCCACGCCGAAGAAGCAGAGTATTTATCCGCCGTCCATATCCAGCGCTGTTGAGCGCTGAAAATTTCATCAATAAAAAGACCGCCTGCGTTCTCTTTGGGCTCCATCAAGGACATCGCTTCTTCCAGCGTCGGCAGGCGCCAATCCCTGAATCCGGCGAATTGGATTTGATTGAGCGAGTCAATATACGCTTGCGCCTGAGCGTATGCCAAGCTCGTTGAGCCGCTTTGCTGCCAAGTCAGGCCGGTCGCCTCGTCTTGTACGATTTTGGCGCCGGAAATTTCGCGCGCAGTGAATCGATTGTCCAGGCCTTTGCCATTTGGATTATAACCGCGATCGTAAAAGCCGCGGCGTTTGATCATGGCTTCGGCTTCGGTGCGCGAGAGAAACGATGGTTTTAACCTGCTCAGATTCGTGCGCATCGCAAGCGAATCGCGTTGTTTTGCAGCGTCCAGGTCGAGCGGCAGGGGTAGCGCGTCTTCGGGCGGGTCTGTTTGCGCGGTTGCGGGGGGCTGCGGCGTCTCTTGCGGTGCGGCGCTGGCTTTATTGCTGGTATAAATCTCGCCGTCCTTCCCGGATTGCGCCACCTGGAAGGTCGCGGGCGGTTCGCCGGGTTTGCGCGGCATGTCGTAACTGTTGACGCCGATCGCGACCAGCGGCTCTTCCCGGTTTTTATAGATCATCGTCACCGGATTGTCCGAAGCCAATTCCGGCGGCGGCCCCGTCCATTCCAGGCGTTCGATATTGTCACCAATCAAGGTTGCTTTCAAGTGAATGAGCGGTTCGCCGTCCAGGGCGTCGACGGACGGCGGCGGTTTGGGGTAAAATCGGAAGGTAAAGCGCTGGCGCTGCAAGTCTTCCGGCAGGCGCAGCATTTCCAGTTCGGCAATGTTGCCGGCGCCAAAGCGGTTGCGTCCCGGCGCCATGAACTGGGCGTAGCTTTTGACGTCGTAGTAAAAATTTCCCGCCCCGTCTTTCACGCGAAAGGCAAAAAAGTCCTCGCTAAAACGCGGATCCTCCGGCTTGATTTTCGGCAGATTGGCAATGCGCGCTTCAAATTCGAAAAAGGTGACGCCGGTTTCCTGATCGGTCACTCTCCGTGCAGGCAGGGGCAAATGTACGGGCTCGCCGTCGAGATTGAAAACGACGTCCACGGCAAGAGTATCGGCGGGAATTTGTGACGGACTGGCGGCTTTTCCCTTCAAAATGCGTTGGTCAGGCTCGCCTTCCACTGGTGAAACTTCGCCTTGCACAAGCGGAATTCTGGTGTCGAACTCAACCGTCAAGGTGTCGCTGAAGTTGCCGTCGAACCCGACCACAACTTTGTGCAGGCCGTCGGTGAGTTTTTGCGGGGTGAGAAATTCGGGATCGAGGGTGAAACGCCATAGCCAGGTTTCTTCGTCCAGTCTGGTCGGCGTTACGGGATCGAGCAGGCGTACGCCGTCGAATTCGAGTGAGAGCGGCTTGTTTTTGCGCGCGGCGTTGTTCAGGCACACCACCTGCAAGCCGGAATCGGGGCGTGTAATCGGCTTCAAAAGCGCAAAACGCGGCGGGTCTTCCGGGGCGGGCTTTTGGCAGATAAAAGGCAACACGCCTACCGCCAGGGCAGCCAGCGCGGGAATCGCGATTTTCCACCATTCAAGGCGATGTTTTTGGCGCTTATGCGCCGTTTCCTCTGGCGCTGGGCGCTTGTTTTTGGGTTTTCTTCGACTCACGTCATTCAGTATCCAGTGAGCAGTGAGCAGTGAGCAGTGAGCAGTGAGCAGTGAGCAGTATTCAGTTCACAGTTCACAGTTTACTACTCAAGTCTTACGTTTTTTCTTACGTGCCGCCGGAAAGAGCACGTTGTTAAGAATCAGACGGTAGCCAGGCGAATTTTTGTGGAGAGAAAGCTGCGTCGGTGGGTCGTAGACGAAGTGGCGATAGTCTTCTGGATCGTGACCGCCGTAAAACGTGAATTGCCCGCGCCCAATGTTACCGTGAATGTACTTGACTTCTTCCGTGCCCGGAATCTCGCCCAACATCGTCACGCTGTCCTTAATGAGTGAACGCCGGTACCCGGTCGTTTGCCCCATGAATCCTTTCACAACGTTGACGTGATTCTGTGTCAGCATGGCCGGAACGGGATCGTACTTGGCGGAGAATTCGAACAAGGTAAAATAATCCGACGCTTCGTTGCGCGCCAAAGGTAGATGACTCGGCGGCATATCGATGTCGGAATATTCGTAAACCATTGGATTTTTCATCAATTCAAAATTTTCAAAAGCGAGGGTCCAGGAATAATCGAGCTTTTCCTGCGCG
This sequence comes from uncultured Deferribacteres bacterium, assembly GCA_964014485.1. Classification (GTDB taxonomy): domain Bacteria; phylum Zhuqueibacterota; class Zhuqueibacteria; order Zhuqueibacterales; family Geothermadaptataceae; genus CAXHAT01. The sequence continues at coordinate 11,225 of CAXHAT010000135.1, forward strand.
GTCGGGTCGGCGGGATCGCCGTCGTAGATCGTGTCAACCATGTCAACTTTCGCGGCGGCCAGGGCGATATCGAAAGAATCGGTGGCCGAGCACATGGCGAACAAAAAACCGCCGCCAACGGCGTAATCGCGGATGCGCAAAGCGACGGCACGCTTGAGTTCGCTCACCTTCGCGAAACCCAGCTTTTTCGCCAGCGCTTCGTTTTTCGAAACTTCTTCCTGATACCAGGCGGTGTTGTGGTAGCTCGCGTAAAATTTGCCGTACTGGCCGGTGAAATCTTCGTGGTGCAAGTGCAGCCAGTCGAAATTTTTCAGCCCGTCCTTGAGCACGTCTTCATCCCAGATTTTTTCGTACTCAATTTCCGCGTAGGTCAGCGCCATGGTCACGGCGTCATCCCAAACTTGCTTGTTTCCGGGCGTATAAACGGCGATTTTCGGCGCTTTTTCCAGCAGCACCAAGTCCATGTTGTTGGCTTCAATTTCCGCCTGAATTTGCGCTGCGTCGCTGCCGGAAATTTTGCTGAACGCCACGCCGCGCACGCGCAATTCGTTTTCAAGCTCCCGGTAGTGATCGATCATGAACGAGCCGCCGCGATAATTCAGCAGCCAATCGACGCTCACCCCCTGCTTCAAAACCCAAAACGCAACGCCGTAGGCTTTGAGATGATCGGTTTGCTTCAAATCCATGTAAATCAAAACTTTATTCGCGAGCGCAGGGCCGGCAATCAACAGAAAGGCGATGGTTAGCAAAGTTGCTCTTGTTTTGTTCTTCATCCCGAGTTTACTCGTCATTGACGTCATGAATATTATTGGCGTTTTGGGCTTGTCTGAATCTTGAAACCGTCTCCATCGCTGCATCATCAAGAAACTCAGCCCCACAATTCGTACAGGAAAATCTCTCCAAATTCGGCAAAATCGCACCATCATTGAGTTTGCATGGACCGCCAGTTCGCATCATTGTTTTTTCACCACATTCCGGGCACGTTAGTATGGACGGTAGATCTTGCCACCATGCATCGGCGGAAGACGACACTTCCCTAGGCTTGGTCCGTTGTGCACTTTTTTTATTCTGTAGAGCGCTTTGAGGAAATAATGACATAGAAAACCTCTTGATTCATTTCTTTTTGAATCTTCCCTTTCGTATACACAGCCAGACCGTCGAAGGTCAAACCCTTGATAACATAAAGCGTTTCTCGTTTATTTGTTTTAGGGTTTCGTGATCGAAGTTTTTTGAAAATCGACGGTGCGTTCAGAAGCGCTTCGTATACCATTTCTTTGGTTAAATGGTCAGCGGTCATTTCATTTTCGGCTTTCAAAGTAAAGACAACGCGGCGAGCGATTATAAGTCGTTTTATCCGTATAAATACATCCATTTCACATGAGCTACGAATCGAAACAAAGCCAAACGTTCAAAACCCTTGCAACTAAAATAGTCGAGCGTCGGCAAAAACACAAGCAAACAAAAAAAGCGAAATCTCAACGACCTGAACCAACATGCAGCATTCCGGCAGTTTACGCCGCTACATTCACGGATCATTGCTCAATCTCATCGGGCAACAAGAATCGAGGCTAGTTTTGCACAAGGTCAGGAACTTCGTCGCGCCAAAAATGTATGACGGACGAACCGCTTTCCATTGCAACAATTACCCGCCGCCTTGACGATAAGTGTTTGCTCTGTTGATGGAATATTCTTTATATTCAGCGCCGTTCTTCTCAAGTAATCCCGGTATAAACGAACAACGCAGGTTCATGCAATTTATGCGACCTATTTATTTCCTCGTTATCGCGCTTTTGCTCACGCTCTTTTGCAGCGATCTTTTTTCGCAAAAATCCGCCGTTTTACACACGGCGACCAGCGCTTCAAACCTGCGCCTTCAGCTCAAATTTAATTCTCCTGAGCTCGACACCCTTCTCATCGACAACCGCGCCTTTGTCTGCCCGAACCTCGTTTCAGAAAACGGACTTTATTTTCATCAGATTGACGGCCTCCCGGTCGCCGGGACGGCGCTGGCCTTGCCGCACGCGAGTCAAAATCCGCGTCTCACCATCACCAATGAAAACTGGGAAAATATTCAGACCTCGCTGCCGCTTGCTCCGCCTGCGCAAATTCAGCCGGACGGTGAGTTGACGTATTTTTCTTACCAGGCGCAAACAAGTGATCAAGCCGCGCCAAGTCCCGCGGTTTCTTTAGACCGCACCGCATGGTTCCGCAATCTCAAAGTCGCTCATCTGACCATTTCTCCGACCCGCCTGCAAAATAATCAACTCCAATATTTAAGGAGCGCCGAGGTCATTCTGCAATGGGAAAATACGGCGTCCGGAGCTTCGATTCAAAGCTTCGATGCAGGTCGTGAATTTAATGCCGGGCAAGACGATTTTGACTACGCACAATCCGTCTTGAATAAAAGCGACGCCACCCGATTTCTCAAGCCGCGCGCAAAACCGGCGGCCAAATCTGCAAATTTCGCCAACCGCGATTTTTTGTTGGTTCAAGTGACGGAAAACGGCTGGTATCAAATTACCGGCGCGGACTTGACGGCGCAAAATATCAGTCTCTCGGGCTTGCAGTCCGACCAAATTCGGATGTACAACAACGGCGGGCGCACGCTGCCGGAAAAGCCGTCTGATACACGGCCTGAAACGTTGATCGAAATTCCGATTTTGGTGAACGACGGCGGCGACGGCAGTTTCGATCCTGATGATACAATTCAGTTCTTCGGCGCGAGCGTGCATGATTGGGAATACTCGCAAACCGAGGCCAGATGGCGGCGTTTTAACAATCCCTATACCAACGAGAACGTTTATTGGCTTTCCTGGGATGCTCAGGAAAGTGCGGCAAAACGATTGGCGGAAATTTCCATCGCGGCAAATGCCGGTCAGGCAAAAAGTGCGGGGTTGAATCTGCAAAAAATCGAGACCGACATTGTCAATCCCATCAATTCAGGTCGTGATTGGTACGGTCGCGAATTATCGCTCTCCGACGCCACGGCGAACTACTCTTTTAACCGAACTGCCGGGCAAGCGCTGCAAAACGGACGCATCTATTTACGTGTGGTTTCCAAGACCAGCGGCAGGCATACCGTTTCTCTTGGCTGGAATCAAAACTCACTTAACACCTATAGTTTTTTCGGCTCGACCGGCGGCGATTACTTGGACATGAACGGCCAGACCTACACCGCCAATGTTCCCAACACACTCATTCAAGCCGAAAATACGCTGACCTTAAATTACAGCAATACGCTGCAAACCGGTTCGCTTTTTGTCGATTGGGTGGAGTTTATTGCGGAAGACGATTTGGCGGTTCAGGACGGTGAATTGACGTTTGCCGCTGCGCCAAGCTCCGGGATCGAAACTTGGCGAGTTACCGGAGCAGGTTCGGACGCCCGTATTTTTGAAATCTCAAATCCCGTTGCGCCGCGAACGCTCGCATTCACCCAACAAGGCGAGACGCTGATTTTTGCAGATTCGATGAACACAGCCACGCCTAAAAGGTATTTCATTGCTGATGTGCCGAAAGCGCCCGCGGCATTCGAGCGTTACACCACTTCAGACATTCGCGGCTCGTCAAACACAGCCGATATGCTCGTGGTCACGCACAGCGATTTTCTGGACGAGGCCAATCGCTTTGCCGAGCACAAACGCTCAGTTCGCAATTTTGAAGTCGCTGTTGTTGACGTGAACGTTGTGATGAAGGAATTTGGCTGGGGGCTGATGGACCCGACCGCGATACGTGACTTTGTCGCCTATGCGTTTCACAATTGGCAAAAGCAGCCGCAGTATCTCGTGCTTTTCGGGGACGGCGTTTATGATTATCGCGGCATTGGGCGCGGCATAAACCAAAACTTTGTGCCGACATTTCAAACGACAGAGCTTGAAGAACTGGTCAATCGCAACCTTGAAGCCTACTACACTTACGTCAACGGCGACGATCGCGACATGGATTTGTCGATGGGTCGTATCCCGGCGCAAACGATTGATGAGGCGCGAAATTTTGTCGACAAACTCATCGAATATGAAACGAAACCGGAATTCGGCTTTTGGCGCACGATTCTGACGATGGTCGCAGATGACGAACTCGTCACCGGCGGGCGGGACAACGGCGAAGTCATCCATACTAAGGACGCCGAAATTATCGCTGAACGACACACGCCGGATTACCTGAATCTTAGCAAAATTTACCTGACCGAATACGAAGGCGTGCGCACAGCTTCGGTTTCCGGGGTTCGCAAGCCGCAAGCTCAACAAGCGCTGATCGACCGCATTAACAGCGGCACCCTGGTCTTGAATTATGTCGGGCACGGCAATTCAACGCAGTGGGCGCACGAAGTCGTTTTTGAGTTGGCGCAGGATTTCCCTTCGTTGCAAAATGATCGTAAGTACCCGTTCATCGTCGCAGCGACTTGCGATTTTGGCCGTTACGATAAATTGAATTCGCAGAGTTTTCCTGAAGAATTGCTTTTTGCGCGCGGTAAAGGGGCGGTTGGCTTGTTCACTTCGAGCCGCGTTGTTTACGCCCAACCAAACGCAACATTTAACAAAGCCTATTACGATATATTGTTCACAGAATCGCCGGGAAGTATTTCTATTGGCGAAGCGTTGATTTTGGCAAGGATGCAAACTCCGGCGGGATTTGTCGTCAACGATGAAAAATTCACCATTCTCGGCGATCCGTCTCTAAGGCTTGCAATCCCGACAAGCTCGGCGCAAATCATCTCCGTTTCTCCCGATACGCTTTTCGCGTTGAACAAAACCAATATCATCGGCACGGTGCAAAGTTTTAGTGAAGTGCCCATCAGCGCCGGCGAAGTTGAGCTTGTCGTTTTCGACGACAAGAAGCGGGTCAGATATTTAACTTCGCGCAATTCGCCGATTGATTACATCCTCCCCGGCAATCTCATTTTTCGCGGCAAGGGCGCTTTGCAAGGCGAGCTGTTCGACATGAATTTCATCGTGCCGAAAGACGTGACCTACGGCGGCAGAACGGCCAGGATGAGCGTTTACGGCGTGGGCGACAATTGGGAAGCTCTGGGCTATCGTGAATCGATTCCGATCAGCCTGCGCTCCGGCGTGCTTTTTGACGAAGAGGGCCCGGAAATTACGGTGAGTTTTTCAGATCGCGAGTTTTTCGCCAGCGGCGATCCGATCACCCGGACCTCGTCAATTATTGCGACCATCGCCGATTCCGTTTCCGGCGTGAATCTCACCGGTGAAATCGGCCACAAGATCACCTTGACCATCGACGGCGACACAGAAAATCGACTTGATCTAACACAGAACTTCGTTTATTTCGAGAACGATTTTTTGAGCGGGCAACTCACGGCGCAGCTTCCCAAAAACCTCGCGCCGGGTTTGCACTTGGCGGAATTGAAAGCATGGGACAACTCCAACAACTCATCGCGAAAGCAATTCGAGTTCATTCTGACGGAAGACGGCGAACTGACGCTTTCAGACGTGCTCAACTACCCCAACCCGTTTCAGGAAAGCACCGCTTTTACGTTTATTCTTAACGCCGACGCCGAAGTCAAAATTTCGGTTTACACAGTTGCGGGACGTTTGATTCAAACGCTGGAAAACATTGCCGCGACGCCCGGATTCAATCAAGTCCCTTGGGACGGCCTCGACGCGGACGGCGATGAATTGGCGAACGGCGTTTATCTCTATCGCATCGTAGCCAAAAGCGTTGTAGACGGCGAAGACGTTGTCATTGAGCAAATCGAGAAGCTGGCGATTCAGCGATAATCAGCGCCAAAACGGAATAAAATACTCACGCGGCTCAGGTTCTTCGTCGTTCTCTCCCTCTTCTTCATCATCATTTAATTTCGCCGCCAAACTCTGACGCGTCTCTCGTTCAATTTTCAGAAAATTCCTGCCTTTAGGCAAACCTTCTGTTGGAACATAACCTATCAAGCCGCGCAGCTTTGTTTTGGGGTGAACGTAGAAGAAAAACGAATCCGTCTCGAGAGGTTCGTTATTCAAAGAAATCTCGAAAAGCTGCAAAAAACACCCGGCAATGCTGTCAGCTTTTGCTGCGATATTTTCGTCGCCGCCGGATGAAAATCGGAGCCCGTCCTGCCCAAACGGCTCAATATTGGGGCATATTTTTGCCATCATTTCGTTGTCGTCCCACGCGCGCCACGGCAGAAACAACTTGAGGTACGGCCCGTCGATCACGTCCGACTGAATCGTCGGCACGCGGCTGGTGCTGGCCCGGCGCTGGTCTTCATAATGCGCAAAGTCCATCTTGCTGGCCAAATCGTCGTCCGGGAAATAAACATACGAATTGAATGAAGCCTGCCGAACGAATACGTCGTTGACCATAAAAATCGAAACGACGAACCCCAAGAATAAAAACATCACAATCGACGCGATTTTCCGTGAAAGATGACTGGCGAAAACCAAAAATATCGGCGCCGTGACAATGCTGGAAGAGATATAATTATATGTTTTGTAGCACGTGCGCGCGAGTTTAGCCAGTTTTTCGCTTTTGGTCTCTCTCTTTTCCAGAATGCGGTCAATGATCGCCGCGACCAGAAACGGCGCAAACATGGTCGCCATAAATGCCACAAGCGCGATAAAATAGATATTTTTCATCGACCAACCGCCGAACGCCAGCGAGATCAAATAAACGATTCCGAAGCAAAGAGAAATTGCGGCCACGCCGTAAAACAGTGCAAAAATAACCTGAAAGGCCGCCGAGAAGAGCGAGCTGCAAAACTTGTCCGCCATCCCCGCCATCTTCTTCAAATTTAACGTCGTCTCGCGCGCCACTTCTTTTTGGATAGGCTTGAATTTCAACTTCTCCCACTTAACGCCGCTGGGAAAAACGGAGTCCAATCCGACGAGCCCCACCCAAAATGCACGAGAAATCATGTGCATGAAAAACGTCACAATCAGTGTATAGGAAACTAGCTTGCCGAAATAATAGAGCATCCACGGAACCATGAACAGATTCCGGGAAATGTGCAGCACGGTCGAGTCGAACATTTCGTCCATCAGGCCGGGCAGATTCAAAAGCGCGAAAATGACCGCTCCTGAAATTAAAAACTCCAACTCCCAGGTTCGAAGGTGCAATTCCCGCAGCGTTTTGAACGCCTGCGACTTTATTTCTTCCGCCTTGTCCCCCGCTTGATTTTCTTTCTTTTCCATTCCTTTTTCCACTCCGCTCAATATTACCGCCTTCCTTAATTTTTGGGTCCTTACGAATCCATCAGCTTCCCAACCGTGCTCACGATCTTGCCCGGAAAGCACCCCAGGAGTCAAACGCTGAAGCGTTTGAGTTTATTTTACCGTCATCGGCGACTGTCCAAAAACAAGGCGTCTGAATAGCAGACATACCATATGTAGGGTTCAAAATCTTGAACCCCTATGACATGTTGTATATCGCTCTGCAAGTGTTATGTTTTTGGACAGTCGCACTCCGACAAAGAGTCCCAGAAGCTTTGCACGCAGCAAAATTTTACTCGGTAATTTTTACATTATTCATCTTTTCACAGATTTCCAAAACCCGTAAAACCAATTTTCAAAATCGTCATAAACCATTGTTTATTAAAGCTGAAAATCACATTACAAAACTGTGGCGTCGCCTTTGCCTAAAGCCAAGCCAGAACAATTAACGATCTCATTCAGGAGGCAAAAATGATAACCGCACAACTGATTATGATCACGTTGGCGAGCCTCTCTGTAGCACGAGCTTTTGTTGCAAGAGGCGCGCTTGACTATCGGCAGAAATGGTTGAATTATCCGGTCGCTTTTCTCGGCGGCTTCTGCGGCGCCCAACTCTTCCCGGTTGAATCGGGAGCGCAGACGGTAAAACTGCTAGCGATTATTTTCGCTTCCGGCGCCGCCGTCATGGTTTACCATGCGCTGCGACAATTTTTTGTCGTCAAATCCACCGGAACCGCGTGTTCCAGATACAGCGAAATTTGACGAAATTATTCAGGATATAATGATGAAAACGATAACCAGGGGCATATATCGAGGCTTTTTGCTGATCATCTTTTGGAGTTTTAGCAGCGTGCTGATTAGCCGTCCTGAAACGACTGCGCAGCACGCCAGCTTTGAAACTGTGACGACTCAGCCTATCGAAGAATCAAAGACAAATGCGGCGGGTGAAAACGACTCACGCACAGCTTCGGCGCTTGCCTGGTTCTGGCCAGCCGCATTTTTGCTCGGCTGCATCATCTTGAGCATCGTGACGCTTTACGTGCGCATTTTGCTCAATCGCGCCGAAATCGGCGATGTGGTTCGAGAGGTAAAAAGCGAGGAAAGCAACAAACGAAAGGAGTTCAAAATGGATGAAAATTTTCGCCCTGTGCGAAGATAAATGAATCTGCGGCGGTAAGGTCAGGATGACGACCCGTCGCACCATAAAACCCAGGTAACAAATTGTCGTTCTGAAAGAATCTTTTAAATCGCAAGTACTGAAATATCGGTAAATTCCAAAACTGGAACGAAAAAAGATTCTTTCAGGATGGCGAGGCGGGATGGACAAGAATTTTAGACGGCGACTCTGCTTCGCCGCATAAGTCAAATTTTTGACAAGAAAGTTTTAACGCATAGCTGCGTTACCTTCCATCTCCCCTCCAGCCAACGCGAACGAAGCCCGGCTTGCTAATGCGAGTCGGGCTTCATCGTTTTTGCGCAGAAGCTGATTCACGAAGCGTCAAAATTCCGATAATCCACAGCGGAACGTGGATAAACAAGGGCAGTCCGCCAAGAAATCCTGCAATGACGCCGAAGCCCATGCACATCCAGCCAATCCATCGCGACATGAATGCAGTTTTTAGGATGGCGCCGCCAAATGCCGCGAGACCAATGTATGCCAGGATGCTGTAGAGCGCAAACAACACCGCCGCCCACGCCCGCCAGGGTTCAAACCATGCCGGCGCCGCGGAAGTGACGCTCCATTCTTGAGCCGCGAGATTCAAAACCGTGAGTCGAAACGCCAGGTGCAACACCCAAAAAACAGCGCCGAACGCATAGCTCAACAATCCAATTTTTGCAAGGAACCGATCCCCGTTGTTCTCCAAAGTTATCGTGAAAAAAGCCAAACCGAAAAGCGTGACAACGGTTGCAACAATAAAATTCACGCTCGTCCACAAATTCCCGGCAGTGTTCGCCGCAATCACATCTAACGCCATGCCTTGAAAGGTTCTCGCACCCACCCAGAAAATCACGGCGCCCAGGATGAAAAATCCCGCAGCAATCCGAGCCGGTTGACTGGATTCATTATTGGCAAGCGCTTTGAAAGACCAGGCTCCAAACTTGCCGAGTATCGCGATCACAACAACGAAATGAACCATTGCGACGATGCGGAACGCTTCGATGCTCTCCACGGCGAATTGTTTCGCGAACCAGTCAGCGAGAAACTGGAAGTGATAAACCGAGAGGATGAACGAGAGCCAGAGGTAAAGTTCCCCGAGGTTCTTGAGCTTTTCGCGACCTAGCATCGACCAGACCGCCGCAATTACGATCAGGAGAACGGAGAATCCCAATCCAAAAGCCGCGGTGATGACCCCGTTTTCAATGAGAGCGGCGAATGGTATGATAGCTACGAATAAAACGGGCCCCAGCCATTTATTTAGAACGAAATCCTTTTTCACAAAAAATTAAACTCCCGACTCATCATAAAAAAATCGAAGCTGGCGTATTGCAAAATAAACCAAAACACCGCCATGCTCAGCGCCTGCCCGAAAATATCAATCCCCGACAACGCCTTCTTCCGCAACGACGAAGTGATTTTTGATCATACTTTTTTCTCCAGTGATTTTGAATAAAGGAGTGCGAAGCTTGCTTTGCTTCATACTCAGTTGAATCGCAAGGTAAACCTTGCACTCCTTCCGCCATGCGGAGCGGCAACTCCACCCTTTGAAGGCTTTTAAGGGTAGCTTTTTTGAAAAACTGAGACTCTATACACCGTGTCATACCCGCGCAGGCGGGTATCCAGATTTGGGGCGCCCTTGTCTGGATACCCGCCTGCGCGGGTACGACAAAAGCGGCGCTTTTGTGTAAAAAGGAAAAACCTGTCCTTAGAAGCTTTCGAAGGAGAGAACGGCTCGACGCTTCGCGTCGCTGATGGAAGCAAGCCGGGTTCATTCAGCCAAAATTCAATAAATTTTCGAGGCGCGCTGACGCGCGTTCTTTGGTGTGCCTCAGCTTTGCAAATGAGAAAATTCACGACGAGAGGACGACTTTTTCAGGGGGTGGAATAATCAGCGCTCTGCTTTTGGAGAACCGCACTGCATTGTACTCCACCCCCTAAAGAACCAAATAAATCAAATTGCCAAATGATCAAGATTGTCCGGAACGAACAGCGCGGACGTAGTTGCCGTCGCCGACATGATCGTTGTCGCAACCACCGTAGTTGAAAAGGACAACCCAGACGTCCGACGCGCTCTCTTTATCTGCCGTCCAGATCCAGCGCTGCTTTTTGTCAAACGCCGGATCGATATAGAGATCGCCGTTTTTCTCTTCACACTCCATTAATGACATCGCTTCTTCCAGCGTCGGTAATCGCCAATCGTCAAATCCGGTGAATTCAACACGGTTAAGGCGCTCAACATAATTTTCGGCGCTGTTGTAATCAGGCCTATCATCAGAACCTGATTGCTGCCACATCAATCCGCCGGCATGATCAACCACCAGTTTTTCGCCCTGCCTTTCGACCAATTCGAAATCGTTTGCGAAGCCCTTGCCGTTTTTTTTCTTAAATTTATCGAAAAAATCGTTTTCGACGAGCATCTGCTTCACATCATTATCTGAAAGCTCGTGGCCTGCTGCTCTGAATCGCGGTCGGCGCGGCAGCGGTTTGGCGAGCGGCGCGATTTGCTGTTTCGGCGTTTCGAGCGGTTCTACATGCAGCGCCGTCAACAATTGTCGCAGGCTGTTATCGAAATCGTGGAATTGAATGTACAAGCGACTGCTCAGAAGCGCCGGGCGGGGTGCGTCGTCCAAAAGGCAGGGGATAATTTGTTTTTGCAGCGAGTGGGCGCAAGTCCATTCTTCCTGCACCCAGTGCGAGGCTTTGGCTTTTTTTGACCAGAGCAGGAGCAATGTATCGCACCATTCCAGCGCGTCGTTAATGCGCTTGGGCAGATTGTCGCCGGCGCGGGTCTGGTTTTGGTCAATCCAGACTTCCAGCCCTGCGGCTTTCAGTTCGCGTTCCAAACGCCGCACAACGGCCTTGTCTTCCCAGGCGTGGCTAATAAAAATGCGCGGTTTCTGCGCCATGTAAATTTCCCCGAAATCTGATTAAAAGCGAAAAAGCGCGCTGCAAGCAACATGCTTTTTTGTTGAGGCTTTAACTCGTTCCCAATCTCCCGATTGGGAACGCACTTGCACCCGAAACTCCAGTTTCAAGTGTGTTCCTTGGCTCGAAGCTGGAGTTTCACGGCTCATTCCAAAACTCCGGTTTTGGAATGAGTCGTGAAACTCTTCTATAACCGACATTCCGCACACAAGAATTGGAGATGGAAATCATTTCTTTCTCTCATTA
>CAXHAT010000136.1:0-22206 GCA_964014485.1 uncultured Deferribacteres bacterium
GTTTGAGCGGCCCTGACGAAAGGCGAAACGGAGTGCAAAGCTCGCTTTGCCTTTCATTCGGCTCAAATGGCTGAACATAATTTTTTCCGTGTATTTGGTAAAGTTTAAGGAAAGCCTGCAACTGGGTTGCAAGGCAAGCCTTGCACTCCTATCCAATCTCCCACTCACCACATCACCCTCTCTCCGACTCACCCAATCTCCGCACGAAGTGCGGCCACTTCCCCGTCCCGACGATGATACCCCGTCTCCTGCACCAACGCCGCCGCCTGCTCCAAATGCGCCGCCGCCTGACGAATCTTCTCCTCCGTCTGCCGTCCTCCACCCTCCGCCAGACAGAGTCTGCACGCTTCCAAATGAAAATCCGTTAAATGCAAACGCATCTCCCCGCGCTCGGCGATTTCCTGCGCTTCGTTGAGGTCTTCCCATGCCTTGGTAAAATGCGCTTGCACGCGATACAACGCCGCCCGGACGAAAAGACCGTGCGGCAAGTGATCTTGCGTTCCAGCTTTCCGCAGGCCCGCCACCGCCTGGTTGAGATGGTTTTCGGGCTGGGCGAGGGAGTCTTTTTGCTCGGGGAAGTCTTGCGCTGGCAGCAATTGCGCTCGACCCAAAGAAAGCCTATTCAGCGCCCTGTCAAGCAGTGATTGCCAATCTTGAGCTTCCCATTTCACCATCTGCTTCGCCCGCTCCAACACCTCCCGCGCCCGTCCCCGGCTCAGTAGCAGATCGCAGAACCGGAAGCCTTGCAGGGAATAGAGATAGCGATAATCCGGTTGTCTTTCCTGCTGCATGGCTTCGGCTTCGCGGAACAGCTTTTCGGCTTCGTCGAGCGCGCCGGACTGGTGTAGGGCATCGGCCAGCCAACTAGCACGACTCGCTTCCCGAATAAACCCATCCCCGCTGCGGTCGGCGAAGTCCACGCTTTGGCGGGCGTAATCCGTCGCTTGCCGCACCTCGCCCAGGGTCAGGAACAGCTCGCTGAGATTGCCGGCGTTAATTGCGGCGTTCTCCCAATTCTCTTGCTTGATCGTATTTTCCAACCCCGCCTGCATGGGCGCGGCCGCCTCGCGCAAACGTCCCAGCGCCCGTAAGCCAAAACCGGCCCAGCTCAGGACAACGGCTTTGGCAGCATCGACCATTCCCGCCGCCGGTCGCCGCCAGGGCGGATCGAAAAAATTGGACAGCGCCGCCAGATCAGCGCCAAAGGCGCCGAGTTTATGATTGACAAAAGCTTCATCCTTTCGAAGAATTCGTTCCCAATACACATCATCCAGCACTTCCTGATGCTTCCCCGCCAAACAGCCGTGCGTCACCGCTGCAAACAACGGCTCCATCTCTTCGAGCGCGTCCGGCAGCTCTTTTTCCGGCAGGTTTCTGTAGTAGTCGTACAAACGGCTGTGCGCTTCCGTCCAGGCATCGGGGAATTGCTGCTGTAAGCGCTCGCCAAAATGCTCGCGCACCAACGGGTGGCAGTCGAGCGTGTCAGGCTTTTCATCTTCCTTTGCCAGCAAACGCAGGTCACGCAGGCTTTGCACGGCGAATTGCCAGTCGGCGTGCTCCAGGTTTTGCAGTTTGTCGGTCAGGCCGGGAATGGCCGGTTCTTGTCGCAGTGCGTCCATCGCGCCCTTCGCCGCCGGGCGGTCGAACAAGCCCATCAGGTAGAGAATGTTCAGTTCCGACGTGTCTTTGAGCCATTTTTCATAAGATTCCATCACCCGCCTTGCATGACCACCCTGCTTTCTGTCCTTGCTCAGCTTGGGAATCAGATCGCGCTGGCGGATTTCGCCTTTGTGTACGGTTTTCAGGTAGCTGCCCAACAGGTTGAGCGCCAGGGCGTGGCCGTCAAAGTCGCTAGCCGCTTCTTGGCGTTCCTTTTCCGCGCCTTGCACGCCGATTTTTTCGAGCAGTTGCGCTCCGGCTTCCGGCGTGAGATTTTCCAGATCGAGCCGTTCGCTACCGTGGTTGCCCATCGTCTCCAAATCTTCAATTTGCAAACGGGTGGAGATCACGCACAGGCCCGGATTGCTGCGCGCCAAGTCCTTGAGCAAGGCTTGCACGCCCTGGTCTTTCAAGCGGCCTTGCATTTCGCCGGGCGGGTATTGCAAAGGTTCCAGACCGTCGAGAATGAGCAGGCCTCGTTTTTCGCGCACCAGTTCCGCCAGTTTCTTGCCTTTGTCCCAGGGCGAGAGAATAGGATCGCCTTTGTAACCGAACCAGTCGAGTGCGTCGTTAAAGAATTCGTCCGCCGAGACCTGGCGTTCTTCTTTGGTTCCCTGGCTGTAGAACGACCAGCCGTAGACCCGTTCCGCGCCGCGGTAGTTGTCGCGCTTCATGTCGTTGAGCCAACTGTTCACCAAAGCGCTCTTGCCCACGCCGCCCCAAGCTACAAGCGAGAAAACGTTGCTCTGCTCGTGCGCCCAGGCTGAGTCGAGCAGGGCAAGCTCGTTCTCGCGGCCAAAGATTTCGTGGTCGGTGATCGGGAGTTTGGCGAGGGTGAGTTTGAACTCAGGTTCAGGCTGAGTGGGCGGCTTTACGTGCTCTTCAATTTTTGAAATGATGTTCTTTTCCGCCTTCGCAACGTCGCTGCGAATATCGGAGAAATATGGCAGCAGCGACTTGTTGGCGTTCCGACGCAGCTCGCGCTCCAATTCCTGCAAGAATCGCTCGACCAACTCGGGGTTGGTTTTCTCTTCACCGCCGGTGATTTTAAATTTATCCGCCCAGCGGCACAAGCTTGCCGTAATTTTCTCGCGAAGCAACGGCTCAGGATCGGTGAAGCGGTAGAGATAGAGCAAAACGCCGTCGTAAGTGACCAGGCTGGCAAAGAATTTTCTCGCCTGCGCTTGGTCAAGATGCTTTTGTGTGGTGACAAAGCTTTCAACCAGCGTTTTGTAGAACTTCTCAAACGGCTTGTCGCGCAGTTCGCCTTTTTTGATTTCAAGGTAGTCGGTGAGTTTGTTCAAAAGCGGCTGCTTGATCGCGCCGCCCAAAAGGCTGATAAAAGTCGCCATATTTTTCCCCGGATCGTCAAATTCAAACGTTCAAAAGACTGCACTTTAAATTTGGCTTCTTTTGAGATCATTTGAAAGCAAAATTTTAGCGGCGTGCAGGAGTGCAAAGCTTGCTTTGCCATTCATCCTGCTCAAGCGGTCAGATTTTTTTTATTCCTTGTCGGCGCTTTTCAGCAGAACGAAAATTTGAAGAAGTTTGTAACTGATGTTACGCAGCTGGCCAATGATTCGGCATTTGATAAAAAACTTTGCTCTACGCGTCATTCCTCTGGAGACAGGAATCCAGGGGGCAGTGCACCATTTCCTGGATTCCTGCCTCCGCAGGAATGACCTTGAAAAACGTTTGGGGCCAAACAGCCTTATTTCCAATTGCAACATTCGACTCGGCTGGAAACCAATCTACAACAGGCATTATTGATGAGCGCGTAACATCAATTTGTAATAGAAAAGTAAGCAAGCCTTGCACTCCTGCCTTCTAACGAGCGCGTACTTCGAGCAGTTCATAAATCCGGAACTTGTCCGGGAAGCCTTTAATCTCAATCTCAGTGAGGGACTCGGCGACCAAGGCTTGCGGCGCTTTTTGCAATGTTTGTCCGGAAATTAAAATCTGCCCGCCGACAGTGAGTGATTCGATGCGCGAGGCGACGCGCATTTCCTTGCCTATCACGCCAAACTTTGCCAATCGAGAAGCGCCGATATTGCCCGCCACAACTTCCCCAGTGTGAACGCCGATTCCCATGGCAATTTCCGGCAGGCCTTGCGCATGGCTTTCCTGATTGATGTGCGGCATTTTGCTTTGCATGGCCAAAGCGCACGCCGCCGCGCGTTCGGCATGGTCTTCCTGAGCTTGCGGCGCGCCAAAGATAGCAAGAATCGCGTCGCCAATGAATTCAATGAGCGTGCCGTCGAAGCTTGCGATAACGGCGGTCATTTCGTCGAAATAGCGATTGAGAACTTGGATGGTTTTCTGAGGCGAGACGTGTTCAAAAATCGAGGTGAAGCCGCGCAGGTCGGTCATAAGAATCGTCACTTCGCGGCGTTCGCCCGACATGATCGCGCTGTTTCGAATTTCCGACGCAGCGTTTTGGAATTTTGGAGTCATGGAATATTGGAATTGTGGTGTCAGCGGACGATCTGGCGCGTCTGAGATTCCAGGAATCCGACAAACTTCATTCTTAATTTTCCGTGACCAACGCGGCTTTTACGCCTGGAGCTTTTCCGCCGTCGAGATTGCGGATTCTGGCGCAGGCGCCCCACCCTCCCCCGCCTTGAACGATTTTTAGCAGCAGAATGTTATCACCTGCTTTCAACGCAATTTCAACAACGTCATCGCCGGGCGTTACGCCGCGCGCAACATTGTTGGCATGGACGAGTTCGTCGTTGAGCCAAGCTTTAACGCCGTCGTCCGAACCAAGCTCAAGTTTAACTTTTTGCTCGGATTCTGAGATCACATTGGTGCGCAAGTAGGCTACGCGATTATCGCCGCCGATAACCCGATCCAGTTCCGCCATCCACGGCGCATTCTGTTGCGTGCTTGCGGGCATAATTTGCCAATCCGCCTCTCCCCCGCTCTCCGGCGCAAAGGCGTGTTCAAAAAGATCGGTTTCTTCCTGAGCGTAAGGCCCGGCGACGTGCCACGCGGTGATAAAATCTTCAAAACGCTCGATGAATGCAACGATCCGGTCAGCGTTTGTTTTGCGATCCGTGTTTTTTGTTTCCGCCGTTACGCGCTGCAAGACATTTTTGGTTTCTTCGGGAGCGGAAGCGCTGGTAAATCCCGCAATTTTAACGACGGCGATTTCCGCCTCATCACGCAGCGCCGTCGAGTCAAGATAGCCCGCAGCCATGCTCAGAGCGGCAACGTTTTTTTGTTCGGCAAGGCCCGAGAGTACGGTTTTCTTCTCATTCTCGCTTCCGGCCAAAGTCATGGCTTTTTTATATCCGCCAATCCGCTCATCGGGGGCGTCGTCGCTTTTGCCCAGCAAAATCACGAATCCGCGCAGGGCGAGCGTCTGGTGCAATTGGTTGTTTGAATCTTCGGCTATCCGCAGCAAGTCATTTTTCGGACTGTCGTTCGGCCATTGCATCAGGGCGCGAATCGCCGACGTCTTGAGAGTTTCATCATCTCCGCCCAACGCTTCTCGCAACGCAGGCAGCCCCGCGTCATCGCCGATTCTGCCCAGAACCTGCAAGAGCGCACCTTTTGCATCTTTCGATCCTGCCTGGTCAAGACCGTCCAAAATAATTTGGGTCTGGGGACCGCCATTTTCATTTTGCGTCGCGACGGCGGCGACAGTTTTTTCAAGCTCGCCGCGCTCGTTTGGGCTTTGCGCTGAAATCAGCAATTCGACCAGTGCTTGCAAATCGTCGGTCGCGGCAGCATTTTTTAGCGCTTTCGCCGATTCCAGCCGAACGCGACGATCATCGCTTTTCGCAGTCGTCAAGAGCGTCGGCGCCGCGCCTGGAATGCGGCGTTCGTCAATGGCGCGGATAAGTTCAACCTGAACGCCTGCTTCGGAACTTTCGACTAAAGACAAAATTGCCGCATCGCCGCTTTCTCCCGCAACTTTGCAAAGCGCATCTCGCGCCGCCGCTTGACTCGGCCCGCGAACGGCGGCGGCTTTCGCCAACTGCTCAACATCGGAGGCGTCGCCGAGACTTCCAAGCGCCGCAAACGCTGCACTGCGAACGCGGTCGGACTCACTTCCCGCGGCGCTGACGACCAAATCTTTCGTCTCTTGGTCACCTGTGCGGCTTGCAACGGCGCCAAGAAGTTGAATTTGCGCGTTTTCATCAAATCCGGTAAAAGCTGCGATGATTTCAGAGATTGACTGAGATGCGGGTATGTCGCGCACGAGCGTGATGCTTGAAGTTTGCAAGTCCGAATCGCCGGATTTTAGCGCGGAAATGAGAAGTTGAAAGCCGCGAGCGTCCCCGAGTTTCAGCAGTCCGTTCAACGCGGCAAAACGCACTGCGGAAGATTCGTCTTTCGTGTAAAGCTTCTGATAAATCCAGCGTGCGTCGGCGGTGTTTTTCGCACTCGCCAAACGTTCCGCCGCTCGAAGCATGGCGTCAGAGGCAAGCTCGCGCCTCGCGCCTTCTGCTGATTCCCGCGCTTTGTTGAGCGCGCTGACCGACTTGCTGTCGGCAATGTCCCCGAGGCTGGAAATAACGGCGGCGACAATATTTTCATCGGAATCATTGATCAGTTTTTGTAATGCGCCAACAGCTTTTCGATCACGAATCTGACCAAGCGCGGCTATCAGCCCAACTTTATGCGCACCGGACGTTTTGCCGAGCGCATTTCTCAGCGCGTCGGCGGCTTTTGGGTGGGAAATGCGCTCCAACGCGAAGCGCGCCATTTCAAAAGTTGAGGAATCGTCCAGCATTTTGGCAAGCGCAGGAATCGAAGCTTGCGAGCTGATCAAGCTAATTTGCTCACAAAGGTACTGTTTTCCGGCCAAAGTCCCGCTGGCTTCCAGCGCTTGAACGAGGCGCGACTCCACCTTTGCACGCGTTGTTTCACTCAGTGAAGCGAATCGGAGGAAATCCGCAAGCACAACCAAATGTTCGCGACTATCGCCAAAATTATAACCGGTGGTTTTCGCCAGCAACTCGTCTAATTCGGAAAAATTCAAAGCGCCGGCAACGTCGAAGGGCAGCGGCGTGACGTCGCTTTCAAGATCGCCAAGCGCAAATTGAATTCCGTCTAGGTAGTGTTGCAGGATTTTCGGGTTCCAGTAGATCGCATGGTTGTGGCCGAACGAGCTATAAAACACGCGGCCTTTGCCGAAATTTCGCACCCAGCTAATCGGCAGATCCTTGTCGGTAAAACGCACGCCGTTCGCGCTCAGATTTCCCTCGTCCGTCATGTCAAGGCTGAGAAGTACGCGAGCATTTTGCCGCAAGGCGCGCTGCCGAATGCGGTAGATTTCGTCGCTGATGTTGAAGTTTTGTCCGGCGAACGCGCGAGTGACGGGATGGTCAGGATCATCGATTTTGATCGCCCAGGTTCCGCCTGCATTCCAGGGATGCCCGTCAAACGTCCCCCCCATTATCGAAGCCGCCTCGGGCCAATTATAAAAGTTGTCCGTGGCGGCATGTATGCCAATAACCGCTTTGCCGCCTTTGACGAAGCTCATCAAGCTTTCGCGATGCGCCCAGTCTTCAAAGGCCAACTCCGTTGTGTTTGCGAACAAGACGCCATCGAATTGACCGAGATTTTCTGGCTTAAACGCCGTCATATCGTCGCTGACGGTAACGGAAAAAGCGCCTGTCGCATCGCCCATTTCTTCAAACGCTTTTGCAGCATAGGGAATCGAGCTATGACGAAAGCCCTCGGTGCGCGTAAATACTAAAATCTTGCGCTCTTGCACTGGCTTGGCGGCGCGGAGCCCTTGCATCGCTTCAGATATTTTTGCAGCGTCTTCACCGGGAATTTGTGCGAGTCCCGAAGTTGCCAGCAGGCCTGCAAATAGTGTTGATAAGAAAATATTTTTCATTTTAAAGGCGCGGTTGAACATGCTCTTTCTCCGTCATCTTATGCGTTTCCCTAACCGAAGCCATAAGATGGGCAAAGAAATCTCTTTCTCAAAATAGTTTAGCGTAAAACATCTAATTCACTAAACACAAAATCGCATCCGCCGCGTTCTTTTTGATCGGAAATGATCAACAAAAAAAACGACCTGCATTGTGCAGGTCGGGCGAAAAGTAACTTCGGCGTCAGACGCTTCTGCGTTTAATTTGGAAAACGGCTCACTTCATCAATATCAGTTTGCGTTGCGCCGTGAAATGTTGACCGGCTTTGATCTTGTAGAAATACAGTCCGCCGGCAACATGCTTTCCTGTATCATCACGTGCGTCCCAAGCGACTTTGTGCGCGCCTGTTCCGAAACGTCGGGACGGAATCAGCGTGCGCACCAATTGGCCGACGGTATTGTAAATGCTCAGTGTCACCATGCTTGCTTCGGCCAGCTCAAACTGAATCGTGGTGTTTGGATTAAACGGATTTGGGTAATTCTGCCAGAGAATGAATCGCTTCGGCGGCGCCTCGGGGTCTTCAACATTGACGACAATATCATCGATCCAGCCGCCGGCAAAGCCCGCCCGAATAAGCCCTTTTTGAATGATCGAGTCTTTTTTCATCACCTCCCACACCCAGCCGCTGCGATAATTTTCAATCATCATTAAAATCGGCCCCTGGTCGATGCCGATATAGTCGGTGTCAAACCAGTTAACTGAATCGTTGTAGGCGTCACGGAAGCCGTAGGTGCTGTAGAGTTTGGAACCGTATTTTTCCTTCAAATTGCGCAGCATGGGAATGACGATTTCCGGGGCGTACGCAATGGAGCCGCCCGCCGCCGTCGGTGCAATCGTGCCGTCGTCGACGATTCTGTTGCCGCTGGCGCCGCGCGCGCGATAGCCGTTAAAGCCAAAATTGCGCGGGCCGTCGCAGGCGGTCAAGCCCCATTCCGATTCGCTATAATTTGGCCAGTCTTCCGGGTTGGCGGCGCAGTAGGCGCGATTGGCGTAGGTGGCGCGACGTGCGTTTTCAAAATAGTCGTACTTTTCACCGAACAAATCGAGTTCGTCATTGTGCAAACCGCGAAAATCGATCCAGGCGTGCGGATAATGGTGGCCGAACAACGGCGCGAATGTGACGAATGCGATCGGAAAATGCGCCGTCGTTTCATAGCGATAACGCGAGGTCCAAAACTGCCAGGCGCTCGTCGGCACCGGATTCGTCGTTCCGCCCAAAGCGAGAATATAGAGCAGCATGGCTTCGTTGTAACCGGCGTATTCAAAATTTATGAATCCTGATTCCGGATTCCAGCCGCCAGAGATTCCGCCGGTATTGGGGTTGCGCATAAAGCGCCAGTCGACGCGGTCGAGAATCACCGTCGCACTGTCCCGAATCGCAGTTTCGAGATCGTTTTCCGCGTCGTCGAAATAGTTGCGCACGAAAATCACGCCCAGCATCATGAGCGCGGTGTCGATGCTGCTCAGTTCGCTCGTCCAGGCGCGTTCGAGTGTGTTGGCGTTGAGAAAATGATAATACCACCCGCGATAGCCAACCGTGCCTGTCGATTCCTTCCCCATTTTGCCGAGCAGCAACGCTCGCAAAGTCTTATCAACTCGCTCAGCCGCCTGCGCTCGAGAGACGTAGCCCAGTTCAGCGCCTATGCCGTACGCCGTTAGCCCGAAGCCCACGGAAGCGATTGAGATGTGAGAATTTTGCGTCGAAAAGTCAGTCGAGCGATCCGGCGACAAACCGGTGGCGCTATGCGCTTTTTCCCAGAACCAATTGAATGTATCGTTCGAGAGTTGATCGAGAAAGAGCGAATCTTCGACGCTCATTTCGTATGCCGGCGCCGACCAGTAGGGTTGGTATTCCTGGGCGAATGTCGCGGTGGTAAACGCCAGCGCTGCAGAGACGAATAGAATTTTCATTTTCTGTTCTCTTTGGAATTTCAAATGACAAGCATCGATTCACAGATAAGTTCCAATTCTCAATCTGCAATGACCAAATCACTCGTTGTTCTTGAACCAGCCTTCGTTTGAGAATTGACTAATTCGGTATTGTGATTTATTTGTTATTTGGAATTCGTTTTTTGGGATTTCACTTCTCTGAAATCTAACACATCCAACCCTCGCTGAATCAGAGGATCACGCATAGAATATTCCCACACCATGCCGGTACGAAAATTTTCGATCATAATCACGATTGGCCCTTGATCGATGCCAATGTAATCCGGATCGATCCAATCAACCGTCGGGTTGAAAGCGTCGTAGAAGCCGTGCGGCCCCCAAAGTCCTTTTTCGCCGTAACGTTCGAGCATTTTCTGCAAGGTCGGAATAACAATTTCCGGCGCGAAGACGATGGAGCCTGCCGCCGCCGTTGGTGCAATCGTGCCGTCGTCGCGCTGGATGCGGTTGGGGCCGCTGGTTCCGCGCGCGGTGTAAGTGTAGAACTTTCGGTCGTCGGTATTGTAGCTCTGTCCGGGGCCGTCACAGGCGGTCAAGCCCCAGGTGAGGGAATCGTAACCGACCCATCCCATCGGATTGTCAACCGCGTACTGGCGCTGGGTATAAGCCGCACGGCGCGAATTTTCGAAATAGTCGATCCCCTTCTCGCGCATGTAAGCGTCGCCGAGACCGCGAAAATCGACGAACATGTGAGAATATTGGTGCCCGAAAAGCGGCGGGAAAGTCACGTGCGCCAAACCGGGGTAAGGCTCTTCCCAGCGATAAAACTTCAGCCAGTTTTGATAGGCCTGTTGCGCATCATCGTAACCGCATCCGGCGGCGAAAACATAAAGATAAAGCGCTTCGTTGTAGCCCGTCCAACCGTGGGAGAGGAAGCCGCGTTCCGGTCGCCAGCCCATGGTCACGGTTCCGGCGGCGCGCCCCGCGTCTTCCGGCAGCGTCGTCCAATTCCAGTTGATTCGCTCAGTTAGTTCAGCGACGGTTGTGCGGATTTCCTGCTCCGGCGCATCGTCACGGTTGTAATAACTCATCGCAAAGCGCAGCCCGGCAAAAAGCAACGCCGTGTCGATGGTTGAAAGTTCACAACCCCAATAGCGCTGGCCGGTTTTCATGTGCAGAAAATGATAATAGAACCCCTGATGGCCGGTGGCGAGCGAGTCCGTGCTTTGCTCGGAATTTTTGAGAAAACGGAGCAATGCGAGCGTGTTTTCTCGCGCTTGTTCTCGCGAAATCCACCCTCGCTCCGCGCCAATCCCCCACGCGACGACGCCAAAGCCGGTCGCGGCTGTGCTAGATGGCGAAGTTGCTTTCGTGCGATCTTTCACCAACCCGTTTTCGGGGTTCATTTCATCGACAAAATAGCGAAACGAGCGGTGTTGCAATGAATCGAGAAAGGCCAATTCTTCCGCCGTTGCACCGTACTGTTCGGCCAGCGTTTTTGCTTTTTCTTGGCCGTCTATTCCCGAACATGCGAACATGGTCAGCGCATAAACGGCAATTGTGATGCGTGCGATTTTCATCGTTTCAACTCGGTTATAAAGTTTTTGACCCGGACAAGCCGCAGCCGATTTGCGGCACTTATCCAACCTTGTGACTGAACGCAGAGTCGCCGAGATCGGGGAGCTTCGCAGAGTTTCTTTTTGAAAAAACAGAGAGTCCCGTTTATCGGTTTTCGTGCTTTTGGTCTGGTCGACATTGAACCCGCAATGAAATTCTCTCTGCGATTCTCAGCGTACTTTCCGTCTCTGCGTTTTAAAAAAGTTCTACTAATAAGCTTGCATTCGAATGCTTTTGTCGAGCAGGACAGAAATTTCAATCGACCAAGAACGATTGCTCGTCAGAGCGTCGTTCTCTGAGTTATGATCTGATGTTTCGCGCGATAACGCATACTTCAAAAATCTCCGCTCTGAAAAATACCGTTGGCGAATTCCTGATGACGCGAAGTTCTCATTAGCCCCGCGCTTCAGCGCAGGGACATGAGAGCGTGTCTTCTCCTCTTCCCCGCGCTGAAGCGCGGGGCTAATGATAGCGATACGATATAGTGAAAGCGAATTCGCCAACCGTATCCTGAAGAGCGGAGCCAATGAGAATCAAAAGTTGCTCGCAGGCTTTGATCCCCACGCTAAACAATGCGTGCGTAAGATCAGTTATGATTTCCTTCAAGTACGACCTTCACCTGAAATTCTCCTTCGCCGCGCGGCGTTAACAAGGGGCCGCTGATTTTCTCTCCGTCAACCGTGATCGAGTGAACGCCGCCGGTGTAGCCGTTTGGATTTTCGATGCTGATGTGATAAACCCCGCCGCGAAAGCGCCGCGTCACCTTCACGCGCGGCCAGTGCGCTGGAATGCAGGGATCTATGAGCAAGCCTTCCGGCGTGGCGCGAACGCCGCAAACAGCTTCATGCGCGACCGTGAGCAGCCAGCCCGCGGAACCGGTGTACCAGGTCCAGCCTGCGCGGCCGTAATGCTCGGAATCCTTGCCGTCGATATTTCCGGGCAGCACGAACGGCTCGGCGGCGTAACGGTCGGCGCCTTGCTCTCCCTGCAAAATCGGATTGAGCTTCTGAAACAAGCGCATCGCATCTTCGGCGCGGCCCAGCTTGGCAAAGGCCAGGGGCGCCCATGTTGCCGCATGCGTATAAACGCCGCCGTTTTCTCGCAACGACGGCGCGTAGCGCGTGATGTAGCCGATTCCCGCGTCCGGCTTGCTGAAGCCCGGCTGGAAAAGCATGGCGCCATTGTCGCCTTCCAAATGCTCAAGAACCGCTTCGGCGATTTGAGCGCGCCGTTCGCCCTCAGCCACGCCAGAAATAATGGCCCAGGTTTGCGAATTGAGGTAAATCTTGCATTCTTCCTGGGAAGGATCGCCGATGGGCGCACCGTCGTCTTTGGTGGCGCCGAGATACCATTGGCCGTTCCAGCCGTGAGTGTTGAGCGCGTCCTTCAGGGCAGCGGCGCGTTTGCGGTATTCCGCCGCCAACGCGGGCTTAGGAATAGGCGAGTATTCGCTCAAAACTCGCACCCATTGCCTCAGAATTTCATACAAAAACATGCCGAGCCAAATACTTTCGCCGCGCCACTCCAGGCCGACAGCGCTGAATCCGTCGCACCAGTCGCCGGCGCCGATGAGCGGCAGGCCGCGCTCGCTAAAACGCCCAAGCGCCGTTTCAATGGCGCGCGTGCAATGTACTTGCAGGAAGTCCTCGCCTTCGTCGTAAAAAGGGATGCGCTCCTGAAGCGCGGAAAAATCGCCCGTCTCATTAAAGTACTGCGTCAACATGTACGGCAGCCAAAGCAGATCGTCCGTCATCTCCGTGGGCAGACCTTGATCGGTGAGCGGATGCCACCAATGCAGCACCTTGCCGCTGGAAAATTGATGGCGTGCGTTTAGCTTAACGTGATCCAGCATCCGATCCGGCTCCAAAAAGAGCCAAACCTGGCTGGTCTGCAATTGGTCGCGAAAACCGTACGCGCCGGACTGCTGGTAGTAGCCCGTCCTTCCCCACAAATGCCCGGAAACCGCCTGATATTTCAGCCAGACATTATTGAGCAAATCAAAGGATTTCTCCGGCGTTTCGAGCACGACTCGACTGGTCAACTCGCACCAAAAATCTTTGACGCGCTGCAATTCATTTCGCGCGGCGCTTTCATCGCTAAAGCGTTCAACGAGATGTGCCGCGCTCTCGTCAGGTTTGTTTTTATCGATTTGGCCGAGAAGGAAAACCACGGTTTTCTCCTCGCCGGGCGCGAGCGTGACGTTCGTCGCCAACGAAGCGGCGGGGTCTTCAAATCGGCCGCTTTTACCGCTAAACGCGCCTTCAGCAATTCCTTTTGGCCGGTGAAAACCGCCGTGACGACCAATGAGCGCGTCCTTGCTTGCGTCCCAGCCCGCGAGTTCCGCATTGACGGCGTGAAAGCCGAGATACGGCCATTCCGTGTTCCAATGTCCGCGATCCGTCGGGACTTCCCAAAGCAGTTTTTCCGCGGTAATGGCGCGCAGTTTTGGGTCAAATTTTGTTTCGATAAAAAGTTTATGAAATTCACGATGCACGTCCGGGGCGGCGCCGAGATTCCATTCAAGATAGGAGCTGAGTTGCAATCGGCGGGCGGCGGCGCCTTTGTTTCGCAAGGTGCAAAGCCAGATTTCCACGGGATCATCTTTCGCGGCAAACAAAGTCCATTCGCTTTCGATATCGCCGTATTTTTGCACGAAAGTCGTGTAGCCGAGACCGTGATGGACGCGGTATTCATCAAACGCCGCTTGCATAGGTTGGAACGCCAGTGAACGCAGCACTCCGGAATCGAGATCGCGCAGATAGAGCCACTTGCCCCAATCGTCACGGATCAGGTCTTGATTCCAGCGCGTCAGGCGGTTGAGCGACGCGTGTGTGCGCCAGCTAAATCCGCCGCCGGCCTGGCTGACAACGAGGCCAAAATCGCCGTTTGAAATAACATTCACCCAGGGACGCGGCGTATCGGGCCGGGTGACAACATACTCGAAACCGTCGTCGGAAAAACAGCCGTATTTACTCTTGAAGTCAGGCACGATTTGAACTCTGTTTGATTTGTTGTTCTTGTGTAATTATCAGTGCAAACGTGAAAACTTATGGTCAGAGAAAATACGTTTTTTGGCAGCCTCCGCGATTAAAATCTAACAGGAGCGCACAGCCCAGAATAGCTTGTGTTTCGTTCCGAGAGCAATGTCATTGAGCTCAGCGTATTTCTTGTTTTTTGGGCAAGACCTTTCAAACGCAGAGACGCTGAGAAGTGCAGAGAAAATTGAATTGTGAGTTCATTTTGAACAGTTCGCGGCGATGAAAATTCGAAAATAGAGTTTCAGGCATTTGTGTTAAAAAAACTCTGCGAAACTCTCCGATCTTTGCGTCTCTGCGTTAAGTCACGAGATTAAATGACTGTTCCTGATTGGTTCCGGCTTGTCGGGTTTGGGCTTACCCAGAAGCGGCGTATTTCTGTCGCCCTTTCAGGGTTTTCCAATGCGGTCGTGTGCTGACATTTACTAGGGCGTTGCCCTTCGCTATTACTTTCCGCCCCTTCAGGGCCTAAATCAAACCGAGCTAACACAGAACTTTTTCTCTATCGTTGGCCTTCACTCCAAATTCAAAATCGTACGCCGAGGGTAAATCTCTGCGAATTGTCCAACCGTCCGTGATCCGACCAGGCGTAGTCGATGCGCAGAGACAAATCGCCGTAAGAATAATCTAACCCGGCGCCCAGCGTCAACCCGACCTCGGAATCTTGCAGAAAAAGATTTTGATAGCCGCCGCGCAAAAACAGAAAATCGGCGACGCTCCATTCCGCGCCAAAACTCACGCTCTCGGTGTTGTCGTTCGGGTGAAAAGCGTCGACCGCGATGTTGACGCGATTGTTCTCGCCAAGCCGGAGCGGCCAGTACATCCCGACGCGAAACATCACAGGCAGGGAGTATTGCAGCGTATGAACCTCGCCCGGCAAACTGCTGTTGTCGCCGTAGCGATCCGGATCGAGATCGTACTGAATGCGCAAGTCTCGCCCTGAGTAGCCCGATTGCAATCCGAAATTCGAAACGCTGGCGGCGATGCGCATGCCGGAACCGGACAAGGTGTAGATCGTCCCGACGTTCAAACCGCCGGTCGCCAACGAGCTGTGCCAGATCGTTTCTTGCACATAATTGAGCTGCACGCCCAGGGAAAATCGATCCGTGAGTTGC
Organism: uncultured Deferribacteres bacterium; assembly: GCA_964014485.1. Taxonomy (GTDB): domain Bacteria; phylum Zhuqueibacterota; class Zhuqueibacteria; order Zhuqueibacterales; family Geothermadaptataceae; genus CAXHAT01. The sequence continues at coordinate 15,205 of CAXHAT010000136.1, forward strand.
CTGCCGAAACCAATTCCAAGAGCGAGATCGGCAACCGTGTAACGCTCGCCGGTGCCCAGCGGCTGTCCCACAGTGCGTACGGCAATCTCGCCGGAGTTGAGCGCCGTCGCGCTCAGGTAAAAATTGCCTGCATCGCCCGCCTGAATGAGCGCTCCGACGTAATCATAACTAATGCCCGCCAGCCACTCGCTGTGCGTCAATTGGAGACCGTAGCCGGTTTGCATACCAATCGCGCCCGGATTGTAATAGGCCGAGACGATTTCTTCAGAGGTTGCAACCCCGGCATTGCCCATGGCGGCGGCGCGAGCGCTTGGCTCGATGAGCAAAAACTGCCCAATGGTCGTGCCGGTTTTGCTTTGGCCGAAAGCAAGCCCGCTGGCGAACAGGAGCAGAATCGGACAAAGCGTTTTTATCGTCATTCTTGCCATCGTCAAACTCCTTATTTGATAATCGCGAACTTGCCGATGTACGAGCCAAGCTCGCCGGCGTCAACATGGTAAATATAAAGCCCGGGCGCGACGTCGAGATTGTCTTTGGTGCGCAGGTTCCACGGGACGATTCCGTCGTGAGAACCGTCGTGCCGGAGGGTTTGCACAAGCTCGCCGCGCGCGGTAAAAATGCGGATCGAGCAGTTTGCCGGCAGCGCTCGAAATTCAAGCCGCCGCTCGCCGCGTCCGGAAACCGCGAAACGCTCCGCTTCAAAACTCGCCGAGCCGACGTAGGGATTCGGCACGACGTAGGGTTCCGTGAATTCCTCCGCTTCTTTTTGCGCGTCGATAAATTCCGCCGAAGAGGAAAATGAAAAAACGTCCTGTTCGCCCAAGGGCACGGCGGTGACGAGTTCATAAACATCGCCCTCGCCCGGCGGCGTGACGCTCTCCAAATCCACGCCGGCGGTATCGATTTCAAACCGCCAGGTGACTTGCGGACGCGTCGGGTTTTCCGGGTGGTAGGTAATCACGTCGATGAATTCTTCCGGGTAGGGCTTGCTCAAGGTGCCGTTTTGGTCGATGTCGCGAAAACGGAATTTCAGGCGCAAATCGCCGTCTTCCGTGTGCGCCAAGACGCGGAAATTCGCCGGGCGGGCGGGCAGACCAATCGCCGGAAGCGAAGTGTCCTGCGGCGAATCGCTGAAGGTAATCGTGATCGGATCGGGGAATCCGGGGCGGCGAAAATTGATCGGCAGCAAGTATTGGTAAGAAGCCAGCAAGCGGGCGTTCGTGCCGCTCGAAGCGGTGAAGCCGCTCAGCGTTTCGTCAACCGTCACCGTCTTGGGCGTGGAAACAATCGGCATCAGCCCGGCGGCGACCTGCCCGATTCCGCGCCCGTCCAAATCATAGCCGTTGGTGAACATAACCTCGCCAGTGGTTGCGTCGATCATGTCGTAAAACGCCGCCCGCAAACTGTCGGGGGAAGTGGTTTTGAACCGGATTTCGAAGGTGTGGTTGTCGGGCACGATGCTCGAATTGACGACGCGCACTTCAACGTCGCCGACGCCGGGTCCTTCAACGTGCGTCGCGGCGGAAACTTCGGCGGGCACAAATCCCGGCGCCTTCGGATTCGGACGGACGGCGACGACGTTTTTCGGCAAAATCGTACCGCCGCGCGGCGTGCGGGAAACGGCAATGGCGTTTTCCGAGGGATAGAATTCCAAAGAATCCGAGCCGTGATCATAACTCGTCACGGCGTAGTAATAAAGCTGCCCGTTCGTGACGGTACTGTCGGTGAAAGTGTGCTGAATCCCGTTGTCCTCGCCGAGATAATAAGCAACGCCTTCAACGGTGATGTTCGAAAATCCTTTCCTGCCGTTTTCAAGGTCAAATTGCGCAATTGGCTTGCCGTTGCCGATCGGGCCGGTGCCGCGCCCGGTGGTGATCACGCGCGGGTCGCGAAATTCAGGATCGGTGGCGCGGTAGATGCGATAGCCTTCAAAGTCGTTGAGCAGAGTGACGGGGTCGGAGCCGCGTTCCGCAATGTCGTCCCAGGAAAGCCGCACGTAGCCGTCGCCGGTCTCTGCGGTCAGGGTCGGCAGATCGGGCGGGACGGCGAATTGGTAATTGGCGTTGTAAATACGCTGAACGACTTTGACCGTATTTTCAAGCTCGTTCAGATCGGCGCCATAGGCAAGGGCAAGGCTGAAACGCTCGGTTTTTCCGGCGGCCAAAGTAAACGGGCCGGAAGCGAATAAAAAACCGATGTTGTAGTTGAGCGCCTCGGGCAAATCGAAGCGCTGCGATGGAATCGGGTTGGTGAACTGGTCATAAAGCCGCTGCGGCCAACTGTTGCCGTTATCGAAAAAAACGATGTTGTCAACTTCAGTGTTCGGATTGCCTTTTCCCGCGCGGATGCGATTCAATTTGAAGCCGGTGAGGCCGATTTGGTCGGACTCGTGCAAATCCGTGCGGTCAAAATTCGTTTCGCCGTCCGTGGGAACGCCGTCTTCTTCTCCGGCGTCGCCAGTCCCAAAAACGCCGTCGGCGCCGGTGTCATGCAACTGCGGAACCCAATCCAAATCTTCGTCGCCGGTCCACCATTCGCCAAATCGAAAAGCAGGCCTGCCTTCCAGCGGGCCGTATTCGCGCTCAAAGCTGGGCAAATTATAGTTTGCCATCACATAAGCGCGGATCGCTTCCTGTCCGACGATCAATTCTCCGGGGCCGCCGTCGCGCAATTCATTCAGGACGCCGTCGTCGTCGTTGTCGAGAACATCGAGAGAATTGCCGGGCGTTTCGAGATAAGCGTAGCCGAGGTAGCCGGTCGTTGCGCAATTGCTGCTCAAATCGACGCCGTGGCCGAATTTGTCCCAGGTGTAAACCAGGTTCAAACCGGAGGAATTGTCGTAAAAAGCGTTGTCATCGTCAGACTCGGCGATGCCGTCGCAGGAGAGCGCCGAACCGCCCACGCCAGAGTCAAAATAGAGGCCGAAAACGATATTGTCATTGTAATCGGTCGTGCCCTCGTTCGTGATGTCGTAATGCCAGAAAATCACATTGCTGGCCTGCGGATTGGCCCATTGAAAACCGCGAACTTCGATGCGCAGACCGAGACCGCGCCGGGTGGAATCGCGGCTGTCGGGGTAGAAATCCCATGCGTCGTAAAAATCGTCGTCCATCACGGTGTAGCTTTCCTGGTCGGCGTTGGCGCGTTTGCCAAAATAGCCGTTCCAGCTTCCGCCCCAGCCCGGATCATCCAGATCGTTTTCCTTGTCCGGCCAGTAATCCGGCCACGTGCGCGGATCGTAGCTCACCGCCGGGGAGCGGCCCTGGTTTATTGCCGGATCGGCTTGAAAGAATCCGGGGCGCGGTTCAAAGCGCATGATTCGATTGCGGCGGGGGCTGCGCTGCTGGCGTTCGCGATAGCCGGTTTCCATGATGTACGCCGGATTGCCGTTGCCTTGAATGACGCGCGCCAGCACGAACGGCGTGACGCCGTCGCTATAGTTGAGACCGCTGCCTTTCGGCACCTCAACGGAATGAAAAACGCTGAGATCAACCGTCAGCGGGTTTGGCGGGTAGCCGCCGACCATGCCGTAATTGTGAAATTGCGTACGGATGTTCGCCGCGTCATGAAAACCGATGCGTTCCGCGTCCACCCGGCCCCGCATTTCCGGCGGCACGACCGGCTGCAACTGCGCCTGCGCTTGCGCCGCGACGCAGAAAACAAGTAGCAAAAGTATGCGTGATTTCAAGCGCTGCATGTTGAAACACTCCTGGTAAATTCAGTTGTTTCGTTCTTTATGAAACAGAAAAATTTCGCTGTCATTAGCCGCGCGCTTCAGGATGCTGTTGGCGAATTCACTTTCGAGAGTCGATTTTGACAATTCACTCAGCCCCAACGGGGCGAAACGGAATAGCGAAGGGCAACGCCCTGGAAAAGCGAGACCCAAGACTATTTCTTAGCCCTGAAAGGGCGTAACAGTTTGGCCTGCTTGACTTTATGTCGCCCTTACAGGGCTTGATAATGATGACAATGTTCAATGTTTCCAGGGCTTCGCCCTTCGCTGTTACATTTGACCCCGTTGGGGTCTTTTGAATTCGCCAACAGTATCCTTCAGCGCGTGGAAGATAGGCGCGTTCGCTTTCTTCCCTCCTGATAAATTTAAAGCCCTGAGTTCAACGAAAAACCCAACTCAATCCGGCGCGGCGGGAAGTAGCGGTTCGGATTGGCCAGCGTGACTTGATCCGCGACCGGCGTGAGCGAGTAGTCCGGGCTGCCGGTGTTCGTAAAAACAAACCCGTTGACAAAACGCGTATCCAGCACGTTGAAAGCGCGGGCGAACAGGCTCATGTTCAAACCGGCGATTTCAAAGAACTTCTCCGCACGCAAATCGATCAGCAGGGACGCCGATTTGTTGCTTGAATTCCGCTCCAAGCCAGCCCCGAAGCCGCTGCCAATGGATGGCGTGTAAGGCTGACCGCCGTTGTACTTGATCACTGCGCTGATCGAAAAATCATCGTGTTCCTGCAAAGCAAACGTTGCGTTGAGCGTGTTGCGCTGATCCCAGTTGAGCGGAATTTGCTCCGGGCGCGGATCTTCTCCGGCGGCGGCGCGGGTGGCGGTTTCTCGCGGATCGCTGGAATTGCCGAGAGCGCGTTGCCAGGTGTAGTCGATCGTCGAACTAAACGGGCCGATCCGTCGCTGGTCAAAAGCCACCGTAAATCCGATGACATTGCCGAAATCGACGTTCGTCAGCCTCGCATATTCCGCCGCCGCGTAAGTCGACACAAACTCCACGCCGAGCAAATCGCGAATATCTTTGTAGAAAATGCTGAGGTCAAAACCGAGAAAGTCCGTGACCGCGTGCTTGTAGCCAAATTCGTACTGCGTGGTGCGCTCCGGCTCGATGTCGGGATTTCCGAGCACGCCATAGCTGATCCCGCCCGCCTGCAATTCGTCGAGCACGTCATAATTTGCGTTGGAAAAAATAACGCCGAGCGCGGGCGTTTGGTAAAAATGGCCGTAAGCAAAAAAGACGGCCGCCCGGTCGGTGATGGGATGAGAAATTCCCAAACGAGGCGCCAGTGATGATTTGGCAGTGGTTTCCTGTGGATGCGACTCCGGAGCGCCGGCAATGGCGTTGGCCGGATTCTGCAAATCACTGGGAATCGTCGAACGCGCATCGAAATATTCGAATCGCACGCCCGCGCGAACGACCAAATCCTTGAATTCAATCTGATCCTGCGCATAGGCCGCCAGAGAAATCGGCTCATAATTTGATGACGGCGGGTAATCCGGCGGATCGTTTTCGTGGCGCGTCACGCCCGTGCCGCCAGTGCTGACGATGTAGCCGTCGGGCGTGCCGAAAGTGATGTCCGACAATTGGTATTCCACGCCGAATTTGGCCAAGTGCGAACGCGTCACTTGGCTGGTAACAGCGCCTTTCAGCACCAACGCGTCCGTGGTTTGAATAAACCGCCCGAGACTCACCCCTTGAACAACGGCGCCAATTTCGTAGTTCGGATCGCCAATCGGCGGTCCGGCTTCGTCATAGCGCGGGTCGTTAAAATCATCATAAACATAGTCTTGGTAATCAAAATAATTTTGGCGCAAACTCAAATTGTAGAATGTCTTGCTCGACAGCGTGTGCGTCACGTCAAGGCCGTGGACGATAGAAAAAGTCTTCTGCGTCGGCGCGCCGTCGGGGTTGAAGCGAAATCCAAAATCGTAACGTTTTGCGTCCACATCATTGAAAATCGCCTGATAGCTCAACTCAACGTTGTTCAGAGATTTATTGGTCAGCTTGGCGAGCCCCGACCATTCGCGATTGAAGCTCAAGGGCATGGTTTCGTCGTCCCCGCTCGGCGTGAAAATTTTTTGCTCGAAATCGGCGCGGTCAGTCGGGAGAAAGCGCCGCGTTGCGTAAACGTAGCCGTCATCGACAAATCGGCGGCCGTTGAGAATGAAGCTTGTTTTCGGCAAAAGAGCCGGGCCGCTCAGACTGAACTGGTAATTCTGTCGCGACAACGGTTTGAATTCGTCATCGACGGGGCGTTTGGCGTTGGAAAAAACAAAATCGCTGATAAACGCCTCCGCGTTCCACTGAAAGCGATCCGTGCCGCTCTTGAGCACGGCATTGACAACGCCGCTCATCGCCTGACCGTACTCTGCGTCGAAAGTGCCGCTGATAACCTGAACTTCACGCAACAGCGAACGGTCGATTCGCAGGGTCGAACTGTTGTCGTAAGAATTGTTCACGGTCACGCCATTGATCTGGAACTGCACCTCGCCCAGCCTGCCGCCGCGAAAATGGCCGTCCACCACGCCCGCCTGCAAGTTGACGATGTCCTGCAATTCCTGCACGGGCAAAGCTTCGATTTCTTCTTCCGTGACGGTCGCTAGCGAGCTGGTCAGCATCGTTTCAACGACGGGGGATTCCGCGAAAATCGTCACGGCGGCGCCTTCGATAACGCTTTCTTCCATCGTCACGTTCTGCGTCGTGGTCTGGTCAGTTTTGATGAGAACGTTTTCGACGACAATCGTGGAGTAGCCGAGAAAAGTATAGCGCACGCTATAAACGCCGGGGGGAATGTTGATGATGTTGTAATATCCCTGCGCGTCGGAAGCGGAGCCGCGCTCCGTGCCCACGATGACGATGTTGGCGCCGGGGAGCGGCTCGTTGTTCGCGTCCAAAACCCGCCCGGAAAGCTTCCCGGTCGTTCCGGCGAACGTCTGCGCCGCCAATGTCGCGATTAGAAAAAACGCGAGCAGGAAAGATTTTGGAGATGTGATGGAATCAGATCGTAACCTTCTAATATTGCTGAACATGTGTGGCCTCCATGATCAAGCTCAGAATATGGATAACCGAGGTGCTGGCGGGACTTGCTCAAAACGTAAAATGCACTCATACAAGTCGATGTTTTTTCTGGATTCTCGCTTTCTCGCGGAACGGACGAAAGCATCGCGACGCTTCAGCAATTTTCCTTGCATCATTTATTAGACAATATCCGCAAATTCTCCGAAAACAAAGAAAATTTCAAGACAAAATAATGGCAGTCAAAATTA
>CAXHAT010000137.1:0-21756 GCA_964014485.1 uncultured Deferribacteres bacterium
GAACTGTGAACTGTGAACTGTGAACTGTGAACTGTGAACTGTGAACTGTGAACTGTGAACTGATCTAATCAATTCAGCTTACAGTTTACAGCTCACAGTCAACTGAGCATTGGCTATCGAATGAGAATGATCTTCCGCGTGGCGGCGAACTTACCGGCGCGCAGTCTCAGAAAATAAAGTCCAACTGGCATGATCCGGCGATTGGCGTCGCGACCGTCCCACTCTAGCGAGTGTGATCCTTGCCCAAGTTTATCTCCAACTTGCAGTTCGCGAACAAGCTGGCCTAATGCGTTGTAAACGCCAACAAAAATAGCTTCTTGTTTCGGCAGTGAAAACCGAATTTGCACGCCCGACGCGCCGCTCGATGCACTGAATGGATTCGGGTAAGCCTCGTGCAGCCTGAATTGATTCGGCCCGGCCAGATCATCCTGAACGGAAGTCGGAGGGGACACTGTGACAAATATCGAATCTGCTGCAAATAGTCCCAGATTATCGTGCGCTTTCAATTCAAGAATATAGTCGCCGCTCTCGCTGAACGTCCAAATATCCGATTTAACGTTCGTCGAAATGACTGTCGGGGCGCCTTGATCCGGGATCAATGACCAGATGAAGTGCGCGGAGGGCAGCGTTCCGTCTTCGGCGTCATTCGCTTCACCCGAAAAGAAAAGCGTGTGCCCTTGCATGATCGTTGTGTCCTGCGCGGGTGAATGAATCGCGACGTCCGGCGCAAAATTGAAAAACACTTTGATTTCAACAAACGCCGTATCGCTGATTCCGTCATTGTCGGTTACGATAAGGCGTGCGTTGTAAACGCCTTTGTTCGGATAAGTATAGACCGGATCAGCCGCCACACTTGCGCCGGTTCCGTCGCCAAAATCCCAGTTGTAGGAAGCAATCGTCCCGTCTTCATCCGAAGACGTCGAACCGGAAAATTGTACTTCCAACGGCGCATCTCCGCTATCCGGTGTGGCTGTGGCAACAGCAACCGGCTTGACGACTTTTTGCATTGTTATGTTGATGGCAGCGGTGTTTTTCAAACCGTCGTTATCGGTCACGGTCAATTGCGCCGTGAAATTTCCGCCGCTGGAATATTGATAGGTCGGGTCGGCCTGTGTGCTCGTTCCAATCCCATCGCCAAAATCCCACTCATAACCCACGATTTGCCCGTCGGCGTCCGTCGAATTCGAACCTGTAAATTGTAAAACAGTCAACGTGTTCGCGTTAGCATTGTCAACGCTGGCGACAGCGACCGGAGCTTGCGGTGCAGCCACCGAAATCTGAACCGTGGCCGAGCCCTGCAGACCGTCGTCATCCGTCACGGTAAGCGCAACTGTGTAATTTCCGGCACTTGCAAATTGGTACGTCGGTTCTGCGACGGCGCTTGATCCCGCCCCGTCGCCAAAATCCCACGCATAGGTGACGATTGAACCGTCGCCGTCCGTCGATTGGGCGCCGGAAAAGGAAAAAGTCGTGAGCGTGCTGCCGGAAACAGGGCTCGCAGTGACAACCGCCGTCGGCGCTTGCAAAGCGTTCACGGTAATCGCAATTGTCGCCGTGTCTTTCAACCCGTCGGAGTCGGTCACAACCAATTCAGCCGTATAATTTCCGGGCGTCGTGTATGTATGCGACGGGTCGGCGCTGCTGCTCACGGCGCCGTCGCCAAACGTCCAAAAATAGGAGGCGATTTGTCCGTCGGGGTCTGTTGAACCCGAGCCTGTGAATTGAACTTGTAGTGAAACTTTGCCGGAAGTCGGCGTTGCTGAAGCGACTGCGGTCGGCGGTATCGGGTGAACAGTCGTAATCGTGACAAAAGCTGAATCGCTTTTGCCTTCGTTGTCTAGCACGATTAATCGTGCGTTAAAAGTCCCTTCTTGCGTATAGGTGTGTTGTGAGTTTGGAAGCGTACTTGTCCCGCCGTCGCCAAAGTTCCAATTGTAGCTAACAATTTTGCCGTCGAGATCGGAAGAGCCGTCGCTCAAAAAGTTGACCACAAGCGGCGTCTTGCCGAAAGTTGGCGAGCCGGAAGCCACGGCGTCCGGCGGCTTGTTGAAACGCGTCACGTCAATTTCGTTGTACCAAATTTGGTTCTGCGTGCGATTCTCAAGCGCGACAAGGATGTTTTTGGAATGATCCGTCGACTTTGCGGAGACGGTCAAATCGCGAAATTCATCGACGCCGTTCTGAAAAACGACAACTGTTGGCGCGGAAAGGAAATCCGCTTCCTGGCCGCGTTTTACTTTTTTATAAACGCCGGTTCCAGGCTGAATTTCGTCGCCTTCAAAAGTTCCAAAGGCATAGATTTCTTCGTTCGTTTCATCATAAGCGACCGTCGGGCGCGTCCAGCCATCGTCGTTATTGAGATGAAACGTGTGCCAGCCTGCTGCGTCTCGCTTTAAAAAGCCGTTCGAGGCGACCGTGCTCCCGCCGCCGTCTGTTTTCGTAACAACGTAAATGTTGCCGCTGGTATCGCTGATCGCGGAAATATGATCATCCGCTTCAGTTCCAAAGAATTGCGTGATTGCGCCGGTTTCGTCCACCCATGCAGCAGATGCGTCCCCGTCTTTATGATAGAGAAATCCATAAATTGAGTTTGGCGAGGTGTTTTCAGCGTAAACAACGCCGACATAAGGCACGCCCGCAATTTTGAAGCGCACGGCGTCAGTTAAACCGCTGTCGTCATTAAGCCCGGTTTTTATCGCCGCTTGCTGGCTCCAGGTAAAGCCGTCGTCGGCGGAGTTGATCGAAACAAGTTGACTTGCCGAGATCAGGAAAGCCCAAAGCACGCCTTGCGTGTCGCGAGTAAAACTCGCCGGATTTCCAGACGAGAAATCAAAATCCGGGATTTCCACGGGGAATCCTTTATCCGGCGTCCACGAGCCTTCGACATAGCTCAGGCGAAGTATTAATGTTCTGGAAGTGTGAGAAATGAAGATGTAAAGCTTCCCGTTCTGATCGTCGAGATAGCAATCCGGGCGAGATTTCTCATTGTCGGTGAATTGGATCGATTGGGTCCAGGTTGAACCGTTTTTTTTCCAAAGATGCCATTTGCCCAAAGTCGGCGCTGCAAGCCACCATTCGCCATTGTAGTAGAAAGCGCGGTTTTGGTTTGGTTTTTCGTAATCCCCGCTGGCCCCGGGAACGGGTGCGCCAATTGTCTGTGTTAAAGCGGGTGCGGTCAAAGCAAACTGTGTTAAAACACACCCGGCGAGCACAAGCCCAAAAAGTCGACGTCTCTGTCGCATACTGCCTCCTGTATCTCTGTTGTTTTGCGCGTGCTGTAAAAAGGATGGCTGTAAAAGCGTTTTGAAATTGGTTCCCGTCGTTCATCCAACGAACCTGTCGGTGAACGGCAGAGAGCCAATGATTTACTAGAAATCTAGAGTACGCACGTCTTCCAGCGAATGCAGAAGTCGCCGTCTATATTCTCGGCAGGAGAAAACAATTAAAAAACAATGCTTTGTCGATTCTTGAATTGACACAACTTTTACATCTGCAAGACCTTGCTCTTTTCACTGGAAAGCATGTTTCGAACCATCTTTTCCAAACGAGGTTTCAAAACGGGAAAGCCTGATATCGATTCTTTAATTTGCTTGATTCTGTGAACCTGAAGATAGTGAGACGCGACAAAAAGCGTCATGTGTTCGTCAAGCGTCGTTCGATCCAATCCAAAAACCTTTTCATATCCGCTCACAAACGCCGCCAACGCTTCTTCCGCGCGACGCTTGGGAAATGCGATTGCGCTGCGGCACAAAATCAGATCGCGGCACAACATGCCGAGGTCAAAATAGCGATTCCCGGCGCCGCACGTTTCAAAATCGATCAAGCTCAGCTTTCCACCATGCACCAAAATATTGCGCATGGTGCAGTTTCCGTGAACGAAAGCGTCTTCTTCATTAGGTGGTGAAAAGCTCCCAAACCAATCGGCGATTTCGCGGCTTAATGCGTCCGGCTTTTTGACGCGCCCCAGACGGTTTTCAAAAGTTTTCACTGCGTCAAGACTGGTCTTTCTTTCTCCAGGGTCTATGCGGGCCGCGTGCAATGTAGCCAATACGCCGCCAAAGTCGCGAAAGTATTGGTTGATCTCAGCCGTTTCATTGCCAAACGGATTTAGACAGTTACGGTAGAGCTTCAGATTCAACTGCTTCCCAGGAATGGCCGAAGCCAAAATGTACCTGGGTTCCTGAGAAACGCGAATGGATTTAGCGTGACGAAAGCTTGGCTCCTGTGCAACATATTCAGCGACTTTTCTGAAGCCAAGCGCTTCCCCCTCGATGCCGTTCGCCTTGCCTTTGCACGGAATTTTAAGGTACCAGCCGGAATTATCTTGCACACGATAAACGATATTCCGCCCTTTTTGCAAAACCTTAAATTCTGCCGCCCCTTGTCTTTTGAGTCGCCCGTCGCGTAAATCGTCATAGTTCTGTTCGATCGTTTTGCAAAGCGCATCAGCTTCGGTTGCGATCTTTGCGGTTTCCTGAAATGAAAGTATTTCCATAAATTGCTGTTTTTTATAATCCTAACCGGCGATTCACTTATTTTTCATTAGAACGCGAAGTCACCGAGGCGCTGAATTTTTAAAATCACTGGCAGAAATACGAATGCCGGAAAAATGAATAAGCGCTGGTACTCGCATCATCCAGGAGTCATTCTCCCGTCGACCATTTTTCTGGAAGTCTCTAATTTGGCCTTGGAAACCTGCTATGTTTAGAATTGTAAATGTTATCAACAAGCGGCGGGATGCGCTGAAAAAGCAGACGTTATTGTTCTTTGAGTTTTGCCATCAACTCATTCATGTCGGCGGGCAGCGGCGCTTCCATAACAACTTCGCTTTCGGTTTTTGGATGGGTAAATCGCAGACGGGCGCAATGTAGTGCGTGTCTGGGCAACAGGAATTCGCGCTCGGCAAATCCATCTTTCCAGGCGATAAATTCATCATCCGTCATGCTGTAAAGCTTTTCCCCAACAATTATATGGCCAATCGCGGCGAGATGAATTCGCAGTTGATGCGTCCGCCCGGTTTCCGGCTTGAGCTCTAGCAGAGAAAAATCATCCCCGATTTGTTCGATCAAACGATAATGTGTGACGGCTTGTTTGGGTCTGTCGATTTTCTCAAATCCATACCTGTACGGCAGTTTCGACTCGACCATCTTTCCAAGCGGCAAATCGATTGTCCCGATCGGCGGATCCGGTACGCCGTGAACCAAGGCAAAATATGTTTTATCGACCTCGCGTGCGGCAAAAATTCGATGCATCTCGCGCACCATTTCCACGCTGCGAGCAATGACCATGACGCCGGATGTGTTCATATCCAGTCGATTGACGAGGCTTGCTTCCGGAAACGCGGGCTGTCGCAGAAATCGAAGGTGATAGATCAAATTCGCCTTCATAAACTTGCCGGTCGCATGGACGACAAGTCCGGGCGGCTTATCAATTCCCAAAAGCCATTTGTCTTCATGGACAATTTTGTAGTCAAATTGCCAATCTTCAGGATCGACCACCGGCACTTCGCATGCGACGACGTCGTTCTGGTGCACGGTCGTTTCAGTTGAGCATTGCACATCATTGCAAAAAACGTTGCCGGCCACAACCTGCTCGCGCCATTGCAGTGACGTAAGGTATGAAAATCGCCCGGAGAGATAATCGACAATCGGCGTGTTTTTGTGCGGCGAGGGGACAGTTGAGGAAAATCGCATGACCGGCGGCTAAAAAGCTTTTATTTCGCCCGTCTCGACAATCTCGACGGGAAAGCCTTCGATTTCGGAAGGTATTTTCTTCTCAAGAGCCGCCGTTTTCTTCGACACCATGACTTTTATTCCTTCGCGCCCGCCGATAAGACCAATCCCTACGCCGACAACTCCGCGAATTGACATGATTTCATTCTGCCGTTTTGCTTTGGCTTCTCGTATGGTCATGATTTTACATAAATTTGATGTTACTGCCGATCAGACTTCAAACGTTTCTCTCGGCAACCCCGATTGCCGGATAATCGATTGCAGAGTTCCTCGTCGAATCTCTTTATGATCAGGTACGGGCACCGTAATGGTCGTATTGGGTTTAGTGAGTTGCATAACAATATGGCTGCCTCGTCTTCGCGCTTCCTGAAACCCGCTTTGCTTAAGAATTTTACAAACTTCCTTGCCGGAAAGCACGCGCAGTTTACCCAACGCCAACCTCGACGTTGGTTACGTACACTTCTGAATGAAATCGTGAACGAATTTCTTCAGGCGAGGCGCACTCAAAAAATAATTCCAGAGCTTCTCGCAAATTTTCCCTCGCTTCCGAAACGGAGTCTCCCTGGCTGGCAATATCCAATTCCGGGCACAAAGAAACATATCCATTGCCATCGCGCTCAATGATGGCCGTCAATTGTCTTCGCATTCGTTTCTCTCAATTGGAAATTCTGGACGATTGAAAATCATTACACGCAAAATAAATTTAAAGGTGCTGACGATCAAGCTTTAACTTTTGAATTTTCACAGTCTCATACGCCGACGATTTTTATCTTTATTCCAATTAAGGCCGTTTGCATTTAGATTATCTGCACAGACAAGTTGCAGGTTGGGGCTTCTTCTCAAAGTATCTCCCACCTTTAAAATCAGGCTGCAAGTTACTGCGCCCGGATGACTTCGCCGAAGCTCGTCAGCGACTCCCCGCCCTTCATTTTTCCGCGCTCAAAAATCTTCTCAATAGGCCCAACAAGCGTCATTTGAAAATGCTCCGGCTTTAGATATTTTTTAGCTACGCGCTGCACGTCCGCTGCGCTGACCGCGCGCACCATCGCGGGAAACTTTTCCGTGTTCTCGTGATTGCCAAAATCCAGCCATTCCAGAGCGAAAGTTCTCGCGGTTTTTTCGCCATCCTCAAATCTCATTTGAAATCGTCCGTCAACCCAGGCGTTTTTTGCGATCATCAATTCTTCATCGGAAACTGGGCTGGTTTGAATTTTTTCGATTTCTCGGAGCATAATCTCGACCAATTGTCCAATGACTTCAGGGCGGCCATAGGTACGAAAAGTATACGTCCCCCCTCCCCCCTTGAAGAATTCAGGATAGCCGCCGACCGTGTTGGTCAGCCCGCGTTTATCGCGCATTTCCAACCACATGCGCACCGCGAAGTGTCCGCCCGCCAAAATATAATTCATCACTTCCAGCGCAACTTGATCTTTGCGGGAAATAACAGGCAAAGCGTGTCCCATCGCAAGCCAGCCTTGCAGTTTGTCGCTGTTGAAAGTGTGGATGCTACGCCCTGAGACGCTCTTGGCGGCCGGAATCTTTTTTGCTTTGACCGCATTACCTCGCGGCAGATCGGAAAATGTTTTTTCAACTATTGCAACCGCCTCAGCACGCTCAAAATCTCCTGAAACAGCCAGCACAATGTTTGACGCGTTAAAATATTTCTGATGAAAATTTTCCACGTCGGCAGCCTTGAGCGCCGCGTAGTCCTTAGCCGCGGGTTCATAGCCAAAGGGGTGGTCTGCGAGCAGGCGTCTGTCAAGTTCTGCAACGGCCACATCCAATGAGCCTTCGTACAAAACCGGCCCGCTTTCGCCGGTCGCTGCAGCAGAGCGCGATTCCTGACTTGCAGCCGCTTTTTGTGCTGAAGAAATGTCTTCCTGAGAAATTTCGGGAGAACTCAAGAGCGCGGCAAAAAGCGACGAGGCTGGTTCGACGTCTTCCACGCCGACGTTGAGAGAAATTTCGGTGCGCTCATGTGAAACTTCAATGCGAAAATCAGCGACCATTTCTCGCAATTTTGAATGAAACGCTTCCGCCGCCATCGAAGACGGGCCGTTGTTTTTCAGCGCACGCGCCAAAATTTCAGCCGCGCCCTGCTTGTTGTCCGAAGCGAGCCCGGCGCGTACAAACGCCGTGATCGTAGCTAATCCCGTCCCGCGATTTTCAGCGATATAGGCCGTCAACCCGTTAGGCAATTTAACTTGAAATTTTTGCGGGGCAGGTCGTTGAAACGCACTTTCCGGTAAGTTCATTTTTGTCGGGTGAGTGTAGTCTTGCGCGTGAATTATTCCGTTCAAAGTCACGCTTAAAAACAAAATAGAAGATATGAACGCACCGCGCCGCAAAATAGGAATCATGCCTTTGGGTTCATTCCCGCACAGGCGGGAAGCTACAAACCGCGCCACGACGCTCCTGGATTCCCGCCTGCGCGGGAATGACGTAAAAAACATAGAAAATGATCTGAGCCAAATTTGGAAGAGCTGTGTAGAACGATTTTGACGCTTTGATTTCATTAGAATTCTCATTGTCCGCCCTCCGGTTTCCGCACCACGCCTACATTGCGATTTTCAGCGATTAAGTATTTTTTTGCCAGACTCTGAATATTATCGGCGCTTGTTTTCTCGCGCAAAGACAAGTGTTTTTCAAGCGTCGTCCAATGATCCATCGTTTGAAAATGACCGATTTCAAAAGCAAGCCGATCCGGGTCTTGCGCTGTGCGCCGCCAAGCCACTCTCAATTTCTTTTTCGCATAATCGAGCACATCCTTTTTAACCGGCGTTTTCTTTAAAGCTTCAAAAGTTTCGAGCATCACCCGTTCAGTTTTTTCGAGATCGTTCTCATTTTGCAGAACAACTTCGGCATTCATCGTTCCCGGCACGCCAAAACGCGCCGTGTGCACAACTCGCGTGTTGACGTTCACGCTTCCGAAAACGCCTGCTTTTTTCAAACTTGCGCTCAAAGTCTGCGACAACGCTTCCCCGAAAACGTCAAAATGCGGACGTTCAGGATGGCCGATTGCCGGAATTTTGAAACGAATTTCCACGCGCGGAGCCAGTTTCTCGCTGCGCCAAACCAAACGTTTCTCGGCCAAAGGCTTGGGTTCAATTGCTTTTACAAAAGGCGGCTCCGGCGCGCGCTCCATCCAGCCGAAATAATGCTCCGTTAGCCGAACCATCTGCTCCATCGTCACGCCGCCGATGAAAATGAGCGTGGTGTTGTTGGGCACGAAAAACGTTTCGAACAAATTGCGCTCATATTCGCGGGTGTATTGATAAAAATCGCTCAACCAACCCTCCGGCCAATAAACCGGGTGGACCGTCTGCACCATCGCGTTCATCGCTTCGTAATACGGCGTGGTTAAGCGGTTCAAATCGCCGTAGCGCTGCTCGACAAGAATCATGCGTTCCTGGTCAAACTCGCGAAAAACCGTGTTTCTCATACGGTCGGCTTCCACGCGCAGAAAAACCGCGACGCGCTCTTTCGGCAGATTGATGTCAAACTTCATGTATTCCTGCTCGGTCGTGGCCGTCAGTTTTTCGCCGCCGAAGCCTTGGTACCATCGCATCATCTCGCCGTTTTTGCGCAGGTGCGCACTCTCACGATTCAGGCGATCAATCTCCGCGCGTAAACTATCGATTTCCGGCGTGGATTCGGCGTGCTGATATTCCAGAAACACGCCGCGTTGCGTCAATGCGTTGCGCGCCTTGTTTTGGGCTGCAATCAGCGCTTTTTCAGTGGTGGTGATCTGGTCGATAAACGGTTTTTCTTTCGTCCAATCTCGCGAGCCGAGCGTCGGCGTGCCCTTGAACATCAAATGCTCCAGGTAGTGCGCCGAGCCAAGATCACCTACGGTTTCGTTAAACGCGCCCATGTCCGTAAAAATCTTGCACGCCACGCGGTGGTTTTCCGGCTGCTCGATCACCAGCAAGCGTAAGCCGTTGTCAAAAATGTGCTCTTTGACGCCAAGGTCATATTCCGCGCTCCAAAGCTGCGCCGTTAGCGCGCAACAGGTCAACAGCATGCCGCTTAGAAATTTTCCAAAAATCCGCATCAAACCTTCCTCCGATTCAAACGAGAAGTACCAATTACTACAACGTCAAGTTAGCCTCAAAGAACCAGCACTTACACGCGTGAGCACTTGAAAAACAGCTTGAAAGCTGAACTACAAACGACAGAACCTTTTGACGTCCTGGGTAGAAGAGATCTTGCTGTCGTTTGTAGTTCACACTTCAGTGTGTCTTTCACAACCGTTCTGAGGCAGACCTAAAGTTGTAGTACAATTGACGACTTGCTCAAAATAGTTCGCCAAACGCTTGAAACCATTCTAAAGAGAACGAACTTTCATTTCGCGACCGAATCCTTTGCATTTCAATCCAGGAAATTCTACGCTAATGAAAATTGCTCTGCACAAAAGCCAGTAAAAACCAAATTTGAAGAATGAATATGCGTCGAATCTCTCGGAAACTCCGTTCGCAGTTGACATTTCTCGCGCTGCTTTTTGCCGTTGCTTTGCAAGGCGCAACGAAAAGACAAAACCAAGTTCACGTTCAGGTGATAAGCACTGAATTTCGAGACGGCGAAGCGCCTGATCTGGAATTTTCTCAACAACTCAAATCCTTTCTCGCAGAAAACGATTTTACGCTGCAAACGACAAGCGCAAAAATCGATTTCAGCACTCCAGGCGCGCTTCAGGAAATCAGGAGTTTGACTTCGAGAAACAATCCTGACGTGGCTGTCTTGCAGATTGGTTTTCATGGCATTGAAGCAATTGTTGGAAGCAATCAACCGCCTTCAACCCAACTCAAAATCCGGCTGGCGGACGGCCTGCGCGAATTTATTGAAGCGCTGCGAGAAAACGCCGGCGCGGTCGTTCTGATGACGCCGAATCCCGTACGATGGACGCCGGAGCTCAAGGCACGATATTTCAGCCGGCATTATAACACGCTTGCCCCCAAAGGTTTGAATGTTTTGCTGCGTGAATATGCTCAAATCATGCGAAATATTGCGCGGGAAATGCATGTTCCATTGATCGACGTTTTTAAAGACTTCGAATATCTCGCGATGACAAACCGCGACGGCGCTCTGCCTTTTCTAAAAGAACACACGCCGTTTTCAGTTGATGATTTGCTCGAAAATGGTGCGCGCCCAAACACTCTCGGCGCCCAAATCATCGCGAAAAAATTAGCCGATAAAATAATGCTGGTTTTGGACGGTAAAACTCAAACGCACAGCTTTCCAACGGGTAAAGAGAGAGGTTTTTCCATTCCAACCATCGACCTTGCCCATGAGCGTCATCGTCAAGTCATCGTTGATCAGGAGCCGGGACAATATCTCGGACATCCGACGACGGTTTTGTTGGACGATCAGCAGACGATGATCGCCGTATATCCAAAGGGCCACGGGCGCGGCGGCATTGTGATGAAACGCAGCGAAGACGGCGGCAGAACCTGGAGCGAACGCTTGCCGGTTCCCGAAAGCTGGGCGGCGTCCAAAGAAGTGCCGACGATTTACAAAGTTTACGACGGCGAAAACAAACGACGATTGATCATGTTTTCCGGACTGTACCCCATCATGATGGCCGTATCCGAAGACGACGGCTCAACCTGGTCGGAGCTTAAACCGATTGGCGAATACGGCGGCATCGTTGCGACATCGTCGATGGTGCGGCTTTCCAACGGCGATTACATGACGCAATTTCACGACGACGGGCGCTTTCTGCGCAACGGCGGCAAGTGGACGGGGAAATTTGACGTTTTCAAAATTCTTTCAAAAGACGGAGGCCTAAGTTGGAGCGAGCCGGAATTGATCACGCACGCGCCGTACGCCCATCTTTGCGAAGGCGGATTCGTATGGTCGCCGGACGGCAAGGAATTGGCGATTTTGCTGCGTGAAAACTCGCGCCAGTACAATTCCTTCGTCGTTTTTTCGCAAGACGAAGGCAAGACCTGGAGCCAGCCGCAGGAACTTCCAGGCGCGCTCACCGGAGACCGCCACGTTGCGAAATACGCGCCTGACGGCCGCTTATTCATTACTTTCCGGGATAGAACTTCCGATGGAGGCAGCCCAACCGAGGGAGACTGGGTCGGCTGGATCGGCGGATACGAAGACCTCAAGCACGGACGCGACGGTCTCTACCGCGTTCGGTTGATGGACAATACAAAAGATTGGGATTGCTGTTACCCGGGGCTGGAGCTTCTGCCGAACGGTGAGTTTGTCACAACGACTTACGGGCATTGGACGACGGGAGAATCGCCTTACATTGCCAGCGTGCGTTTTAAAATGGAAGAAATTGACGCACGCGCCGCCGGAACGACGCTGACGGATATTTTGGCGATTCAATCCGAAGCGATGGAATTCATCGACGCGAAAATAACGCCGCCGGAAGGATGGGCGGCTTTTCGTTTTCAACAGTTGGCTGACGCAAATCTGTCTATTGAAAATATTCCCCATTCGCTCGTCAAAATGACCAAATCCCTCGTCGCCGCCGCAGACTCAACAAAAATGAAGGCGTCCCAATGAAAAATAAGACTATTTACTTCGCTTTACCTGCGCTCAGTTTGCTTATCGCCGTTATTGTCGCGGTGATGTATGAAACGCTCAATATGAAAATGGCGCACGTTGTTTTGAGCACCGGCGTGTTTCTTTTCATTGCCGCGTTCTTCGTTGGCAGGCGCGACGAGGAGGGTTTGCATTTGCGCGCAATTCTTTTGGGCGGACCATACTTTCTCCTGGCTTTCGCGCTGGTTTTTATTCAATTAGCTTCCATCTTTTATGTTCTGCCGTTGGTCGCACTCATCAGCGTTTATCTAGGATTCTACGCAAAAGCCCAAGCTGGCGGAATCGTTAGAGTTTTGCCGTTCGTTGTGGTTTGGGGCGTTTTAACCGCCGCCGGTTTTTACGTCACCCGACCTGAATTTCAAAAACAGGAGTTGAGTGCGGAACTGCTGGAAAACGCCCCGGCATTCTCGCTGCAAACCCTGGAGGGCGAGCCGATTTCTTCGGAAGATTTTACAGGGAAAGTGACGCTGTTGGATTTTTGGGCGACGTGGTGCGGGCCGTGTCGAGTGCAGTTTCCGGAGCTGCAGCAAATCTATGAAAAGTATGCTGATCGTTCCGATTTTGCTTTTCTTGCCGTCAACACAAGCTGGAGCGATGACACCATTGAAAAGGCCAAGCGGTTTTTAGCGCAAAATCCTTACACTTTTCCAGTCGCCTACGACGACGGCGGCGGCGTGACGCAATCGATGGACATTGCCGGGTTGCCTCACACTATTTTGATCGACAAGAACGGAAAAATCCGCATGCGGCATACCGGAATTCTCAAAAATAAAGGAGAGTTATTTCAAGGATTATCGCAGCGGATTGATGAGCTTATTGCCGAATAAAACGATTTGACTCAACATTTCAAATACGCTGATTAACCGCCGCCGTTGCGTGCGCCTATTTCTGTGAGGATTTTTACATCTTCGCCCATCATCACTTTCGCCTTGCTGACAAACCCGATAGCCCCAGCGGTTGAAGCGACTTTTTCCAGCATATCTTCTTCAGACCCCATGCGTTCCGGGGGATCACCTTCTCCGGAAAGCATCTTTTTTAACCAAATGGATTTCATCCTGGTCGAGCTTTTCCCCAAAAACTTGTAAAATGCAATCTTGACAGCGTCTTTCGGTTTCAAATCCAGAACCACTATTGGCTGATCGTCGCTCCACTTTTTGACTTCGCCTGAATATACGTTTAGTAATTCCACCTTCCGGATTGTATCCATGGGCACGGATTTGTGGGCAATTACGACGACTTGCGCCCTGGAAGACGCCGCCCATACGAACAGGCAAGCAAGTAAACTTGCTGTACGTATCACTGTTTTTCTTTGCGTCTTCATCATCTTCAGTTTTAAAAGTACACAGACAGCGCCGTTTGCCAGACGTTGAAATTTTCCTGTTCTGCTTCTACGATATTCGTGCCAGTGAACTCTCGCCTTTCATCGTTTCTCACTCTCGCATATTGTCCTTTGAATCGGACTCTGTAATTCAAATCGAAAGCAAAGCCAATCGTAGGCGTGTAGATGTCTTCATCCTCGATGTACCCGTCATTCGGATACAGGAAAGCAACATCCACTCTCGTAAACCAGAAACTGCCGTAGCAAAACAACTTTTCACTAAATTGATAACCTATTGTCGCATAATAGAAATCCAGGTTGACGTCCACTTCGGGCGCATTTTCATCGATCCTAACGGTTATCAATTCACTCTCGAAGGAAAAATTTGCAATATTGTACGACAAATCGCCGCCTAAACGTGTCGTTGGCCACTCCCGAAATTCTGAGACGGAGCGACCGAAATCCTGCGCCAACTCGACAAAATCATTCGTTTTTTCATAAGTCGCCGAGACGCCTAACTTCAATTCCTTATGTCTCAGGCCAAGCCGGCCTCCGAAAAGAAAAGTCGTCGTCGTGTCGACTCCGGTTTGCCATTTTTGACTGTCATTATTGATGTTAGCACCGTTGCCTGCATACGCAGCGTATTCAAATAACGTCTCGCCGGACGGCAGAATGCCATAAAGCTGCGCAAATGCTCGGGAGGGAACAAACACTTCAACAGGAATCAGCTCATTAAACGACGTTTCATAGACAAGGGGACGAATAATGTACGGTAAGATCGGCGTTCGATTCTTAATCTCGTTAAGATTGTTGAATTGAGGGATTTGCAACCCAATCTTGACGTTGAATTTCATGCCAGTCCTATATCGAACCCACGCTTCTTCAAGGTTCATTGCCCCCCAACTCCGGCTGGATGAAAAGTTATTTAGCAATTCAAAATTTACAAAGGCGGTCCAGTCCAGGCTAAAATCTTTTTGCAGAAACAGATTGAGCTGTTGCAAGCTAAAAGAATTTCTTGCTGTATGATCGATTCCTTCCGACCAATGGTGGAGCGAAGTTTGAAAATAGCCGAACAGTTTAATCGGGGACTCCTTCTGCCGAGAAAAGGAGTTCCCAACACAAATCATCAACGAAATCCAGATAAGTAATATCTTGAGTTTCATAGCAGTTTTGGTTTTAAATCACTAGCAGAAGGCTGCGGCGTCTAGTGATGATGCGTTCTTGAAATTCTTGGCTTAGTGCGATTAAAAATTTCGGTGTATTGCAATTCTCTCGTCGTTCTAACCTGCAAAACAGCTTCTATCATTTACAAGAAGAAGTTCACGGAAAGAGACCTGAAAAGGTAATTGGCTTACCTGGATGAGCTGAGATGCAATTTCATCCCTTCATGTGAAGCCTTGAACCCCAGGCTCTCATAAAACCGCAGCGCGTTCGGGCGTGACTTATCCGTCGTAAGCTGTACAAGGTGGCAGCCGTGTTCACGCGCACGGTTAATTCCCCATAAGAACAACTCTCGTCCCAACCCTTTCGAGCGGAATTCTGGCGCTACCCTCACCCCTTCTATTTGCGCTCTCCAGCCGCCCCCGTAAGTCAAATAAGGCAAAAACGACAGTTGCATCACCCCGCAGACTTGATCATCAACCGTCACCACAATCAGCTCATGATTCGGATCGCGGTCAATTGCTTCAAATGCGGCGTAGTAGCTCTGCGGCAGCGGCGACTCCAAGCGCTCACGTTTTGCGCCAAGCGGATCATTCGCCAACAGCGCGACAATCGACGGCACGTCATCTCGTCGTGCGCTTCGAAATTCAAATTGTGATTTCATTGAATCCTACTCATAGACTAAAAAAGAGAACGTCTCAAGAACTTTCAGAACTTGAACCTGAAAAACAAACCAAACAGCCCTTAAAGACTGTTTTAAATCTCCCGTAGGGATGCTTCATAGTAACCAGGCGATTTATCGCCTGGAACCGAGGTCTCCTATGATTTCAAGTCCCGCCAAGGGCGATTGAGGCTGGAAACGTGATAAAATTTCAACCGTCCCTGACGGGACTCGACAAAAAACAAAACGTCATCTTCCCCGGAAGTGAACTTCCGGGCTACTTTCGACCGTCCCTCCGGGACTTTTAAAACAGCTTTTTTGCCAGGGTGAAAGTTTGCAGGAGTTTCTACTCTTTTCAAAAAATACTTGCGCGCAACGAATGAATTCATTATTTAACTAAAAAAATAGTAGATGCTTTTTGTAATCATACCAAAACAGTATTTTCAGGAGGCTGCGGATGAAAAAGCCCAAGAAACTGGCCGAATCGGAATGGGAAATTATGCTCGGCATTTGGAAAATGGAACCTCCGGTCACGGTGCGTGACGTTCATTCGAAAGTTTACCCCAACGGCGAAAAAGCTTACACCACAATTCAAACGATCATGAACATTCTCGTTGACAAAGGATTTCTCGGGCGCAAGAAAATCGGCATGGTGAACTTTTACGATCCGGCCTATTCAAAGGAAGACGCCGCGAGCAACGAAACGGAAAACCTTGTTTCCCGGCTCTTCCAGGGCTCATTTGGCGCTTTGGCGAATTACTTGATCAATTCCGGCGAACTGAGTCAATCCGATCTGAAAGAAATCAAGAACTTGATCGACGAAAAAGAGCGGAACGAATCTGGTTCCTAAATTAGCGGATTTGACTAAAACCATAACTTCCGCGATGGAGGAAAACATGGAATTCATTACCTGGCTCGCCGATGAGTGGTCATCGCTCTACTTTTTGCACATGCTTGAATCGTCCGCGTTTGTCGCGCTGGTCTATTTGGCGGATCGTGCGTTTTCTCTCGAGACCAAAATGCGCTACTTTCTCTGGTTGACGGCGCTGATAAAGTTCTTCATCCCGCCATTTTTCAGTTTGCCGGGCATAGTCCAAAACCCTGAGTCGGCGTTTTATTTCACAGCGCATTCGATTGTCTCCCAAACGCCAAATTCTGTTGTCACGCTTCAGCCGCCTTCAATTGGATTTGCAGAAGTTTTTGCCGCTCTTTGGCTATTTTCAAGCATGACGTTCGCGTTGCTGTTTTTTGTGCAAAACTTGAGACTGCGGGGAGCGCTGAAAAAAGCCGTTCCCGTGCGAATGTCTCACCCCACTTTTCTTCACGCTTCCTGGAAAAAGCCCGACGTTTTTGTTTCCGACCAGATTGCCGCACCGTTGCTGCGCGGCTTTTCGAGACCAAAGCTCTTTTTGCCCGCTGATTACACGACATGGTCCAATGAGCGTCTCAAAAGCGTTCTCGCACACGAATTGGCGCATTTCGCCTATCGCGACAGTTGGGCGCTTGCGCTGCAATGTTTTGCAATCATACTTTTTGGACTCAACCCTGTGGTTTGGTTTGCGCATCGCAAATTGACTCGCGTTCGAGAAATTCGTTGTGATGAGGCGGCCATCGCACAAACCGGGGTTAGTCCGACGGATTACAGCAAATTTTTGTACAGCTTTTTAAAAAAGCAATCCATTCATGGCAAAAAGCCGGCGTTTTCCGGCTCCTATTTTGCCGAAAGCAAAGGAGATGTTATGTACAGATTTAAACACATTCTTTCGATGTCCGAAAACGGCGTCGTTCGCAGCAACCGCCGTCACCGACTTGTTTTGGCGGTTATTATCGCGGCTGTCGTCCCATTCTCGTGGCAGAGTCAAGCAAACGAAATCACCACGCTCACCCCACCTTTAGCAGAAATGGAATTAACTGTTGCCTCTCAAGATTACGATAAACCGCCGCAGCCGGAGGGCGGTATGGACGCCATCCTTGAAAATCTGTTCTATCCGCGTCTGGCGAGACTTGAAAGAATTGAAGGCAGAGTCATTGTTGAAGTTTTAATCGACGAAACCGGGCGAATCACCGATACGAAAATCGTAAAATCCCTCGGGCAATACGGCTGTGATGAAGCGGCAATTCTGGCCGTCAAAAGCGTCAGGTGGAAACCTGCCCGCAAAGACGGCAAAGCTGTTGCAGGCAAAGTATCGGTACCCGTTGTATTTAAACTGGATTCTGATTCAGAAGAAGGTGATGAATTTAAAGATATTCCGCCGCCCCCGCCTCCTGGAAAAAGCAAAAAAAACATATTCGTCAAATATGACAGCCCGCCTGAGCCGGTTGGCGGATTCACGGCCATCCAGAAAAGTCTCACAATACCGAAAGACGTTCCTTTTGAAGAAGGACGCGTGATTGTCAACGTTCTGGTTGACACGGATGGAACGGTTGCCGAAACCAAAATCTTGAAGGGTTTAGGGGCTCCCGGATACAATCAGGCCGCCATGGATGCTATCAAAGCGGTTAAGTGGAAGCCCGCAAAGCAAAAAGAAAAGCCGGTAAAAGTCTGGGTGGGAATTCCGATTATATTTAAGAAAAGTTAGTTCTGTTTTTTATTGGCTTGCGCTCTGCATTTCTTCGCGTCGCTGAATGTGGTTAACAATCGCTTCAGCGACGCGGCTGTTGCCTTCCGGCGAGTAGTGACTGTTATAAAAATTGAAATACTGGCCATAGTCTTCATTCACAAAAACTTCCCCGACGTCGAGAAACTCGTAATTCCGGCGCTGCAAAAAGTCAATCAGCGGCTGGTAAAGATTGCGCTCGTATTTCTTGCGCAAATCAATTGAAAATTGGTCGGACAAAACCAAAACGATTGGAATTTCTCCGCGGTTCTCGGCCAATTTCACAAACTCATCGACAATATACTCGAGAATTCGCAACGCTTCCGAACGCGATTGGTAGAGGTGGGTATACTTAAAAGTTTGAAGCGCGTCTTCATATGAATCGGAGAAAAGCTTGCGCGTCTCCAATGCGCCGCGCGACCAGAAAAAGCTGAAGTGTTTTAGGATGGTATAACTTGCGGGCCAATGCAGTCTCGCCGGCGCATTCAAAATCTCGTCGTAGTAGAAAGGCCAGTAGTCCAGCGGTTTTAAGCTTTCAATGTAGGCGGAATCGTCCAGCTTTTTGAGGTCATCGACAGTTCGAATCGGCGCATCGATCAAGCGAAAACCATCACCGTCAGCTATGAATCGCGGTTTTGGCGGCGCCCACATGCGCATGTAAAACCCAGGATAATGCGAAACCACCCGCCCGATATTTTCCGAGAGCACACCCAGGATCGCATATTCCGTCGGGATTTGCGTCCGTTTGTAATTTAAAAACGCCTGATCCGGGCCGTACGCCCCGACGCCAAAATTCAGACAGTCCCACGCCGTCTTTTCTTCCACGAATGCAGAGAATGTATGCTCCGCGCTGACTTCCGCGCCATAGACAAATGAATCGCCGAAAATTTTGATTTTATATTTTTCTTTCCGGGGATAATTAATCTGACGACGCGTGCCGAGGTTGCTGCGCTCCGCCAAGGTCATGTTCCAGCCGAGCTCAGGGTCAAAGCGCGATTCAATAAACGCCTGCACTTTCTCCGGCGAAACGGTGCGGCTTTGGTAGAACAGGTTTCTTTTTGAATTAAGATGCTTTAGAACAAAGTAGATGCAAGTATCGGCGAGAACAAAAATCGGCAAGAACGCCGCAAGCGAGAAAACGAGTTTTTTTTTCAACATAAAACCGGATGCAGCGCGATGCCCAAAGTTGATGGATGAATGGAGTAGTGGAATGTTGGCTTGATGGATGAATGGAGTTCTGGATTGTTGGATTAATTCATCACTCCATTCATCCATCTTTCCATTACTCCATCAATCCAACATTCCAGCGAAACTATCTTCCGGTTTCTACGCGGACGCCCGTTGGAGCGGACGGCGCGAAGTCCGGGTTCCAATCGATGTCGCCTTCTTGAAAAACGAGCATGATCGCGTCGGCGACGATTGTGCCGTTTGCATTGTTCGTCAGCTCAATCACTGTACGGCTTCCAGTGGGCAAATCAAATTTCCCGAGGCTGTTCCAACGTCCGGAATTGCGTGATTGATCGATTGTGCCGGAAGTTTTTTGCTGACCATTGATAAACAATTTGTAAGGCGTATTGGTCGCCATTTGCCGGCCGCGAACCGTGCCGTGCCATTCGAAAATCTCATATTCGCCGGGAATATTGATCGTTGGCTTGTACTTGGCTCTGGCTTCACCACCGCCCGCAGACGCGTAGGCAATGGCGTAAAGCTTGTTATGATCCGCCTGCCGCATACTCCATGATTTATCTTCGTCGTTAGTGTGGCTCCACCCGCCGATCAGCTCCGCTTTGTCGCTGCCCGGCGAAGTTTCAGCGCCCTGGCTATCAATAACAATGTCCGAGACGATGGTCTTCTTCTCGGTCAGCAAAATGATACCGTCGCCGACCAACAAATCGCGGTCTGAAGCCAATTTCTCACCAAAAAGCTCTACTTCGTGAAATTCCTGACCATTGTTAAACGCAGGATCCTGCCCGCCGAGAAATCGATAATACGGGCCGTTGTAAGCGGCAAATCCGCGCAATTGTTCATCACGAAGCGTACGCGTCGAGCCGGTCGGGTTGACGATTGAAACGCCGCCGTCAAAAAAGCGCGCCCAGCAGCGATTCGGCAATTCAACCGCGTCGCTGGTCGGGTAACCCACGTTCACATCGTATTCGTCGTAATATTTATCATAATGATGGGACGGCCCCGCAGCATGGTCGGAATAGCTAAAATAGCCGTCGCCAAGCATCGCCGTCGTCAGCATCATGCGCAAGTGGCGATAGTAATTTTTCGAATCGCCGTTCATGCTTGTGTATGGGTCGCGATTCGAAGGAATCACGTCAAAAAAGAAAAAATGCGGCGCACGCGCTTCTCTGCTAAATTTCAAATAGTCGCGCAAGAATCCGTCCCAGCCGCGAATGCCGCGCAGGTTTTCGAGAATCAGGCCATTCGAAGATTTCCAGCCAATTTTGTGCAGCAGACCGGAATTGATCAGCATGTATTTGTCGTCCGGCATTTGCGCACGCAGGTTTTCGAGCAGCGTTTCAAAGCCTTTTTGCCATTCGGCGATGACCCATTTTTCGCCTTTTCCAGACTCGGTGTAATCGTTTTTGCCGTTGTTGTCGAGATCGATGTCGCCGTCGGCGCCGCGCGGCTTGTCCCAAAGCCAGTCGGTTGCAATGCCGTCCCAGTAGCGCAAATCGACGCGGCGAATCAGCACTTCCGGCAAAACTTCATTGTAGCGTCTGCCATTTACTTTCGGGCACAAATCCGACAAATTGACCATCGGCTTGTTGCCAGGTTGGAGAATCTTTTCCCCGCTGGAATTTTTCAACAGCCATTCTTCCGGCATGTCATAATCCGGATCGGTCATAATCGGATTGTTGCCGTTCCAAACCGTCCAGCCGCTGGTTGAAAAACAGACGGCGTTCGGGTTGATCTCCTTGATTCCGCGCGGAATCGCCGGATCGGTTTTGTTGATATTGATCATGTCCATGCGCGCATGCCAGGGGTAAGGCACTTCGCCGCGCACGAAATGAAACGTGCCAACTCGCGGGTACGGGTGGTTCACCTGTGCGTTAGCCGATGAAAAAATCGCGAAAAAAAAGAAAACTGAAACAGCGGATTTCATCATATGGTTTTTAGATTTCATCATTCTCAACGTTCCTCCTTTGAACTCAATTGAAACGACTCAAAAGTCAACCGCTCCTGTTTGCAAAACGTCCTGTTTATTCTGAGCGTGAAATCATTTGATTTTCCCGGTTCAGCGCGAAGGCTGCACCGCCTATTTCGTAGCGACAATCTTAAAAGCGCGCGCCGCCCAAAGCGTAACCGGCGAAAACGCGCGTAAAACAGCATTTGCCGTTCCTACAAAATCCTGTTTCCCCGCCCCGCCAAAATGAGAGTAAGCCTTGACGCTGAAGCCGAGTTTCTCCATATCTTTCGCCAAATCGCGCGGGTCGAAAAGGCGCTCGATGTAATCGTTCTTTTTCGGATTAAAAGCCGGCACGCGCGGCGTAAACGGACGGTTCGGCTTTTGTCCGCTATTGACATATTCTTCACATGCTTCTACAATTTCAGGCTTGCCCATGGCAAACGTATTTTTCGCCAACTCAGCGACTTCTTCCAAAGACAACTTCGGAAAGCTTTCGGAAATAATGTCCTTGCGCATGTCAATAAACGACTGCTTGATCTGGTGCTGTCTCTTATACACATCTCCGAGCCCACGAGACTCCATTGCATCGC
>CAXHAT010000138.1:0-21709 GCA_964014485.1 uncultured Deferribacteres bacterium
CCGTCATCTTCACCGACGTTCACTGCTGCACGGTCTCGGTCATCGTCTTTTTGACCGTCAATCCCAATCCAACCGTGACGGTCGCCGACGTTTCGACTTGCGCGGGCGGCAGCGCGACAATTTCAGCCGGAGTCACCAGCGGCACGGCGCCCTTCAGCTACGCCTGGACGGTTCCCGGCGGCGCAACCAATCCCGGCGATACAGACAGTTTTAGCGCATCAGTGGCCGGAAATTATTCCGTCATCGTCACTGACGTGCACGGCTGCACCGGTTCCGACAACGGCGACTTGACCATCCATCCCAATCCGACGGCTGACGCAGGTGCGGATGCGACGATTCTTTCCGGCGCTTCGACCGTCATCGGCGGAGCCACCACGGCTTCCGGCGGCACGGGTGCCTTGACCATCGCATGGACGCCGACGACCGGCCTGGACGACGCGACCATCGCCAATCCAACCGCGACGCCGACGGCAACCACTGTCTACACCGTCACCGTGACCGACGTCAACGGCTGCGAAGCGACCGACGACGTTACGGTCACGGTACAAACCAACAACGACGTGATCACCGACGCTTGCGCCGCCGTGCAGGCCTTGATCGACGATCCCAACACGCCAACCGACGCTTTGAGCGCGCTGCAAGATGCGAAGGACGCCTTGAACGACGCCGCAAATACGAGTGATACGGAAGATTTCTTTGACGCCATGCGCGAAGCGGCCAACGCGCTCGAAGACGCGCGCGACGAAGGCGTGGACACCGATCCGATCGCGGCCATGCTCTCCAATCTCGCCCGCCACATAGCGACGCAAAAACGCGCCGAAGCCTTCGCCTGCGATCCGACCCCGACCGGCAAAATGCAGGACGACATTGACGACGGCGACAGCGACCTGGCCGACGGCGATCTCGAAGTGGCGACGACCTACCACGGCGACGGGATTAAGGATTACAAGAAGGCGTGGGAAGACTATTGCTCGGCGTTGGATCGCTGCCAGAATCCGAAAGCCGCGGCCTTCAATGATCAATTAGCAATAAACAATGAGCAGGCTTTGCCGACGGATTTCGCGCTGCATCAGAATTATCCGAATCCGTTTAATCCGAGCACGACGATTCAGTTTGATCTGGTCGATGCGGGCCATGTTTCGCTGAGCATTTACAACAGCGCGGGACAACTCGTGCGCACGCTGGTTTCGGGCGATTACGCCCCCGGCGCGCACAAGGTCGTCTGGGACGCGCGCGACGATTCCGGTCAACGTGTGGCGAGCGGGGTTTATCTCTATACGATTAAAATTGGTCAACAATTTTCTGCGCAGAAAAAGCTCTTGTTAATGAAGTAAACCGTTCGGTTGATAAAGCGACAGTTTCGAAAAATCATTTGGAGAAGGAAACGAACATGAAAATCAGAAAAACCTCTGGCGCAACAATCGTTTTCACACTGTTGAGCATCCTTATGTCTGCGAGTTTCGCGCAGGCGCAATTCACCGAAATCGCCAAGATCCAGGCGAGCGATAAAGAAGCTTTTGATCAGTTCGGCGTTTCGGTCTCGATTAGCGGCGACCGTGCCATTGTCGGAGCGGATCTGGAAGACGCGGACGGTTTCAGCGTCGGGGCGGCCTACATTTTTGAGCGCAGCGGCGGGGTATGGAGCGAAGTCGCCAAAATTCAGGCGAGTGATAAGCAACCCCTTGACCATTTCGGCAGGTCAGTTTCGATCAGCGGCGACTATGCCATTGTCGGAGCCGATAGGGAAGACACAGGCGCTTTAGACGTCGGGGCGGCCTACATTTTCGAGCGCAACGGCGAGGTATGGAGCGAGGTCGCGAAAGTCCAAGCGAGCGATAAACAAGCATCTGACTGGTTCGGCTGTTCCGTATCAATCAGCGGCGACCGCGCCATTGTCGGGGCGCGATTTGAAAGCACGGGCGCTTTGGTCGCCGGCGCCGCTTACATTTTCGAGCGCAACGGCGGGGTGTGGAGCGAAGTCGCCAAAATCCAGGCAAGCGATAAAGAAGCTCTTGACCAGTTCGGCATTTCGGTCTCGATCAGCGGCGACCGCGCCATTATCGGAGCAAATCAGGAAGGCACAGGCGGTTCTAAAGACGGGGCGGCCTACATTTTCGAGCGCAGCGGCGGGGTGTGGAGTGAAGTCGCCAAAATCCAGGCGAGCGATAAAGAAGCCGGTGACCGGTTCGGCATTTCGGTCTCGATCAGCGGCGACCGCGCCGTTGTGGGGGCGCGTGGGGAAGACACGGGCGGCGACAACGCCGGGGCGGCCTACATTTTCGAGCGCAGCGGCGGGATGTGGAGCGAAGTCGCCAAGATTCAAGCGAGCGATAAAGAAGCCGTTGACCTTTTCGGCTACTCGGTCGCGATTAGCGGCGACCGCGTCATTGTCGGTGCGTATGGGGAAGACACAGGCGGTTTAGATGCCGGGGCGGCCTATATTTTCGAGCTCAATGGCGGAGTTTGGAACGAACTCGCCAAAGTCCTGGCCAGCGACAAAGAAGCCCATGACTGGTTCGGCTATTCGGTCGCGATCAGCGGCGATCGCATCATTGTTGGGGCGTGGCTTGAAGACACGGGCGGTTCCAAAGCCGGAGCAGCCTACATTTTTGAAAACGCGCCGATTGCTTCAGCATGCAATAACATTCAGGCTTTGATCGACGATCCGGGAACCGATCCGGACGCGCTTGACGCCCTGCAGGAAGCCAAAGACGCTTTGGAAGACGCCCAGGAAGCGCTGGATAACGGCGAGATCGAAGACATGCTCAACGCCCTGCGCGACGCCGCCGACGCCCTGGAAGAAGCCCGCGAAGACAATGTTGATACAGATGCCATCGCCAGCCTTCTGGCCGATTTCGCCCGCAGCGTAGCTACAGACAAAAAAGACGAAGCTTTAGCCTGCGATCCCGCTCCAACCGGTAAAATGGCCGACGATATGGAAGACGGCGACAACGATCTCGCCGACGGCGACGAAGAATACGCCGACAGCTACTTTGGCGACGCGATCAAGGACTATCGCAAGGCGTGGGAAGATTATTGCAGTGCGCTGGAACGGTGTGTTTCTCCGAAGGCAGTTTTCAGTGACCAGCATTCAGTGTCCAGTGATCAGTTATTGCCGCAAGCGTTTGCACTGTATCAGAATTATCCGAATCCGTTTAATCCATCGACGACGATTCAGTTTGATTTGATCGAAGCCAACCATGTTTCGTTAAGCATTTACAACAGCGCGGGACAACTCGTGCGCACGCTGGTTTCCGGCGATTACGCTCCCGGCGCGCACAAGGTCGTCTGGGATGCGCGTGATGATTCCGGTCAGCGGGTTTCCAGCGGATTGTACGTGTACACAATTCGGATTGGACAGCAATTCACCGCGCAGAAGAAGTTGTTGTTGATGAAGTGATTTGACGAAAACCGGCAATCGTGAATCGAAAGTGGTCTGATTTGCGATTGCCGGTTTCATTTTTTCGGGCCGCAATGTAAAATCTCTCGCCAGCCTATCTGCAAACCTTTGACGTTTTCGTAACTCTACGCAGAGGCGTTGTAAACGGACTTCCGGCGCCGTCCGCTTTCCATTGCATTTCCTGCGGATTCATTTCAGAATGGACTCTACAATCATTCGCCAAATCCGACCAAGTTTTGGCGTTTAGAACAAAGCTCTTTCGAGTAAGCGGTTTTAATTCCGCACTATCCTTACAAACAGGAGGAAGTTTACAATGCATGGAACATGGGCGCCAGGACAGTCAGAAAATCAGCGTCGATTCCGCAACGTTCTACAAGCAGGAGCGGCTTCTGCCGCAGCGATGTTCGCTTTCCTGATGACAACCGTAGGAGGCGCGACCCCAACACCCGCACCACCGGCGACACACTGTTTTGTCGTGACAAACACAAATGACGCAGGAGCAGGCTCGCTGCGGCAGGCGATTCTCGATGCGAATGCGACTGCAAACATCGACGCCGCCACGCCGGATACCATAAAATTCAACATTCCAGGGGCTGGCCCGCATACGATTTCCCCGACCTCGCAGTTACCTGCGGTGACAGACCCGGTCATCATCGATGGTCTCACCCAGCCGGGCGCTTCCTGTTCCAGCTGGCCGCCAACCCTGGAGATTGAACTCGACGGCAGCAATCTGGGCGGATCCAGCGCCTTCGGTCTGACTTTCAGAACGGATGGCAACACCATTCGTGGACTTGTTATCAACCGATTTTCGTTGGCGGGCATCTGGTTTGATGGCAGTAACAACAACAAAGTAGCATGCAACTTCCTAGGCGCCGATGTGACTGGCCTGCTGGCGCGCCCAAACAACTTCGCCATTTCGATGGACGGCTCAAACACGCAAATCGGCGGGCTCACCACCGCTGAGCGTAACCTGATTTCAGGAAATTCTGGCCAGGGCATCTCTCTTGGCGGCGATAACAACATTATTCAAGGCAATTACATCGGTGTTGATGTGACTGGCGCCGCCGACCTTGGCAACGGCAGGTCCGGCATCCAGGTGTCTGGAGAGAACAACACCATTGGCGGGACTGCCTCCGGCGCCATGAATGTGATTTCGGGCAATCGACAATACGGTGTCACGGTTGACAGCAGGGGGGTAACCCTTCCAACGAAGAAAAATACCATTCAAGGCAATATCGTTGGGCTGAACGCAGCCGGAACCGCCGCTGTTCCCAACGATTCGATCGGCGTTTTCATTGTCGAATCCGACAGCAATCTCGTGGGGGGCATTGTAGAAGGTGCGCGAAACATCATCTCCGGCAATGGCAGCAGAACCAATGCGAACGAAGATGGGAACGTTGGCGTCTATGTTCGGATGTCGAAACACAATACGATTCAAGGCAACTTTGTCGGGACAGATCTTTCCGGCACGGTCGATCTCGGCAATCTCGATCACGGTATTTACGTTTTTGCCGATTCGGACAGCAATCTCATTGGCGGAACTGTACCGCGGGCGGGTAACCTGGTCTCTGGCAACGGTAGAATGGGCGTCCGCATTGGCGGCGGGTCAGAATACAATGTCGTCCAGGGAAATCTCGTGGGCACGGACGTGACCGGCACCGCGCCGTTAGGCAACGACGATTCAGGTATTCGCTTTAGTGGAGGTTCAAGTCATGGTATCGTAGGCGGCGTCGAACCCAATGCGCGAAACATTATCTCCAACAATGGTCGATTCGGCTTGCGGTTCAGCGGCGGATCTCACTCAGCGGTCATCAAAAACAACTATATCGGCGTCGATATCACCGGAACGGCGGCCATGGGCAACGATACTTCGGGCGTCCGGTTCAGCGGTGGCTCCGATTCATGCCAGGTCGGTGGATCTGCACC
This sequence comes from uncultured Deferribacteres bacterium, assembly GCA_964014485.1. Lineage (GTDB taxonomy): Bacteria > Zhuqueibacterota > Zhuqueibacteria > Zhuqueibacterales > Geothermadaptataceae > CAXHAT01. Next base: position 5,327 of record CAXHAT010000138.1, read on the forward strand.
GAACGAAGGCAATGTCATCTCAGCAAACGGAGATGAAGGTCTGCTGTTCAGCGGCGGCGCCGCGGAGGGTGCAATTGTTCAGGGCAACAAAATCGGCACTGATCGCTTCGGCAGCACGAACCTGGGGAATGGGTCGTATGGCATTAGAATGGAAACAACCGACCCGCCCGGACGCATTGCCCTTATTGGCGGCGTCAATCCTGGCGAAGGAAACATCATTGCCTTCAACGACAGCGCGGGCGTTCTCCTGACTGATGAACTCCGCATCCCGGTTGCTATTCTTGGCAACTCGATCTTCAACAATGGCGGACTGGGTATTGATCTCGGCGCCGATGCAGGCGACTTCGAAGACGGCGTCACCGGCAACGACCCTTCCGACGACGATACCGGTCCCAACGGCCTGCAAAACTTCCCCGTCATCACCGAGGTGAATACAGACGGCAGTGGCTCCGTGACCATTTCGGGGATCTTCAACAGCACAGCGAATACCAGCGGTTTCCGCCTGGAATTTTTCGCGAATGCGGTGTGCAATGGCGATCAAAGTGGTGCGGCCCAGGCGGACGACTATGGCGAAGGTGAAACCTTTATCGGCGCCGATGTGGTGACGACCAACTCTTCAGGAGACGCCAGTTTTTCGTTTGCCTTTAGTGCGGTCGTGGCTGGCGGTGCATTCATCACCGCAACCGCAACGTCGCCGGACAGCAGTACTTCGGAATTCAGCCAGTGCGTCATTGCTGTTCAAGGTTGTGGTGCTGAAACGGTCATCAATGATGCAACCGCCGCCGTACAAGCGCTCATCGATGATTCAGGTACCGATTCGGACGCGCTGGATGCCCTGGACGAAGCCAAAGACGCACTTGCCGACGCCCTCGGCTATGCCCTGGTAGATGACGTCGAAGAACTCTGCGACGCCCTGCGCGACGCCGCCGACGCCCTGGAAGAAGCCCGCGAAGACGCCGACGGCACCGATCCGATCGCCAGTTCCCTTGCTGATTTAGCGCGCTGCATCGCCGAAGAAAAACGCGAAGAGGCGCTTGAATGCGATCCTTTGCCCTCCGGCAAAATGGCCGACGACATCGAAGACGGTGACAACGACCGCGCAGACGGTGATGAAGAGTACAATGATGGCTACTTCGGCGACGCCATCAAGGATTATTGCAAGGCGTGGGAAGATTATTGTGATGCGCTGGACCGTTGCGAGAACCCAAAAGCCGCAGCGCTCGACAATGATGAATCGATCATTGAAAACGCTTTGCCGACCGAGTTTGCACTGCATCAGAATTATCCGAATCCGTTTAATCCATCGACGACGATTCAGTTTGATCTCGTCGACGCTGGTCATGTGTCGTTGAGCATCTACAACAGCGCGGGACAGCTTGTTCGCACGTTGGTTTCCGGCGATTACGCCCCCGGCGCGCACAAGGTCGTCTGGGATGCGCGTGATGATTCCGGTCAGCGCGTGGCCAGCGGATTGTACATGTACACGATCAGAATCGGTCAGCAATTCACCGCGCAGAAGAAGTTGTTGTTGATGAAGTGATTTGCGGTTTCAGCTTCATCTTATAACTGAAAAAGCATCGTTCGGGAAATCCGGGCGATGCTTTTTTGTTTTTTTGCTCTTCGCATATGAAAGCAAGAAGGCTTGACTATCGCCGTACTTCGATTAACTTCTAGAAAAAGCGGTAACATGAAAATGTGCGAATCGCATGAAAACATTCTACAGCCCAGGAACGGCCTACAAGCGAAGTTTCTATTCGCCGGAGAAATCAGTTCTTCTGAAAAACTTGAGATTCCAGCGTTCTCGCCGTGCAGTAAGCTTTATCGGCGCATTTTTGGCTCTGGCACTCTCTCCAGCCTTGGGGCAAAGTCAAGATTTTTCATCGATTAAAGAAACCGGCGTTCCTTTCATGCAAAACTTCGGGTTTGAAGAGTACGGCGCGCATCCGCAGAATTGGGGGCTTGTGCAAGACGAGCGCGGCAGGATGTATTTTGGCAATACCGAAGGAATTATCATCTATGACGGCGTTCGCTGGCATTCTATTAAGCTGCCAAATCAGTCATTCGTTTTCGCGCTGGCGCAGGATCAAACCGGACGCATTTATGCGGGCGGCCAAAATGAATTCGGCTACTTGAGTCCTGATTCCGTCGGTCAATTGCGCTACGTTTCCCTAACGCCGCAACTTCCTGAGGAACATCGTGCGTTTGGCTTCATTTCGCAAATTCAAATTTCCGGAGAATACGTCTATTTTCAATCCTTGTCTCGGCTCTTCCGCTGGCAGCCCCGTCTGGCCGCTTCCGAAGATTCATTGACCGGCGATTTCAAAATTTGGCGCTCGAAAACCAGATTTCTCAGTCTGTACAACGTCGGCGGGGAAATCTTTACGCGCGAGCACCTGAACGGACTGGTCAGAGTCGACGGCGATTCCATCCATTCAGTACCCGGGGGAGAAATTTTCGCTACCGAGAGCCTTGCCAATATATTTACTTTTTCCCGCACGCCTGACGAACGTGCAATTCTGATTGTTTCTTCCGTTCAAGGATTGTTCGTGATCGAATCGGACGCGATTACGCCGTTTCCGACGCAGGCGGACGATCTTTTGCGGCAGGGCGATATTTTTTACGCTTGCGAGCTTGAAGACGGCACGCTGGCAATGGGAACGGCGCACTACGGCCTTCTTCGTTTGAATACACAGGGAAATCTGCTGCAAATTTTGGATAAATCCTCCGGCCTGATCGATCAAAACGTCCATGATATGCGCGCTGACGCCCAAGGCGGGTTTTGGGCGACTTTTGACAAAGGTTTGGCGCGACTGGAAATTCCCGGACCTTTTTCAATCTTTACGGCGAAACAGGGTCTGGAAGGTTCCGTTTACAATATCGTTCGTCATCAGGGTAAAATCTATATTGCCACAAGCGTCGGCGTTTTTCATCTGGTCGAGAGTGAGAACGCCCGCCCCGTTTTTCGGCTTTTACAAAATTTCAACAACGAATCCTGGTGGCTCCTTTCTGCTGGGGAAGTTTTGCTGGTTGCGACCTCCGAAGGCGTTCATGCCTTCAAGGACGGTCGGATAACTCAGCTCAACAAAGACATTTCTTTTACTTTATTTCGCTCAACTTTCAATCCGTCGCAAATCTTCATCGGGCTGAATGACGGTCTTGCTTTGCTGGAGTTTTCAAGCAACCAGTGGCGATATTCCGGGCGAATTTTAACGGCTAAAAGCGACGTTCGCAGCATCACGCAGTCTGATAACGGCGACGTTTGGCTTGGAACCGGCTATGAAGGCGTGATCCGCATTCCCGATTGGCCGAGAGCCGTATTCGGTAAAACCGATAGTTCAGCAATCGATTTCGATGAATATGGAGAAGCGAACGGTCTCCCGCCCGGCGGAGCCTTTGTCGTAAGCGTCAATAACGATGTGCGTTTTGCGACTCGCCAGGGGCTGCGTTTCTATGCCGAAAACCCGAACATGTTTTTTCCGGATTCCAGTCTGGGCGTGGCCTTTGCGGATTCCAGTTTCCAAATAGGTCGTGTCGTACAAGAATCCGGCGGCAGCGTTTGGCTGCAAAAAGTTTCGGCCAATAGTTTGGAAACCGGCGTTTTGCAGATGCAGCAAACCGGAAGCTACGTGTGGAACGCCAGGCCGTTTATGCGCATCGCCGATTTGGCGAGAGAGCTTTCGCAAATCTATCCGGAAGAAAACGGCGTCACCTGGTTTGCGACGATTGACGCCGTCGTACGCTACGATTCTCGTATCGCGAAGAATTATTCGCGCGAACATCACGCTTTGGTGGGCCGCGTGCTCTTGAACGGAGATTCTCTTATTTTCGGCGGATATGGAACCGCTGATTTTGCCGCTCCTGAGTTGCATTATGCGAACCATACTTTTCGCTTCGAGTACGCAGCAACAAGCTTTGACCATCCCGCCGCTAACCAGTTTCAAACGTTTCTGGAAGGTTTTGACGAAACCTGGTCGTCCTGGACGCATGAAACGCAAAAAGATTACACCAATTTGCCGCACGGCGATTTCCAATTTCGCGTACGTGCGAAGAATGTTTATGGAAATCTGAGCCGCGAGGACAGTTTTTCGTTTTCCATCGCGCCGCCATGGTATCAGACATGGTGGGCGTATGCGATTTACGCCCTGCTTTTTCTCACTGCCGTTTTTGTCGTCGGAAAAATTTACGGGGACTATCGCGCGAAAGAACAGGCGAAAGAGCTGGCTCGGGAGCGCGAAATCAACGACCGTCTGCGCAAGGTCGACAAGCTCAAGGACGAATTTCTCGCCAATACGTCGCACGAACTGCGCACGCCCCTAAATGGCGTTATTGGCTTGACGGAATCGCTGCTGGACGGAGCAGGCGGAGATCTGCCGCCCAAAGCCGCCGCCGATCTTGGGCTTGTGGTCGCCAGCGGCAAGCGGCTATCCAGCATGGTGAACGACCTGCTCGATTTTTCCAAACTCAAGACGCATGAATTGACGTTGGTTAAAAAGCCGGTCGATCTTCACGTCATTGCTGAACTGGTGCTGAAATTCAGCGAAACGTTGATCGGCGGAAAAGCGCTGGCTTTGCAAAACCGCGTGCCGAAAAAGCTGCCTCCGGTTGACGCGGATGAGAGCCGGTTGCAGCAGATTCTTTACAATCTCATTGGCAACGCTGTGAAATTTACCCGGGAAGGAGACGTCATCATTTCCGCACATGAAACAACCGGCGGTGAGATTGAGATTTCAGTCTTGGATACGGGGATCGGGATTCCACAAGAAAATCACGAAACCGTCTTTCAATCTTTCGAACAAGCTGACGCTTCGACGACGCGCGAGTATGGCGGCACAGGCTTGGGACTTTCGATCACCAAACAATTGGTGGAACTGCACGGCGGTAAAATTTGGCTAAAATCACAGCCCGGCGAGGGGGCGAAGTTTTTCTTCACGCTGCCAATCGCAAATCAAGTGCCTGGCGAAGAGAAGAATGATATTGGAGTAAGCGGTGAGTCGGAAAAATTGTTTGCGCCGGGTTTGGCGCGCGTTCAGGAAACTAACGGCAATGCGCAAGATATTTTCGTGGAAGAAAGCGGCCGCGCGAACGACGCGTTTCGCATTCTCGTCGTGGACGACGAGCCAGTCAATCAGCAAGTTTTAACCAATCATTTGCAGCCGCTGAATTACAACGTGACCCAAGCGTTTGACGGCGAACAAGCTTTGCGAGCCGTTGAGAAGGAAGCGCATTTTGACTTGATTTTGCTCGACATTATGATGCCGCGCATGTCCGGCTACGAAGTCTGCGGAAAAATTCGCGAACAATATTTGCCGAGTGAATTGCCGGTGATTATGGTGACGGCGAAAGATCAGGTCGGCGATTTAGTGGAAGGCTTCCTTTCCGGCGCCAACGACTATCTGGCCAAGCCTTTTTCCAAAGACGAATTGCTGGCGCGCATCAAAACGCACTTGAATCTTTACAACATCAATTCCGCTTACGGACGTTTTGTGCCGCACGAATTTTTACGCGCCTTGGGCCATGAATCGATCATCGACGTCAGCGCCGGTGATCAAGTGAGCCAAGAAATGACCGTGTTATTTTCTGATATTCGCGGTTACAGCGCCTTGTCGGAATCAATGAGCCCGCAGGAAAATTTTAACTTCTTGAATGCGTACTTGCGCCGCGTCGGGCCGGTGATTGCGGAAAACCAGGGTTTTGTGAATCAATATTACGGCGACGGCATTATGGCGCTGTTTTGGGGCGGGGCGGATCGCGCCGTGCAAGCGGCCATCGATTTGCAAAAAAACGTTGCAAACTACAATCTTGAGCGCGAGAAAAAGGGGCGCTCGCCGGTCGAGATTGGCGTCGGTTTAAACACGGGGCCTTTGATGATGGGCATTCTCGGCGACAGCGGCAGAATGAACGCGGGCGTGGTCTCTGACGCGGTCAACACCGCCGCGCGCATGGAAGGTCTGACAAAATTCTACAATGCGCCGATTATCATCAGCGAAAATACATTGGCGAAAATTCGCCAGCTCGAAAGCTTTGCGATTCGGCGTTTGGGCCGGGTGCAAGTTAAAGGTAAAGTTGATGCCGTCACAGTTTTCGAAATCATCTGCGGCGAAGACGAAAAAACGGTGCGTCTAAAAACCGAAACAACGGCACTTTTCGAACAGGGCGTGGACAAATACCTTTCGCGAGACTTTGCAGATTCGGCGGATATCTTTCATGAAATTGTACACCGGAACCTGGGAGACAAGACGGCGAAAATATATGCGGAACGAGCGAGCTTGCGTCGCGAAAAAGGCGCGCCTGAAGATTGGGACGGAGTGGAAAAGATGAAGGAAAAATAAACCAACATGCAAGTACGGATCGCAGCGTTTCTCAAATCTCTTCGTCCTTTATTAGAAGTGCTTCATAGTGAATGTCGTCAGTTTTCCGCTGGTGAAACCGTCGTGCGCGAAAACGAGCGTGATGATGCGCTTTTTTTTCTCGAAAAGGGCCAAGTACGTATCATTTGGGGAGCTGATAAATTTGAATTAGCCGTCGTGCAGGCTCCTGAAGTGCTCGGAGAATTGGCTTATCTGCAAAACGCTTCTCACTCAGCGACGGCCGTTGCGATAGATGAATGCTCGGTCATCATTTTACCGCGGAATGCTGTTCAAAAGCTCAAAGATATTCGCCCCGATTTGCATGAACATTTGTACGAATATCTCCTGGAAATTCTTGCGTCACGTTTCCGTTACAACGCGGATATGCGCCATCAACTGGCCGTACAAAAAAAGGAAATTAGCGAGCTGAGCGACAAGCTTAAAGAAATGGATCGGCTTAAGTCGCGTTTTTTCACCAACATTTCCCACGAACTGCGCACGCCATTGACTTTAATTCTGGGCCAGATCGAAACGGTGATGGAAAATTCCGGCGGCGAAAATAATCGTCAGAAATTGCAAATGGCTTTTCGCAACGCTAAACAATTGCTGCGCTTGATCAACCAATTGTTAGACCTCGCCAAATTTGACGCGCAACGGATGACGCTGAACGCCTCGCCCGGAAACATTGTGCCGTTGCTGAGGAATCTCACTTACTCATTCGAGTCCCTGGCGCACAAAAAACGAATCATGCTGTTTTTCGAGTCCGAACAAGATGAAGTTATTATCAATTTTGAGCAGGACAAGATTGAGAAAATCATGTACAATCTGCTCTCGAACGCCTTTAAATTCACGCCGGAAGGAGGGAGAATCAGTGTTCAGTTGTCAGTAATCAGTGATCAATCGCCGAGCAAGTCACTAAATACAAATGACGACTTACTCATAACTGTCCGCGACAGCGGCGTCGGCATTCCCAGAGATAGATTGCCGCACGTCTTCGACCGATTTTACCAGGCCGATCATTCGCAAACGCGAGAGTTTGAAGGAACCGGCGTCGGCTTGGCTTTAACGAAAGAACTCGTGGAGCTGCACGGCGGCGCGATTTCGGCGGAAAGCGAAGAAGGTTTTGGCGCAGCGTTTTCCGTTCGTCTGCCGGTGGTCAGTTTTCAGTCTTCAGTTTCCAGTGATCAAGCCGACGCAAATATTTTTTATAAGACTGACGCTCAAGATTTCCAAAATTCCAACAATCCAACACGCCCAAAATCGATCAAACCAACAAAAAAGGGCGACTTTGTGCTCATTGTCGAAGACAACGACGACGTGCGGGCTTACATCCGGCAAACATTGGAAAATGACTATCGCATCATAGAAGCTGCGGATGGCGAAGAAGGCTTTAAACGGGCGCAGGAATACATCCCCGATCTTATTATCACCGACGTGATGATGCCGAAAGTTGACGGTTACGCGCTGAGCCGCATGCTGCGCGAAGACGAAGTGACGAGCCACATTCCGATCATCATGCTCACCGCAAAGGCGGGGGAAGATGAACGCATTGAAGGCTTCGAAACCGGCGTGGACGCTTACTTGATCAAGCCGTTCAGCGCGAAAGAACTGCGCGTTCGTATACGCAAGCTGATTGAACTGCGGCGTGCGATACAGCAAAATCTTCGAGAATCCGGACTCGATTCGCAAGAATCCAAAACGGAGCAAACAACGCTAAAAATCAGCGCGCTCGATCAGGCTTTTCTTGATCGCTTGCAAAAGCTTGTGTTGGAAAACTTGAATGATGAAAAATTTACGGCGCCCGTTCTGTCTCGAAAAATCGGCATGAGCGAGCGGCAATTACATCGCAAACTCAAATCATTGCTTGATTGCTCCCCGGGGCGGTTCATTCGCGACCAACGCATTTACGCCGCGAAAAATCTATTGCAAGACGGCGGCCTTACGATAACCGAAGCCGCTTTTCAGGTCGGCTACAACAGCCTTTCCTCCTTCACCCGCGCCTTCCGCGAAACCTTCGGCCAAACGCCGACGGATTTTCTAAAGCAACGGCTTGGTTAATGCCTGAGAAATCGTTTCAAAAAGAAAATCAATCTAAGTCAAGATAGTTCTTAACGGCTTGTTCAAGCTCTTTCAATTTCCCAGGCGTACATGCTCCGACATAGCCTACACATTTGGACTTCTCAATCGTTGTGATCTGGTGAGCCAAAGCTGCGCACTTTTTATTCAGGCCAGACTCGCCTTTTGAAAAAAGGACGGTCGACGGACTTTTCCCAAGCCATCCTTCGCTCGTTGTCAGCGGGACAATCGTTAAAGACTTCCAGTTTGGCGCGTTGCTGAAACTGTTATGAGAAACGATGATTCCGGGACGCATGCCTTGCTGCTCAGAACCGCTGCGAGGCTGCAAACGAATAAGGAAAATATCCCCTTTTACCACTCCGTTTCCTCCAGCAATTGACGCGTGACGACAGGATCGAATTCCTGCACAAACTCTTCGCTGTGTTTCGCATTTTTCTCAACGTATTTGTCGAAAGCCTCCGCCAGTTTTCGCTTTTTGTTCTCTTCCACAAATCTTGACAAAACGCTTTCAATCACTTTGTTCAAGCTGACCTTTTGGTGCGCGGCAATCGCTTTCAAGTCATTGTAAAGCTCGTTGCTCACGCGAGCATGTACCTGTTGTATCGCCATGATTTAGTTGTTCTCCCTGCATAGATACTTTTTTTGGTGAAGTCATTGGTATCAAAAAATGGAGCAAAAAACAAGAAATTAATGCAACCGCTTTCTACTAGCTATTCTGACAACCAATCACTGAATACTTTTTACTAACTACTGCTTCACGGCGAATTCTGAACAACGTTGGCGAAAACTGCATAACGTTGGCGAAATCCGCACACTTTTTGGCGAATTCTGAACAGCCCGCCATCATCAATTCCTTTATTTTTGCATAGCAATAAAACGGAAGCCCGGATTGCAATCTGGGCCTTTCGGAACAAAACCCCTGGATGCACGACGGCGGGCGGCAAAGCAAGATGCTGCGTCGCCTGTCGTCGATTTTTTAATTCGGAAGAAGCTTTTTGCTGATGTAGAAACTAAAATGAAGGACAACAAAATGAACACTGTAAAACGATCCCTCAAAAATTTTGTCATCGTTCTACTTTTCTCTCTTCTCGCAACCTCGGCGTTTGCGCAAGACGTGTTTGTGAATTGGAATTCGACAACTTCGGGCGATCTGGATGGGACAACCGTCACCTTGAGCGGTATGGATAGCCATGACTTTTTTTCAGCAGACCTGACTGGCCCCGATTATTCCGCCGCTCCCGGTTCAGTTTCGCAACAGACTGTGTCCTATAGTGTTAACAGTGCCGTCGTCACCGCGACCTTTAGCCAGCCGGTGTCCGGTATCCGGTTGTATCTGGTCTTTTGGAGACCCGACATCACGTTTACTTTCAGTGAGCCGTTCACAGTTTCTTCAGGTTTAACAACTTCAACCGTTTCCAGAGATCAAATCACCACGCCGCCTTCGGCGTTTGGAGACGGTATCATCGAATTCACTGGCCCCGTTTCTTCCCTGACCATTACTTCCAACGCACCTCCGATGAATTTTAGCAGACAAGGGATTACTTTTAGCAAAGCTGGACCCGCCAACAGCGATCCGACTGCCAACGCCGGCGGAGATCAACAAGTCTGCGCGTCCGGCGCCTCGACGAACGTCACGTTGGACGGTTCCGGCTCCAGCGACCCTGACGGCGACGCCCTGACTTACACTTGGACAGAAGGCGCAGCCACGATTGCGACCAGCGTGAATCCAAGCGTTTCTCTGAGCGTGGGGACGCACACAATCGAATTGACTGTTGACGACGGCAACGGCGGAACCGATACGGATGAAGTCGTCATCGAGATATTTGCCAACCCGACCGCAGACGCCGGTGCAGATCAGGAAGTTTTTCAGGGTTTTAGCACGCAAATCGGCGGCGGCCCGACAGGTTCGGGCGGAACCGGCGCGCTGACTTTTTCCTGGACGCCGACCGACGGACTCGACAATCCCGCGATTGCCAATCCAACCGCGACCCCTGCGGCAACCACGACTTACACCGTGACCGTAACCGACGCCAACGGCTGCGAAAGCACGGATCAAATGACTGTGACCGTACTCTCCAACGCCGACGTGATCACAATGGCGCTTGCCGACGTTCAGGCGCTTATCAATAATCCCAGCACACCTTCAAGCGCTTTGGGCGCGCTGCAGGACGCCGTTGACGCGCTTAACGACGCACTGGCCGCCAGCGCCGCCGGAGACACGAAAGACATGCTCGACGCCATGCGCGACGCCGCCGACGCTTTGGAAAAAGCGCGTCACAAAGGCGCCAACACCGATCCGATTGCGACGCAGCTTTCCAGTTTGGCCAGACACACCGCCGTGCAAAAGCGCGATGAAGCTTTCGCCTGCGATCCGACGCCGAGCGGCAAAATGCTCGACGACATTGAAGACGGCGACAAAGACTTGGCCGACGGCGACGCTGAAGTGAACGGAACCTATCACGGCGACGGGATCAAGGACTATCGCAAGGCGTGGGAAGATTATTGTGACGCGTTGAATCGCTGCCAGAACCCTAAGGCGGTAAGCAGTGAACAGTATACAGTGACTAGTCCACAGGTTACAGTTCACAGTTTCGCGCTGCATCAGAATTACCCGAATCCGTTCAACCCGAGCACGACAATTCAGTTTGATCTGGTGGATGCGGGTTATGTGTCGCTGAACATTTACAACAGCGCGGGACAGCTCGTGCGCACTCTGGTTTCCGGCGACTACGCTCCCGGCGCGCACAAGATCGTTTGGGACGCGCGTGATGATTCCGGCGCCCGCGTGGCCAGCGGACTCTATCTCTACACGATCAAAGCCGGGCAGCAATTCGCTGCGCAGAAAAAGCTGCTGTTGATGAAGTAACCTCAGGCCATATGCAACGCACTTCCGAAGTGCGTCGCACGTTCCACGCCCTCGTAAATAAGTTTCTATTTTTCATATTCAAAACAGCGGAGAATCCCATGAAGAATCTTAAAACGACGATTGGAAACTTGACCGTATTCTTACTCAATTTCTGCCTGCTGACGGTCGTCGCTCAAGCGCAATTCAGCGAGGTCGCCAAAATCCAGGCGAGCGACAAACAAGCCTTTGACGAGTTCGGCCGGTCGGTCTCGATCAGCGGCGACCGCGCCATTGTTGGGGCGTTTGCGGAAAGCACGGGCGGTTTCTTCGCCGGGGCGGCCTATATTTTCGAGCGCACCGGCGGGGGCTGGAGCCAGGTCGCCAAAATCCAGGCGAGCGATCAACAAGCCTATGACTTTTTCGGCGGTTCGGTCTCGATCAGCGGCGACCGGGCTATTGTCGGGGCGACTGAGGAAGACACGGGCGGTCCCTCCGTCGGAGCGGCCTACATTTTCGAGCGCAGCGGCGGGGTGTGGAGCCAGGTCGCCAAAATCCAGGCGAGCGATAAACAAGCCGTTGATCGGTTCGGTAATTCGGTCTCGATCAGCGGCGACCGCGCCATTGTCGGGGTGCGGTCTGAAGATACGGGCGGCGCCAGCGCCGGAGCGGCCTACATTTTCGAGCGCAACGGCGGGGTGTGGAGCGAAGTCGCCAAAATCCAGGCGAGCGGTAAACAATCCTGCGCCAAGTTCGGCGAGTCAGTCTCGAGCAGGGGCGACCGCGCCATTGTCGGGGCGGATGGCGAAGACACGGGCGGTTCCGGCGCCGGAGCGGCCTACATTTTTGAGCGCAGCGGCGGGGTCTGGAGCGAAGTCTCCAAAATCCAGGCGAGCGATAAACAATCCGGCGACAATTTCGGCCAGTCGGTCTCGATCAACGGCGACCGCGCCATTGCCGGGGCGGATGGGGAAGACACGGGCGGTTCCAGCGCCGGGGCGGCTTACATTTTCGAGCGCAGCGGCGGGGTTTGGAGTGAAGTCGCCAAAATTCAGGCCAGCGATAAACAAGCTGTTGACCTGTTCGGCACTTCGGTCGCGATCGACGTCGACCGAGCCATTGTCGGGGCGACTCGGGAAGACACGGGCGGTTCCGACGCCGGAGCGGCTTACATTTTCGAGCGCAGCGGCGGAGTTTGGAGCGAAGTCGCCAAAGTCCAGGCGAGCGATAAACAAGCCAGTGACCAATTTGGCAATTCGGTCTCGATTAGCGGCGACCACGCCATTGTCGGGGCGCGTTTGGAAGACACGGGCGGTTCCGATGCCGGCGCCGCTTACACTTTTGAAGCGCTAGACAATCCAATCGTCATCGCTTGCGCCGAAATTCAGGCGCTTCTCGACGATCCGATGACTGAGCCGGACGCTCTGAGCGCCTTGCAAGACGCGAAAGACGCTTTGAATGACGCGCAAACAGCAATGGATAACGATAAAATTGAAGACATGCTCAATTTCCTTCGCGACGCCGCCGACGCTTTGGAAGAAGCGCGCGAAGACAATGTTTTTACCGACGATATCGCCGCGATTTTAGCCGACTTTGCGCGCGACACGGCAACGGCCAAAAAGGACGAGGCCTTGGCGTGCGATCCTAGTCCGACCGGCAAGATGGCCGACGATATTGACGACGGCGACAATGATCTTGCCGACGGCGATGCGGAAGTCGGCGATACCTATTTCGGAGACGGAATCAAGGACTATCGCAAAGCTTGGGAAGACTATTGCAGCGCATTGGATCGCTGCCAGAATCCGAAGACTGTAAGCAGTGATCAGTCTTCAGTTTACAGTTCACAGTTTACGCCGATAGCCTTTGCTTTGCATCAAAACTATCCGAACCCCTTTAATCCGACTACGACAATTCAGTTTGATCTGATCGAGGCGGGGAATGTTTCGCTGAACATCTACAACAGCGCCGGGCAGCTTGTTCGCACGCTGGTTTCCGGCGATTTCGTCCCCGGCGCGCACAAAGTGGTCTGGGATGCACGTGATAATTCCGGTCAACGCGTGGCGAGCGGGCTTTATCTATACATGATCAAAGTCGGGCAACAGTTTACTGCGCAGAAGAAGCTCTTGCTCATGAAGTAAAATCGACTTGGCAATGCAGCGGAGGTGCGGCGCACTTTGGGATGCGCCGCACACACACAATCCGCGCTGTCTCCGATCTGAAAATATTGGCCTTGTTCGCATGGCGGTTGTATATTGAGCCGACTTAATGACAATGTTTTGAGGAAGCTCATGACGCCGTTGTTTCTCACGGTTCCGCCTGAATGTCCATATCCCGGCGGCGCGGCATGCCGGATTGCAATCAGCCTGGTTTTCAAGACAGCTTTGCTTAAAACCGCCGTTCCGGTTTTTCTGCTCACATTCTGCTTGAGGTCGCCTCTCTACGCGCAAACCGCCGAGTTGAAATTCGACCGCATTTCCGGCGAGTTGGGGCTGTCGCAGAACCTCATCACCTGCCTGATGCAGGATCGTCAGGGTTTTCTCTGGGTTGGCACGAAGGACGGCTTGAACCGCTTCGACGGTTACCAATTCACCGTCTACCAACACGACGCCTACGACTCGACTTCGCTCTCGCACAATTTTGTCACGACGCTGCTGGAAGATCGCGAGGGCCGCCTCTGGGTCAGCACGCGGAACGGGCTGAATCTGTTTGACCGCGACAGGGAAGTCTTTCACCGCAGCCTACCGGATTCCGCCAATCCGAACAGCGTGAGCCACGCTTTCGTTCGCCGTATCGTGGAAAATTCTCGCGAATCCCGCGGCGGAGAGATTTGGGTCGCTACCGGCGGCGGGTTGAACAAAATCGTTCTCCCCGCTGGAGCCAGAAGTTTTGCCGAGGCAAGCTACACGCATTTTCGCCGCGATCCCAATAACCCAAACGGTCCGGGGAGCGACAATTTTTCCCAGCTTGCGGTGGATGGTCAGGGCGTGGTGTGGGCCGCGACCAGGCGCGATATTTACAAGCTTGCCCCGTTGGATGGCGGTTATGCCGATCCTGCGGGGCTTGTCCAGTCGACGGGGCAAAACGCATATCAGGTGAGCCGATTCGATATCGACCCGCCTGACCCGGAATGGAAAAAATTGCTGGAAGACGAAAGCAATCTCGATCTCTACTTGTTGTACCCGTCGCGCGACGGCGGGATTTGGATTTGGGCCGGCGCCGGATTGATTCGCCGGGAAAGCGAAACCGGCGAGCTCCGATACTTCAATTTGCTTCACGAACGCCCGCCGGATTTTTCCTGGACGCTGTACGAAGATCGCGCCGGCGTTGTATGGATCGGCTTTGAAGGCGGCCTCGGGCGTTTCGATCCGGGCACGGACCACTACGCTTTTTACGGCCATGAATCCGGCAGCCCTCACAGCCTTCCCCAGTCCGGCGTCAATGCGATTCTCGAAGATGCGGGCGGCGTGCTGTGGCTGGGTTCAAACGGCAACGGCTTGTTTCGCCATGATCCCAAAGCCGAACGCTTTGCCCAATATTTCACGCCGCCGGACGCAGCCGGGAAGGGCAAAATTTCATTGTGGCGGGGAAATAGCCTGCGGGCGATTTGCGAGACGAGCGACGGCGCCCTGTGGTTGGGTACGGCGGACAGAAAGTTCTTTCGTTTGGATCGTACGACCGGCGCTATCAGTCAACCGCCCCCGGCGGAGTGGCGCGTCGTTTATTCCATGCTGCAAGACAAGTCGGGAGCGCTTTGGATCGGCAGCTCGATGGGATTGTTTCGCATGGAATGGCAGGACGGCGCCTCCGGTCAAATCGATTATTTCGAGCCCGAACCCGAAGATCCGAAAGGCGTCGGAACGGATTGGGTCTATAAAGTCTTCGAAGACCGCGACGGTGAAATCTGGATCGCGACGCACGAAAAATTCAGTCGGCTGGATCGTAAGACCGGCAAGTTTGTGAGCTACCGTTATGTTGCACCCGATCCGGGCGCGGAACAGGAATCCGCATTTACTTTCATCCATCAGGATCGCGGCGGCGCGTTTTGGCTGGGAACCGCGGACGGGCTGCTGCGCTTCGATCACAGGACGGGTTCATTCAAACGCTGCCGCAACGACCCGCAAGACCGCGCCAGCCTGAGCCACAACGTGGTGCGGACAATTTGTGAAGACCCGCTTGAACCAGAAAAAATCCTCTGGCTGGGCACAGCCGGGGGCGGCCTGAATCGCTTTGACATGACGACTGAAAAGTTCACCCATTTTACCGTAGATGACGGCTTGCCGGATATGGTGATTTATGCAATTCTCAGTGACAACGATAACAATTTGTGGATGAGTACCAATCACGGTCTATCGCGATTCAACCCGCGTACCAACACCTTCAAGAATTTCGACGTCAACGACGGCTTGCAGGACAATGAGTTCAATTCCGGCTCGTATTTCAAGAGTCCGAGCGGAGAGTTGTTTTTCGGCGGCATCAATGGCTTCAACGCTTTTTATCCCGAAGACATTCGCGGCAACCCGCACGCGCCGCCGATTGCGCTCACCGGTTTCCAGATTTTTAACAAGCCCGTTGCAATCGGCGGAGATTCGCCGCTCACGGCGTCGATCTCGCAGACCACCGCGCTCACGCTGCGCCACGATCAAAAGGTTTTTTCCTTCGAGTTCGCCGCGCTGGATTATACCGATCCGGCCAAAAATCGATACGCCTACAAAATGGAAAATTTTGATCCAGACTGGCAGCAGGCGGGCACAAGCCGCTCCGCAACCTACACCAATCTCGATCCCGGCGAATACGTTTTCCGCGTTAAAGGGGCGAATAACGACGGCGTCTGGAATGAAGAAGGCGCTTCACTCAACATAACCATCCTGCCGCCGTGGTGGCGGACATGGTGGGCGTATTCGTTTTATGTGTTGTTCTCGCTTACCGCACTTTACGTTCTCCGGCGTTTCGAACAAAACCGCACCCGGCTCAAAAACCGGGCGCGGATGGAGCGCATTGAAGCCGAGAAGCTGCGCGAGCTGGACTCGATGAAGTCGCGCTTTTTCGCCAACATCTCCCACGAGTTCCGCACGCCTGTCTCTTATACACATCTGACGCTGCCGACGAGCTTCTTGGTGT
>CAXHAT010000139.1:0-21544 GCA_964014485.1 uncultured Deferribacteres bacterium
TCGCCCAGTACAGATCATGCTCAAAAGTTCAAGGGTCGGATCAAAAAAGATGCTTCCAGCATGACAATTCCGGCCTTTTTCGCCAGTTTAGAAACCTTTACAAAAAGTGTCAGGTAGTGAATTCGAAGATGCAAACCGCCGATTTTATCCAAAGTTTTGCCAAAAGAGGAACGGCTCAAAAGCGCTGATAACGCTTAAGCAAGGCAAGCCTTGCACTCCGTTATTCGACACTCAATTCGTATCGAAGCACGTAACCGCCCAGTTTTTCCCGCGCCGTTTTTTCAACTTTTGCCTTGTCAGCGCTCGATTCAGTTTTGATTGTGATATGCGCAATCGGGCCTAGGCGCTTGTCTACCTCGACCTTGATCCCGGCGTTCGAAACGCCGTCAATGCTCTGGCACTCATCGCCGTAAACTTCAATGATTTGTTGGTGATAAAGCGCTGGTTTGAAAATTTTTCCGACGGCGGTGAGTGGAATTTCGCCGACGATGTAGATTTTTTTGGGGATTGCAGCGCGTTCGCCGATTTTTTCTTTCGCAAAAGCGAGCAATTCTTCTTCGGTTGCGGAAGCGTCCGGCTTCAATTCGACGTAAAGCACGGGCAATTCACCAACCTGTGAATCCGGTCGCCCAACCGCAGCCGCTAACGCCACGGCGGGATGTTCGTGGATCGGCTCTTCGATCAGTTTGGGATCGATGTTGTGGCCGCCGCGAATGATGAGCTCTTTCTTGCGACCGGTCAGCCAAAAATAGCCGTCCGCGTCCAGTCTGCCCATGTCGCCGGTGTTGAGCCATTGCCCCTTGCCGTCGCCGGAATCGACAAACACGCCTTTGTTGTGAAAGTCTTCCTTATAGCCGGGAAAAACGTTCGGCCCTCGCACGATGATCACGCCGACTTCATCCGCTTCACAGAATCGCACAAATTTGCCGTCTTCGATGATCGCCGTACGCATTTCCTGGTAGGGGAGGCGGTAACCAACCGACCCGATTCTGGATTCGCCTTTGCGCGGATTGACCGAAGAGACCGAGGTGCCTTCGGTCAGACCGTAGCCTTCCAGAATGTTGACGCCGGTTCTGCGAGTGAATTCATTGGCGAGTTCCACCGGCAGAGGCGCTGCGCCGCAAGTGGCTGTTTCAAGTGCGCTCAAGTCCGCCCCGTCGATGGGGACGTTGAGCAATTCCTTGTAAACCGTCGGTACGCCGGAAAACATGGCGCAGCGGTAGTGCGCGATAATTTTCCAAAAATTAGCCAGAACACCCTCGCCGCGATAGCCCTGGGGCGTGCCCATGACCACGCCGGAACCGCTCAACCAGGAAGAAAGCCCGACCGCGATGGCGCCGTAATTATGAAAAAGCGGCAGGCCGAGATAGTTTCGTTGTCCCGCTCTGCCGTCGACGGCTTCGCATACTGTCCAGGCGTCGAAGACTTCGTTGAAATGCGTGTGGACGGCCAGCTTGGGCGTACCTGTAGTGCCGCCGGTGTGAAAGTAGGAGGCGACGTCGTCTTTGCCAATCGTGCGGCCAGTGGTTAGGCGATCAGACGGGTATTTTTGCATCGTCTCATCGAAATCGAGAACGCGGGCGCGCACTTGCTCCTTGCCTTTGCCGCGACGCACAAGATTGACGACCAGTTTTTTGACGCCGCTCAAATATCCGGCAATATCAACACGCAAAATGATCTCGAGCGTCGGCACGTCGTCGACGATTCCCGCGACTTTTTCCCAAATATCAACTTTGGGAAAAGGGGCGAGGGTGACCAGTATTTTGGTCTTGGCCGCATTCATAATTTCGGCGATGGCTTTCGCCTCAAGCAATGGATTTATTGGATTGGCGATTCCCGCCGCTTCACCGCCGTAAAGCGTAAAATAGGTTTGCGGTAAATTTGGCAAAATGTAGCTGACGGTTTCGTCCGAATCCAGGCCGAGACCGTGCAGCATGTTCGCCGTCTGGTTAAGCTTCGCCATGAATTGACTAAAATTGTAATCGACGCTTTTGGCGTAATCGGCAGCTTGCAGGAAAAAAGTCAATGCGGAAACGTCTGCGTGCGCCTCCGCCGATCTTTGGATCGTTTCGTAAGTGCTGTTGGGTAAATCTCTTTCTGAAAGCGGGGTCGTTTCGAACGCTTCGATGTCCGCCATTGTCGCGATCTGCGCCATTTTCCTCCTCCGAATAGAAAATTTTGTCTGAATCTTTTGGCATTCGCATGGTATTCAGCATTTCTTGCAATCGCAAACTTTGTCCAACGGGAGAAATATGGAAAGAACCAAATTTTTGTTTGATCATTTTGTGATTCTAACGCCTGATCTGCCAGACGCTGTCAGACGGTATGGAGAGCTTGGCTTTACGGTTTCGCCGGGCGGCAAACACGCAGGCGGCAAGTCGGAAAATGCGATCATTGCTTTTAGCGACGGTACGTATCTTGAGCTTTTGGCATTCATTCCGGCCGTTCTCGAGCGAAAGATCAAAGGGCTGGCGAAAATCGGATTGTTGCCTTTTGCGATGCTTGGAAAAACTAAAATGGCGCAACGATTCATAAAACAAGCCGCGAGTAAAAACGGGCTTATCGATTTCGCCGTCCGACCTGCGGAAACGGCGGCGCGATTAAATACAATTTTGCCTGATGAATTGAATTTTAGCGAGGCCATCCCCGGAAGCCGAATCAAGCCGGACGGTCAGGAAGTGCACTGGGAAATGGCTTTTCCAAAGTCGCTGGATGCGCCGTTCGTTTGCGCCGATTTAACGCCGCATAATCTTCGTGTACCGGAGGGAGCGGCTTGCGAGCACGCTAATGGCGTTCTCGGCGTCGAATCATTGGAATTTGCTTCGCCGGATTTCGAGAACGAAGCGGCATTTTATCAAAAATTGTTCGGCGGCGGCATTGAAGAAGGTGATAGTCGTCGCCAACTTCGTTTGGGCGGATCGTCACTGGTTTTAACGCCTGCGCGGGACGGGGAAAAGACGGCGATTCGATTTTCTACATCTTCTGACGGCGGTGCCGGGAAATTGGCCGACGCGTATTTGGGGCAAAACTTTGAGCTATTTTTGAAACCCCGAAAATAAAAAAGGCGGGCGCAATCCTGCACCCGCCTTCATCATCTGAGCGGTCACCTGTGACAGTGAGGAGGAAGTAAAACTTTAAATCGTATTGCCGCGATTGAGACGGTCGAAAATGCGAATACGGTTTCCGTGATGGTTGTCATGACGTTGCCAGCGCATTAACCCTTCAAATTCCGGGATAACAATATCAAAGTCGCTGTCGCCGTCGAGATCGCGATGGAAGAAAACATTCGGGCCGCCGAATGATCGGAAATCTCCTGAAGATGAATGCCAGTTATTCGACTCCAGCTCAACTTCGACTTTGCCCGTCGAGCCTTTGCGGAGATATTCAACTTCGATCACTTCGTCATAGTCGTAGTCGCCGAGAATCTCGATGAGTTCTTCAGGGTCACGAACTTTTTCACCGTCAACTTTTGTAATGACGTCGCCTGATTTGAGCCCGGCTTTTTCTGCGGGACTGTCTTCGGTTACTTCCAGGATCAAAACGCCGCCGTTTTCATCCGCATCAAAATAGCCGGCAAGGCTTTCATTAAGTTCATGAACCTGGACGCCCAATCTTGGTCTGCCAAAAAAACGGACGATCTTGCGATCATTATCATCATCCCCGCCTGACCAACTGAAATAGTTGGAACCCGAAGATTTGCGTCGACCAATTTCAACCTCGGTCGACTCTTCGTCGCCGTCACGAACATAAACGACGTTAACATTTTCTCCAGGAGAAGTCCTGCGCACGAGCCGTGTGAAGTCCTTCGTTTTTTCAACCGAATTGCCGTCAAATCGAACGATGACGTCGCCTTCTTTTAAGCCTGCATCGTCAGCGGGGCTGTTTTCAACAACGGAACTGATGAGCAAGCCGGAGCGGTCGCCGACTTTCATGGCGTCGCGCAAAGACGGCGTCAATTCTTGCACCGTAACGCCGAGCCACCCGCGTTGCCGACGCTCTTGCGCGGCGGCGTCATTCAGGGCTGCTCCTGCTAACAAAGCTGCTGCAATTCCTCCGAAAAGATACTTGCCGAAATTTGTCGCTAATCTCTTCATTCGCCTCTCCTTAGAATTAGAAATTTTCTTTACAGCTTTTCCGTTCCCTGGTTCTACGACTTTGCCGATTCTGAAAAAGTTTTAACAGAATTTATCAATCTTTTTTGCAACCCGCCGAGCAGTGCGGCGTAATTACCGGCCACGCACTTTTAATTACTTGAAACGCTTAATTAAACACGGAGTTATTACGATGAAACGTTTAACACCTGTTGCCGCCGCTCTGTCTCTTTCTTTTTTACTCGCCGCTTCAACCAGCCTTTTCGCAGAAAACAATCCAAAGCCTTCAACCAAGCCTGCTAAAGAAGTCAATTGGAAAGCCTATGGCCAAAACCTTGGCGCGGCTTTGCGGTCCGACAATGCCGGCCTTCAGCGTTCAGCATTGCAAACCATCATTTTGAAAGGCGACAAGCTTATTCTAGACGAGAGCATGGTCGATTTACTGAATGTTTACCTGGTTCACGAACACGAAGGCTTTCGCCAACTCGCTCTTGTTGCAATTCACAAAACCGGCGATGCTTGGGCGATGAATTATCTTAAGCGGCACGCCCACGAAGAAACGTCCCCAAAACTCAAAAAAGTGCTTGATAAAGTTTTGGTTGACTACTACGGCAACTAATTACCTGGCCAAATAGATTAAGCCTTTCGTTCCGGCGTGATTTTTCGCGGAGCGAAAGGCTTTTGTTTTTTGGCTAATGTTCAAGCACAAAGCTGTTCCCGCAATTTTCCGCTCCCCAACTTTTTTTCTATCTTGCCGTTGCTCTCGTCGGGCAAACATCCGAATCGGGCGTTTGGACTTCCAAATCCGCACGAATTTACTCACCGAGCATTCATAGCGCTTTTTGGGCGATTCGCTAAAAAAGCGTGAAGGTTTCTCAGGTGCTATTTGGAAAATTTCCGAGAGTGCGTAACAGCAGTTATTCAATCGTTTTGTCGCGCCGCGCTTCCAGTTCTGATTCAATTTGACTCATGAGTTTTTCATCGAGCTTATAAAACAAAATGACGAAGATGGCAAGGCCGCCCGCCGCTGCTGGAATGAGACTCATGAGAAGTTTCAAGCCAAAAAGAACGTCCGGCGTTTGTTCCAAATTGGCCTGGAAACCGAACGCCGAAAGCAGCATGCCCGCCACAAACGTACCGACCGCCCAGCCGATTTTCTGCGACATCGTCGAAGCTGAAAAAACCAGCCCGGTCGCTCTCCTGCCGTTCTTCCATTCCGAATAGTCCGCCGAATCCGCGTACATCGCCCAGATAAGCGGGCTGAGCGGGCCGCCCGCAAACGAGCCCATGGTTTGAAAGATGAACATAAGTTCCAAATCGTCAGAGCCCAAAAGAAAGAAAGCGGCGGTACAAACCGCGGCAATCGTGAAAAGCGTCAGGAACGCTCGTTTCTTGCCGACTTTTTTAGCAAAAAAACTTGTGAAAATCACACCGAGGATTGCGCCCCAGGCGCCGGCGGTGTTAAAGGCTGAAGTCAGCGCCACAAAGCCAAACGTGTAAGTTTCCCCGAAAAACGACAGCGTTTGATCGCCGACAAAATACTTGAAATAATGCGCCGTTACGCTCATGCGCGTGGCGACAAACAAGATCATGAGCAAAGACGTGATCAGCAGCAACACCCACGGGCGGTTTGAAAACAGATCGCGCAAATCGTGCATGATCGGCGTTTTTTGCGCTTTCGGCGGCGTAACGCGTTCCCTGGTTGTGCGGAATGTGATGAAGAAAAAAAGACAGGCTGCCGCGCCAAAAACGACCATAGTCAATTGCCAGCCCAGCGCTTCGTCTCCGCCGCCCAGAGACGCGGCCATGGGCAGCGCCGCCGCCGAAACAATCGTACTGCTGATGTAGGCAAAAACATATTTGTAGGAAGAAACGCTCGTGCGCTCAATCGGGTCGGGCGTGATGACGCCCAGCAGCGAAGAATAAGGAATATTGATCGCCGTGTAGGTCATCATCAGCAGGATGAAGGTGATGTAGGCGTAAACCAATTTTCCGGTCGGGCTCAAGTCCGGGGTGGAAAACGCCAGAACGCCGACCACTGCGAGAGGAATGGCGAGCCAGACCAGGTAAGGTCGAAATTTCCCCCAGCGCGTTTCCGTCCGATCAGCGATTACGCCCATCATGGGATCGTTCACGCCGTCCCAAAGGCGGCTGACCAGAATCATGGTTCCCGCCGCCGCCGCGCTGATCCCGAAAACGTCGGTGTAAAAATAGAGCAAATAAGCGGAAATCGTCTGCCAGTAAAGCACCGAAGCCAAGTCCCCAAAACCGTAACCGATTTTTTCTTTAACCGAAAGCTTTGTCATTCCCTCTCTCCTGAATTTCAGCGTTAAAACGCAATACTATTACAATGTTAGCTTACCATCAAAAGGGTGCATGACAAATTGCACAAAGAGATGCTAAAGCATGGACTACAAACGACAGTTTATCCTTCTACTCCGCGCGTAAAAAGGAAGCTCTGTCGTTTGTAGTCCACGCTTTAGCGTGACTTTGCTGTAGCTGTCGTTTGGGGATTTTTGAACTCAAAATCATGAAAAGTTAGTAATATTTCGCTTCAGGATGTCTATGTAGCGCTCCGAGACGGACCTAATATTGTCGTGCTACTCGAGTCTTTTCATAAGCGTTTGCAAACCTGCCAGATTTCGCTCCAAAACAATCTTCACATCTTCGTTTTCGATATGTCCCAAAACGCCAATTGTGCCATCAAACCCTGACGCTTTGAGTATTCTCAGCATGGCAAATTCTTCATCGCCCGTGCCAATCGGCAGAATTTTTGGCCCAGATTTGCTCATGCCGTTCAAATTTACGGTTGACAAATAGGGCTTCATTTTTTGCAGCAAAGCGAGAAATTCGTCGATCTGTTCGTGCGCGTGATGAAAATTGTAAACCATGCCAATTTCGTTTTTTCCCAACGCCTGGATAATTCGAATTTGGTTTTCTGGTTGGCCGAACCAATCGCCGTGGTTGTAAAGCGCAATTGTGCAGTTGATTTCTTTGGCCGCGCGATGGATTTCATCAATTGCGGCAACGCCTTTTTGCAGGCATTCTTCATCTGACAGGCCGTCAAAAAAACGATTATTGAAACTGACCCATAGTTCCGTTTCGAGCTTTTTCTCGCGAAGCGTTTTTAGAATCTGAAGATTGCTTTTTTCGAGAACTTCTCCTGAACCGCCGTCGACCCAGAACCAGACGGCGCTCATGGAAAGATCGTACATCCTTGCAGCTTCAATTTCTTCGGCCAATTGCGACAAGTGCTTTTCTCGCCAATCCCACGCGTACTTGGTGACGCCAAGTTCCTTTAACATTTTTGCACGCTGTTGCGGCGTGCGTTCCTTCGCGTCGTAAGGCACGATGCACCAAGCGAGCAGATTTTCTTTATCAAACAAATCACTTTTCTCGATTGCTTTTTCTGAACGGCATGACAGGATGCAGCAAATTCCCCAAATCAGTGCAGCCGTCTGCACGAGAGATTTCGATTTCATTACTTGATCAACAACATTCGTTTTTTTGCGACAAAATCACCTGCTTGAATCCTGTAGAAATAGAGACCGGTCGCCAGAGACTTGCTTTGGAAGGAAATTTCATAAAAGCCGGGCGCTTGCTGCTCATTGACGAGCGTTTTGACCAGCTTGCCCGCGACATTGAAAACTTCCAGTTTGACCTCGACTTTTTCCGGCAGCGCGTAGCGAATGGTCGTTGCCGGATTGAA
This sequence comes from uncultured Deferribacteres bacterium, assembly GCA_964014485.1. Lineage (GTDB taxonomy): Bacteria > Zhuqueibacterota > Zhuqueibacteria > Zhuqueibacterales > Geothermadaptataceae > CAXHAT01. The sequence continues at coordinate 7,801 of CAXHAT010000139.1, forward strand.
CGGGTTGGGATAGTTTTGTGACAGGCTGAATTCCGTTGGCACAGATATTCCATCGTCCGCAACCGAAGTGGGCGTGAGCGTGGCGTAGATTTCGAATTCTTGAATTTCGTACCCCGTTCCGTCACTTGATTCAGTGCATAGCACGCGCACCGATTTCGCGAGTCGATCCAGACCGGTAATTTCATCCTCGCCGCCGTCGCCGTTGGTTGCTGAGTGAATCGTGCGGCGAATGCCCGGATTCCAAGCTTGAATTTGATAGCTCGTTGCGTAACGCTCGCCCCATTTCAAAACGATGCGGTTCAAATACATGCGCTGGTTCAGATTGACGGTGAGCCACTGCTGCCCGCCGGCGCCGGCGACCCAACTCGTGGAAATATTGCCGTCCACCGCCAGATTCGACGGTGCATCTTCAGCGCTAGAAGAAGCGTCCGTGGCGCTCAAATAAGCGCGATTGAGCTCGGATTCCGGCACGACTTGAACTTGAATGACGCTGGAATCCGTCACCGCGCCTTTGGCTGCCAGCGTGTAAGATGTGGTGGAATCGGGCGTCACGACCGAAGAATCCATTTCTCCAACAGAAGCGCCGTCGAGAGTGACTTCCGAATCACGCGTGGTCTCCCAAAAAAGCGTGCTCGAACCGCCCGAGCCTTCCGCGATTTGCGGCGGAATGGCAACGAAAGACTTGATCACCCCGGAAGGCAGGACTTCGACGAAAACGGAATCACTGTCCTGAACTTCGCCCTGCGCAGTGACGACGAAATATTGCGATGAATCCGGCGCGACGACCAGTGTATCGTTTACGCTAACCGGCGCGCCGTTGAGTGTAACCATTGATCCTTCGGAACTCGTCCAGCGCAAAATTGCAACGTCGCCTTTTTCGAGCACTTCAGGCTCAGCCGTCAGGGTAAAAACCACGCCCGACGGCGCGGTCGAAATGAAATTCGGCGCGGCCATGTAATCCAGTTCCATGAATCCCCAGAACAGTTCCATTTGTACCGTGTTGTCGCCTTCGATCAAATCGACGTTCAGCGGCGCTTCCGCCCATTTTTCACCGTCGCCGTCAAAACCCATCGTGGCGACGCGGACGCCGTTGACGTTGATGTGTTGCTGTTTGAAGCCGTGAACCGGCTTGAAGCGAAAAGAAATCTCATAAGTCCCGGCAATCGGCACGTTTTCCAAACGCCAGGTCACTGTCCCTGATTGCCCGAAATTCAGGTAAGCCCCGCCACTGGCTTCGTCATCGGTGACAACGGTTGGCGAACCTTGTTTGAGGGCGTTTTCCGCTTCATAAATCAAAATCGGCGGCTCGCCGACGGTGATGCGCACCCGATCCGAAACGCGCTCATGACCCTGGTCGTCCGTCGCGACGGCGGTCAAAGTGTAAAAGTTCGGCGCGATATTGCTCCAGGTGATCTCGTACGGCGGAGCGGTCACTTCGCCGATTTTGACCGTGTCCGAGACGAAAAATTCTACCGACACGACCGAACCGTCATTGTCGTTCGCTTCGGCCTGGATCGTAATTTCCGCGTCTTCGGGGAAAACCGCGTCGTTCTCCGGGCTGACGATCGCCACCGTCGGCCAATCTCCGCCAATCCCGTCGACGTCCACGTCTTCGCGGTGATTGTCCCACATCGATTGCATTCCGGCAAGCATGAGAGCGGGCTTGGCGAGCACTTCATCCGTCCACGACCACGGCAGCGACCCGGCATAGCCGTTTTGATAAATCGTCTCAAACAAATCTTCCACCTGCACGCCGAAAGTGGTGATCATGTCGAACTCGGCCACGACGATCGGCTTGCCCAATCCCCAATTTGCCCAGTTCCAATGAAACGGCGACCACGCCGTCCCGGCCCAGGTGTAATAATGCACGGAATAGAAATCCAGCACGCCGAGAGAGTCGCCGCCCGCCGCGATCAGGTTGGCGTCGGTGTAATAACTTTGATCCGCGCTGTCCGCCGCTTGCTGCATATGTTGCAGAATTTCGTCGGCGGTTAGACTGGCTCGATATTTTTGTTGAAAACGGGTTTCCAGGTTTTGCTTTTCAAAGGCGCTCAAGCGCTGAAAATCGGTTTCGAGCCTGGCCGAGGCGCTGCTGGTCGGGACGTTTGAGAGCGTAATGAAACTCCACGCGCCGCTGGTCACGAGTGCGTTTGGCGCGGTTCGGTGAATGGCGCCGGTGGTTCGATTGATAAAACGCTGAATGTCCGCCATCGGCACATGCTCCACGAAATTCCAGCCAAATTCATTGCTCATGCCTTCCGGTTCATTGAAAATTTCCCAGGCGAGAACCGCCGGATGATCCTTGAACCTTTCGACTATCGGAATTAGCGCGTTGTCAATGTAAGCTTGCAGGTAGGTGGAATCGGTCAGCATGAGCCGGTTGCGATTTTTCACGAGATTACTGTTCGTGCCGCGCAGCATGTCGAACGACCAGAGACAAAGTTTGAGGCCAATTTCGCGTTCCCAGGCGAGATCGAAAATTTTTTCCAGGTCATCGAGAGCACCCTGCCCCGGCCCAATGACAAAATCCGAAGCGTCGAATTCCGGCGTTACCTGGCCGTTGGTGTGCAGCCACCAGCGCAACGCGTTGCCGCCGTGATCGTGCATGTCCAGAAGAATGTCGGAGAACTCACCGAATTTCGTCGGCCCCGGCCCGATGTCGCGAGCGAAATCGATCCAGGCGAGGTTTGCGCCGCTGAGAAACAATTGTTGATCGTTGTACGAAATGCGGTTTGGCTGTGTAAAAGCCGTTGTGTTGCAAACACAAAGCGCGCTTAAAAAGACGCCGGTTCGGATCAACTTTTTCAAAATACACCTTCTAATGAATGAGTTGCCGGTATTCGCTCTTGTACACAGATTTGTTCGGATTATTCGCGGATCCTTATTCTTTTTTCATCAACAATCCATAGTCGCTTTTCCAGCAGTTCCGCCGAGATGACCTTGATCAAACGCTTGAACATCTCGATGACATAATTCTTATCTTGTCGGTCTAACCGGAGCACGATCAAACCCGCGAAATTTGAAGGGGGATATGCTCGAATATCAGCAAAGTCAAGGTCGAGCGAAACGATGATACGTTCTTCTTTTTGACAGACGATCGCAATCTGATCATCCGGCTCGCCGGTCATGCCTTGGTCGTGAATTGTCAGCGCATCATGGTCTTCCTGACGCAGCAATTCCGCAATTTCAATCGGTAGATTTTCGTCAATTTTGAACTTCATAAGAAAGCCTTATGCCGGAATCGCGACAACGCGTTCGCGTGTTAATTCCGCGGCATATCGAACAGCCGCCTGCACGGCCTCGCGGCTTAAGGAAGGGTAGCTTTTTAAAATTTCATCGATTGAGAGGCCTTCGGCTAAATTGTCCAAAACGACGGACACCATGATACGTGTGCCCTTCATGCAGGCCTTTCCATGACAAATTTTCGGATCGACGGTTATATAATTGCGCCACATAAGGCAGTCTCCAAGATTTAAAATTCTATGCGAAAAAAATCTTCGCACTCATTTACTGTATTATAGAACCCATGCTTTAAACACGAGTCACGCAACCAGCGATTAAATTGTTCATTGGACTGCATTTCGAGAAATATTTCAATACGTAATTTCTTGAGGCCTTGTTTTCATCACGACATCCGGCTGCTGCCGCCCAAGAAAGCCATCCTGAATGACCGTTTTGCAATTGTTCTCTCCTCCATTCGGGCAGCCCGAACCTGTTCTCGGGAATTTCTAAAATTTTTGCTTTAGAAATATTCGATGCGTTGGGGTGTTTAAAAAATTCCCTAAGCAAGGCCCCATAATTCTCCGTATCACCAAGAAATTCTTCCGCAAGTTTAGCTAACCAGAATAGCTGATATTCTGACAAATGAGTCAGATCAACAACACAGTCGTATATACGCGAACTTAGCAGGTCTTTGTCGCCAATATCTTTAGCCAAGTAATAAAGCCTTTTAACCAATGCTGGGTAATTTGCAAGTATCGGTTTTAGAACCTGAATTACTCTATTCGCATCTTTAGCCGAAGCCTTTAGTTGTCGATCTACCTCTCTTTCATTCAGGTTTTCCGATTCAAATGCATTAAAATCAATAATTTTTGCTCTTCTTATATTTTCACCAGGATCGTCAGAATTTTCGAAGTCACCAAGAGAGAAATCACTTTCAAATCCTTCTCCCTTAGTCAAATCGACGATTTTTGTTTTTGATGAATTTAGATTGAGTCCTTTCTGTCCAAGCAGGCGCTGAATTTCGTAGAAATCATTCAAGAGAGTTTCTTTTTGATCAGAGAAAATCACAAAATCGTCCATAAATCGATTGATTTTTTCCGATTTTAAACTCACGGAAGAATCGACAAAAGACAAAAATTGCGACCCTAAGATTTTTGCAGGCATGATTCCCTGGGGAAAACAGTCATTGCTTTTGCCACTATTAATTTGTCGCAGAAATGTGCCAAACTGGGAACTATGTTCTAGGTTTTCACATATTTCGGCGAACCAACCAGTAATATCGTGGTGATAGATACTATTGAAGTATGCTGCTATATCGAATCGAAGGCAATACTTGAACTTTGCTTTCGAGCATATTTCTTGCAATTCTTTTTTAAAAGCTGCGTAATGACTCTCAATTTTGGCAGGTTTCCATTTTTCCATGTAAAAGCCAAAAACAGTTCTATTCGCACTCCCCGCTTTACCTAAAGACATACCATTTTCAAGCACGAGGCGATATATAAAGAATTCAGCAACGGGATCTAATTTGATCGTTCTTCGCAAGTGAAAATTTCTTTTCGGGGCTGTGACCTTTTCTTGAGGAAGGAAAGTAATCGGTTGTCCAGTTGCGCTATTGTTAAAAATCGCCTTTATATGATTTGTTAATTGATCATACGCATTTTCGATTAGTATTCTATTCACATTCAGCGGATATAAAGTACTTTCAAAATCTCCAATATAGAATTGTTGAACCTTGTTTTGCTTCATAATTTTTTCCAGTAAACGCAGACGGGCTTTCGATCTTTAAGCAATCTACAAAAATAAAAACTGACTATTCAAATTGACTCTACAGACACTGCTCTAACAGATTCTCGCTCGATGAGCTTCACCGGGATGACCGAGGCTGAAAAGCCGTCGAGATTTCTGTGGATCAATTCCCGCAAAGTGCGAACGGCGACGGAACCAAGTTCTTCCTTGTAAACGCGAATTGTGGTCAGTGGCGGTCTCGACATCGTTGTGAGATGGATGTCGTCAAAACCGATTACGCTCAAATCATCCGGAATTTTTAGATCGAGTTCATAAATGGCTTTGTAGGCTTGCAAAGCGAGCATGTCGTTGGCCGCGAAAATCGCCGTTGGACGATCCAAGCCTCGCAGGAGCGCTTTTGTCCGTTCATAGCCCAGCTCGGATTCTCCCGTTGTCACGAATCTCTCTTGCAACGTTAGACCGTGGTAGCTTAGCGCTTTTTTGAAGCCGTTGAACCGTTGCTGAAAACTTCTCTCGCTGAGTTCGCCCGCAATAAACCCAATCTCATGGTGGCCTCGCTCAATCAAATGCTGTGTCGCGATGAACGCGCCGTTTTCGTTGTCAATCAAGACTTGCCAGCAATCAGAAAGTGTGGCGCGCGGATCGACGAGAATATGCGGCACGTTAGCCGCCTGCATGACCTTGACGAATTCTTCATTCCGCGTGCCGACTAAAATCACGCCGTCAACTTGCCGCTCACGCACCATTTTCGGCAACTCCTGTTTGTTGCGCGCGGGCATGAGGTGCAACACTAAATTATAATTGTTGAAGGCGCTTTCAGCTTCAATGCCTTCGAGAACGCGCGTCCAGAACGGGTTGGTTGAAAGCGGCTTGTCATCGCGGTGAAAGATAACGCCGATGTTGCCGGTGAATTTGTTTTTCAACGCCTTGCCAAAAGCGTTCGGGCTGAAATTGTGCTCTTTCGCGATTTTCAAAACCGCTTCCCGCGTTTCTGCGCCAATGTCCGAGCGCCCGTTCAACGCTTTTGAAACCGTCGAAGGCGCGACATTCGCCAGACGAGCAATATCTTTGATGGTTAACGACTCACGCATTTTTTTAACCTGCTCTGGATGAATAGTTTTCCGGAAACATGTCTCGCTCAACAAGCTCAATAAGAACATGCAGCACTTTGATATGCAGTTCCTGCACACGATCCGCAAAAGCGCCGCCGGGCGTGCAAATGCAAATATCCGCCAGCCGGGCGAGAATCGAGTCTTCGCGGCCAGTCAATACAATCGACGTTGCGCCAAGACGTGCAGCGGCTTCGACGGCCTTCACAATTGAAAGACTGGTTCCGCTGGTGCTCAAAGCGACGAGCGCATCTCCTGCTTTGGCGTGGCCTTCAAGGTAGCGGGAGAAAACGAATTCATAACCGAAATCGTTCGCAACGCAGGTTAAATGCCCCGGATCATTGATGACCACCGCCGGAAGCGCCGGACGCTCGTGACGATATTTTCCGGTTAATTCTTCGGCGAAATGCGTCGCGTCGCACATCGAGCCGCCGTTGCCGCAGGAATAGACTTTCCCGCCTTTTCGAAACGTTTCGATCAGCATTTGAGCGGCGGCTTCGACGCCTTTGAGCGCTTCTTCATTCGCCAATAAAGCCGCAAGTGCGTTTTGGGATTCCGTTAAACTTGCTTTTATCGATTCGATCATGACTTTCCGGTTAATTTTTCGTTTGTACGATGTCAGAGACGCGAAGAACCGGCGGCTGATTGTCGTGCGCAAAATGCGCCCATTCTGCGCCGTATTCGATGGCCGTTTCTTTATCAGTTTGGAACATCGCGTCGAAAAACTGCACATCTTCGGCGCCGCCGTGAATTTCAATGGCAACGCGGTTTTTGCCGCTGCGCAATTTCTCCAAAGTCTCTGAAGGCAATGGAATCGCTCTGGCCATTCCGCGCGTCGTTCTTGGCGGCGTGTCGTGCTTCAAAGCCATACCGCCCGGCAGGTTGTGGCGAAATATTTCGTCGCCGTTAATGTAAACGGCGATCCCGCCATTGTACTGTAAAATGAAACGAGCAGCATTGGGGAGAGCGTTCAACTCAAAATCTTTAACAAAGTAAGCGGTCTTCGTCGTTAGGGGCTGGCCTGCCGAACCATGAACATCGCGGAAGCGCGCTCGAAACATTTGCCAATCTTTGATCGGGTAATCCTGCTCGGTCCATGAAACTTTCGTCTGCAACGTGTCCACGGTAAAAGAAATAGCAAAAGATCGTTTAGTTTTGTTGCCAAGCTCATCTTTTGCTCGCACAAAAACGGTCCTGGTTTCCCCTTGCTTCGCGTTGATAGTCGCCATGTGACTGAAGCCGCTTCCTCCCGTCTCGAAGGCGTTTTCCATTCGGTCAAAATCCTGGTTGCGATAGCTCCAACGCAGCTCGGCGCTTTCGTCAGATTCCAGGGCTATTTGCGTCGGCGTTTGAGCAACGACAAATCGTCCGCCCAAAGGCGACGACAACTTGGGCCCGCGGCGATCCGGTTTCGGCGGCGCGTACATTTTGGGCAGATCGCGTTCGAACAGCGTGTAAGGATCATTGTAAAAATCCAAAAAATCCGGCACGGAGGCGTGGCCGGGATAGGGCGCGTGAAAATGGCTGGCGTTGGCGTTTCTCCAGGTCACGCCGTAGGCGATGAAATTGTTGACGGAGTCGTGTTTTATCGGCTCGAGCATCGTTCGCGTGTGCCAGTTCACGTCATCCAATCCTTCCTGCCCGATTTCCGTCAACGCGGGGATTTTGTCATTTTTTAGAGCTACCCGGACGACCTGGTTGAGCCTGCGTCGATAATCAGCGACGACTTGATCGGAGATTGGCGTGTTATAGTAAAAATCCGCCCCAAAAATATCGACGTAATCGTTGCCGGGGTAGCGCTTGAAATAATCGTCGCCACTGTTCAGGTATTTTATCGACGGTGAGATCGCCCAGAGCAAATTGTGAACTTGCAGCGAATCACGAAGATGGCTGACGGTGAATCGCCACAATCGATTGTATTCCTCGGTGCTGCAATGCCCGACGCCCCACCAAAACCAGCTTCCCAAGTGTTCGTGATAGGGCCGAAAAATGATCGGAATTGCTTCGCCTTTTTTGCCGCGAAGCGATTGGAAAAAGAGCGCGGCAGTTTTTAGCTTTTTCAAATAATCCGAGTGTCGTGAACCGCCCGGCAGAATTTGTTCGACAATTTTTTCGCCGTTGAGATCGGCGGTGTAAAAAGAGCGCATGTCCGGGTCGGATTGGTGCCACGCGACGGTGATTACTGCTCCGCGCTCGTAGGCGCTCACAATCCGACCTCGAATCCTGTCAACCTCAATGTTTCGAATTACATTGTGCAAATCCTCGCCGTGAATCGCCGGAAAATCGCCGCAAACGTCTTTCACATCACCGCGATTATCATCGTTCGTCCAGCCGACGCCGTAGCCCGCCGCGTGCTGCATCCCGTACAAAAACGACCGGTTCATCTGATTTTTTAAATTGAGAAAAAGATAGCGCGTCTGTTTGTTGGCGGCGCGGTCAACGATGCTGACCGAATCCATGCTGACCTGAGATTCATAGATCGAACAGGCGCGGTAGAGTTCAAAAATGACGGAGTCTGCCTGAGCCAGAGAAGGAGTGGCTTTTTTGAAGGAAATCGCATTATTCAACGCCGCTCGCAGTTTTGCTTTCGCACTGGAAGGAAATTTCCCTTCACTCTTGCCTTGCTTGGTGGATTTCAACAACGCCTTTGCGCTGGCCAATGCGTCGTCCAATGTAACAAACGGCTCGGCGCTCGGCACAAAAGGCTTTGGCGGTGAGTCATCGCGTGCGGCGGTTTTGTCGGGCAGCCGATTTTTGTGGCCGGGCAAGGGAGGCGGCGCGCCAATTATTTCGGCAACGCCCCAGGCGTACGGACGCATTTTGTCCTTCTCTTCAGGAATTGTGCCCGCGACCGCGATCAATGTTCTTTCCGTGTCGCCGTTCAAGTTTGGATCTTGGTCCGTGCAATCGATTTTCAGCGGCATTCGCAGGCCGTCATAAACAACAAAATTCTGCCCGTCCGCGACCAAAGAATCCAGAGCGAAACGCGCTTCCACGATATAACCGTCGTTGGAAAATTTTGGAAACGCCGCTGCATCAACGCCGGGAACGTCCGTGATCAACCAGCCGTCCAGGGATGTCGTTCCGTTTGGCAAAAAACCGATACGCCAATCGCCGTCTTCGCTTGCGAAGGTCTTTCGCGTCCGGCCTTCAAGTTGATCCAAATCGTAAAATCCGAGGTAAATTTCCAAAGCGTCGCCTTGCCAGGGTTCATAAATATCGCCTACGCCGCGCGTATCATCATCCGTCACATCCGCGAAAATGTAGAGATAGTCGTCGTCGATGGTCATGACGGTCTTGAAATACAAATCCGCTGATTCCGGCGTCCAATTCACTGTGTCCGCGCCTGCGACGGTGTCCGGCTCGATCTGATAGGCACGGTACGCTTCGAATTCCTGAGCACGCCCGTCCAAAACGAAATTATCGGCAAAGTGCGGCGCGTATTTTATTTGAAATAACGGCTTTGCGTTTGGCGCCTTGCTTATGAATTGAAGCGAATCACTCGTCTGCGAATGGACAATGCTTGCAAAGATGAACGGTATCAGCAATAATTTTTTCAAAAATTTAAACCCTAATTTTGGGAGAATTAGCCTTTCAACCCCGACATTGAGAGACTCTTGACGATTTGTTTTTGGAAGACTAAAAAAAGAACCAGCGCCGGGATAATCGCGAGCGCCGCGCCGGCCATTTCAATATTTTCGACATGCGTGTAGCGCCCTTGTAAGAGCGCCAAGCCGAGCGGCAGCGTGTACAGGTTTTCGTCAAAAAGATAGATCAGGGGCGAGACGAAATTGTTCCAATTGTAAAGGAACGTCAAAATGCCGAGCGTCGCCAGCAGCGGTTTTGAAAGCGGCAGCACCACCGACCAATAGATGCGAAAATCGCCGCAGCCGTCGATTTTTGCCGCGGAAATCAGATCATCCGGGATTTCGGCGATGAATTGCCGCGCGAGAAAAATGCCGAACGCGCCGCTCACGCCCGGAACGATCAGCGGCCAAAAGCTGTTTAGCCAACCCAAATCTCGCATGAGCAGAAAGCCGGGAACGAGTAAGACTGAGCCGGGAATGAGCATGGTCGAGAGCAGAAAATAGAAAAAGAAGTTTTTGAATTTGAAATTGTGCTTGGCAAAAGCGTACCCGGCCAGAGAGCAAAAAAACAGTGTCCCGACAGTCGTCGCAACGGCGATGACAAAACTGTTCCACATGTATTGACCATAGTTCATCCCTTCCAAAAGCTGCTGGTAAGGGCGGATCGTCGGCGATTCCAGCGCCAGGCTGATCGGCACGCGCGAAACTTCTTCGAGCGTCTTGAACGAGGTGACAACCATGTAATAGAACGGCACGACCATCGTGAGCCCGGCGGCGGTGACGAACAAATAAAGCCAGAAGCGTGAAATTTTTGGTTTTATGCTTTTCATTTCCATGACCGCGTAGGAGGTCATCTTAAAACATCGATTTTCAGGTCATTCCCGCGCAGGCGGGAATCCATTGATTTTGCACGATTTACTGGATTCCCGCCTGCGCGGGAATGACGTAAAAGGGACATTTTTGATATTGCGCGATTTTCACTTTTTCTTCAAAATCAGTTTGAAATTTAACATAGTCAGCGCCAAAAGGACAACGAACAAAATATACGCGACAGCCGACGCTTCGCCCATTTTGAAATAGATGAAGCCCATGCGATAAATCAGGGGAACGATCGACAAGCCGCTGTCGTCAGGGCCGAATTTGGACTCGCCCTCTCCGGCGCCGCCGCCCATCATGTAGATCTGCTCGAAGACTTGAATCGCGCCAATTGTCCCCATCACCGTCAAAAAAACGACTTGCGGACGCAATCCCGGCAGGCTGATGTGCAGAAACTGCCGCATCGGCCCTGCGCCGTCGATCTCCGCCGCTTCGTACTGCGCCGACGGAATATTTTGCAGTCCGGCGAGATAGATCAAAATGGTGAAAGCGAGCCCCTGCCAAACGGTCATCACAATCACACATTCCAGGAAAAAGGACTTATCTTTCAAAAAAACAATCGGATCGTTGATCAAACCCGTTTTCAAAAGCAATGAATTGATCCAGCCGTACTCCGCTCCGGCGAATAGGGCGAACCAAATGAGACTCACAGAGACAACCGACGTGACCAACGGCGAGAAATAGACGAATTTGTACAATTTGTCCGGCCACAAGTTTTTGTCGAGACAAGCGGCCAAAATAACGCCGAACGCCAATTGCATGGGGATGACCAAAACCGCGAAATAAAGCGAACGCCCCAGGCTTTGCCACAGCACTACGTCCGCGAGGATGTGCTTGTAGTTTTCCAGCCCCACCCATTTTGCGGCGCTGAGCGGCGTGACCGGATTGTACTTTGTAAAACTCAGGTAGAGCGAAACAATGACCGGGATGAGAATAAAAACGAGCGCCGAAAGCACCGCCGGAGAAATGTAGACGTAAGAACGCCAGTTCTTTCGCGTTGCCGGTGAAACTACGATCATTGACAAAAACCCCAGACAGAGCGCAAATACGACCGCTTCGGAATAATCCAGGACGTCCCATTCGTTTTCCGCTTTATTAGTTCCGAGATGCAAATCGCTGTAAAATCGCTCGAAGTTCTTTCGGTCGAAATCGAGTTTGAATTGCGCTTGAGACGAGAGGTCGGTCAAAAGCGTCTTGCTGGATTGCTGCAAAAACGCACGGTATTTTTGGCGCTCCTCGGGCAGTTCCCCCGCCGCGAATCGCCGCTTCAATTCTCGCACGCTGATGCTGTATTTTTCGGCGACGGCTTCGTGATAATCCTTGAGCGTTTCAGCGATTCTGTAAAAGCTTTGTTCTAGAAGTTTTTCCGGCTCTTTCAGCCAAGGATAGCCTTGCTTGGTTCGCAGTTGCTTGAAAACCTCGTGGAACAATTCCTGATCGCCCGTGCGCATCTCCAAGTCTTTTCGCCAAAACTCCATATTCGGCGAAAAACTGAGCCACGCATTCGCTTCCAAATTTGCCAGAAATTGATATTGGTAAACCTGGGACTCGACGGAGAGCATGTATTCCAGCCACTTCATGGCGCCGTCCGGGTTTTTCGCCTTTTTGAAAATCACGAACGAACGGCCGCCCATAATTGAGACCGCCTCGCCGTCGTCCGCCTTTGGGAAGGGGAAAATACCGATACTTTTCATGGCTTCCGGGAAGCGCATTTGCAGCTCGCTGTAGGCTTCATGGTAGGTGAAAAACAAAGGCAGCGCGCGCTCCGGGTCGGAAAGCGCCATTTGCTCTTTTTCCTTCTCAATGACCAGGTCGTAGGAATTCCACAAATCCACGGCGAAAGTGTAGCCCTTTAAAAAATCCGGTTCCGTCCAGCCGACGCGCGCGCCGTTTTCCAGAAAAGCTTCCGCGCCAAATGGCCAGATAAAGGCGTTCAAGCCCCACGTCGTGTTGCGCGTCCACAAAAAACCGTATTGACGCCCTTTTGCTGCAAGCGCATCCAAAACTTGTTTCAACTCAGACCACGTTGCGGGCGGCGTTAGCCCGAGGTTTTGGAAAATATCAGTACGGTAAAAGCCAACGACGCCGGCGGCGGTGCTGGGGATGGCGTAGAGCCGGCCCTCGTAGTAGTTGTTCGGCCACATGCCCGGAAAAATTTTTTCCTTGAGTCTTGCAACGGATTCCGGATATCGCGCTTCCAAATCGATCACGCCGCCGACTTTGCCGTAATCCAGCCCGGCGCTCAAACTCCCGGCTCCAGCGTCTGGCGGAGAACCCGCCGCCATTGCGGTCACGTATTTTGTATCGAAGTTTCCCCACGGCAGCGCATGGACGTGAACGGTGATTCCGGTTTCCGCCTTGTATCTTTCCGCAATGCCTTTCACTGCGTCAATTTCATATCCGCCGCCGACGTACCAGAAGTGGACGTCTTGGGCGGATGCTCTCAACGGGGCCGTTGCGACGAAAAGAAACAGACTAAGTATTTTTATTTTCATGATTTTGCTTGATGCACGGAGTTCGCGCTCAAATTATTCTTCGATCACTTCCCAGTACCCGCCTTTCGCGGCGCCCCTTCTAATGATCACTTCTTTTTCCTTTAATTTATCAAAATGCTTGCGCACGGCGGAGACGTTTATTTTCATCGTTTCGGCGGCTTTTTCAAAGCTCAGGTGCGGATCGGCGAGGATCATTTTGAGCAGTTCTTACTGCTTCGACGTGAGTTTCACGCCACCTTTCACGCCACCTTTTGTACCGCTCAACGGAAAAATAATCTTGAAATAATCAATGCCGGATTCAACCAAAGGCTCCGCGCCGGTTTCCTGCCACCCGAGGATCATTTTATCAAAGCCGAAACCGGCGTTTTCAGCCAGCTTGATGATGCGAAACAGCTTTGCCAGCACGGGATTGCGCGGCAAGGAAAGATCTTCGCGCATAATGACTGAAATCTTCCCATTCGACGTCTTGGAGTTTTTGAAGCAGTTCTTTTTTCGTCATCGTGACCATTTTTCTCTTATTTGACTCATGTTACACGCGGCAGCGCGCATACCGAGTCTTGGAGCAAAGTTTGTCTCATTAGCGCCGGACTTCGGTGCGGTGACGCACTTTGAAGGATACTGTTGGCGATTTCCGGATCGTTCAGTCCTGGCTGTCCGGGCGTCTCATTAGCCGCGCGCTTCAGCGCGTGGACCCGGTCGGGCGCTCTTC
>CAXHAT010000140.1:0-21142 GCA_964014485.1 uncultured Deferribacteres bacterium
TGCGCGATTGACTGGATTCCCGCCTGCGCGGGAATGACTTTAACGAGAGTTTCTACGGCGTAACATCAGTTATTGAATTTCATTGTACACGTACTGAAGAGAGCTGACTGCATTTTCACTTGGAGAGAACGATGAAAACCGAGGTAACGCAAGAACAAATTGACTCCTACCAGCGAGAGGGGTTTATCATTCTTGAAGACTTTATGTCCGAAGAAGAAATTGATGAAATTCTGGCCGCGGTGGAAGAGAGCGTGGCTCAGATGGGGAAGCAAAAAGTCGCCGGTGACGGCAATGTCGATCTTGTTGAAGGTGACAGTTTTTATGATCGGGTGTTTCTGCAGAGACTGAATTTATGGCGAATTAATGAGACGATCAAAAGCTATTTTCTTAGTCCTGAACTGGGAGAAATGCTGGCCAAGCTGGCGGGCGTTGATGGCATTCACGTGTGGCATGATCAAACGCTGCAGAAAGCCCCTTGGGCTAATCCAACCGCCTGGCACCTCGACAATCCCTACTGGTCTTTTCACTCGCACAATGCCCTGTCGATCTGGGTCGCTCTCGATGAGGCGACAATTCAAAACGGCTGCATGTACTACATTCCGGGCTCGCATAAAACGGCTTCATTTGACAATGTTGATATTCGTGAAGACGTCGGGGCGCTTTTCGACGTCTATACAGAGTGGCGCGGTATCGAGCCGGTGGTTGCGGAAATGAAGCGCGGCTGGGCGGGCGTCCACAATGGCCTGACGGCCCACGGCGCCGGCCCGAACATGACCCCGAATCCGCGGCGGGCGATGACCTGTGCCTACATGCCGGCCGGCGCGAAATTTAACGGACAGCAGAATATCCTGCCGGCCTCTTTCGTCGAAACACTGAATGTGGGCGATCCATTGATCAGCGACGATCACCTTCCGCTCATCTGGTCAAGAGAGAATTGAGCTTGGTCGGCAAATCAAAACCGGTGCGACGACTTATCATTACCGGTGTTTGCGGCAATTTGGGCGAGAAACTGCTACTGCATTTTTCCCAGTTCACCTCTTTGGAAAAAGTCGTTGGTCTCGACATTGAAGCTGCGCTGAAAAACAAAAGATTTCCTGCACCGAGCAAGATGCAGGGGCAAACGCCTGAAGTTGAGTTCATTGCTTGCGATTTGACGAAGGCGGATGATGCTCGTTGGCGAGAAGCGCTCCAGCGCGCAGACGGGCTCATTCATCTTGCCGCCGACTATCCCTTTCCCGACGCAACCTGGACTCAGGCGTCAGCTTCTTTTGACATGACGGCCAATCTCGGACTCGCTCTGGCGCAAAAGCGAACGCCGACGCGGGCCATTTTTGCTTCTTCGAATCATGTGATGGGGGAGTACAAAGACTCGCCGTTGAGGAATTCGCTCGACCTCGGCGGTTTGAAGACAGACTTGCCTCCGGGCGTTGGCTCAAAGTGGCGCACCGAGATCAAAAAGACCGATTCGACCCCGTACGCAACCGCCAAAATCATGGGCGAGCGTCTGTTTGTGCAAAGTGCCAATGGCTCGTCAGGCCTTGTGAAAGCAGTGAATATTCGAATCGGCTGGTGCAACGTCGGCGAAAATCGGCCGGCGAAAATTACTGCCAGTGGCAGCCCCGAACATCAGCACACCGGCCAGCCGAAGAACCGGATCCCGGAGGAAGAAAAGAGGAGCGATACAAGCTGGTTTCATGGCATGTGGCTGTCAAATCGTGATCTCTGCCACCTCTTCGAAAGAGCGCTTTTTGCAGATGAAACTGCCTGGCCCGGCCCGGCGATCACCATCAATGGCATATCCAAAAATACGGGCGCTTACTGGAGTCTCGAAGAAGCACGGGCCTATGTTCAATATGAACCCATCGATGATATTTGCCGTGAACTCAATATACCGCATGTGTGAGAATCGAATGGAAGACCATATCCTGATGCCGCAAAGTGTAGTGTAGTACATTGTCATACTTTATTTTGCCTGCCCGGTTTTCATAGAATCCCGGCGCTCAGACATCCGCCAATTGGTTCAGCGAGACACGAAAGGAGTGCAAGGCTTGCCTTGCTTTTCAATGGCAGGCTTTTTTTGAATCGTACATTTCATTTCAGCTTTGCCGGCTCGTTCGATTGAGCCGGGCAAGAGGCAAAGCAAGCTTTGCACTCCTTCAGTTCTTCCGCTATTCGGCCCCGAGCGAGTAGAAAAATCAAGTGCGACAAAGCAGCAGGGGGCGGATTTCAAACCCGCCATCGCGAACGGCGTGTGTTTAACTAATATCTCGAACTCCTAAGGGAGTCCATGAATCAAAACAGCGAAACAAAGTAGATCCATGAAAGCTGACGCCGTTGTATTTACCGCGCCGAATGAAGTTGTTTTTTCGCAGGTCGATTGCCCCGAACCGGAAGCGGACGACGTTGTCATAGATGTAAAACACTCCTGGATCAGCAATGGGACCGAAGGGTCATTTCTCCGCGGCGAACGCATTGACGGAGATACACCCTACCGGGAAGGAGACCCCTGGCCATTTCCCATTATTGCCGGGTATCAGAAAGTGGGCGTCGTCGACTGGGTCGGCGAGAATGTGACCAAATGCAAGGCGGGCGACTGGGTTTTTGGCCTGTTTGGGCAGGTTGAAGGACTTTATGACAGTCGTGCCGGGCACGTTTCACCCGCGATCACAAATCAAAATCAGGTCTGGCTTCTCCCGGAAGGTGTGGATCCCGTCGCCTTTTCAGGGCTTGTGCTGACGCAAGTGGGGTATAATTGCGGCGCCCGCTGCGAGCTTCAACCAGGAGATGGCGCGATCGTGATTGGCGACGGCCTAGTCGGCCTCTGGACGGCCCAAACCCTGGTTTCGCGCGGTGCGCAAGTCATGCTTGTTGGCCGTCACGCGTATCGCCTGCAAAAGTTTATTCACGAGGAGCCTCACTCCGTCGTCAACAGCCGAGAAGAAAACTGGATCGAATTGGCCAAGGAGCGATTCCCTGAGGGCGCGCAAGTTGGCGTCGATACGGTTGGTTCTCTCAAGATTATGAATGATTTTTTTTCAGTAATGAAGCGCGGCGGGCATCTCGTTTCCGCCGGCTTTTATGGCACGGAAGACGCACTGTCACTGCAACCACTGCGCTACAAGGAACTGACGATCCAACTGCCGTCCGGCGCCACGGGCGATCGACTCGATACCACAATCGACTACATTGCCAGCGGCAAATTGGGCACACTGCCCCTCATTACACATCGTTTTCCGGCCGCGCAGGCATCTAAAGCGTGGGATGTCATTAAGGCAAAAAGCGAAGAGGTGCTGGGTGTTGTGCTGGACTGGTAATGCTCGACCATGCACTCGTCCTACCGCTCTCAGGCTGTGAAAAAACTCAACCAAATTCGAATGTGTGGGAGCCTGCCCCTAAAACGATGGGCCTGTAGGTATTTTCTCGTGAATGTACCCCACTTGGAGTACCAAAATATCGACTCTTGGCTGCTCACACCCACTTGTGGTCCACTTTTGTTTTCGAGTCGAGTTTTTTCACAGCCTGTCTGCGGGAGCGTCGCATGGCAGGACGCTCCCGCGTCCAGTGATTCTTCATTCAGGATAACCCGGTTGAATAGAGACCACAGTCAAACGCAAAGCCAGAGGAAGCATGCAGAAAACAATGGAAATTCTTCAGATCGTCGAGCCGGGTAAAGCTAAGCTGCAGACGGTCGAAATACCCAAACCCGCAGACGGCGAAGCCCTGATTGAAGTTGAGGCAATCACGACTTGTCCGCACTGGGATCTGCATATTCTGGATGGTGACCCCATGTTTCCAGGCTTCGAGCAGAATTATCCCTACGTGCTCGGGCAGCCCGGACATGAGATGAGCGGCCGCATCGTTGATGCCAGTGACGCCGTTAAGAATTTCAAGGCTGGTCAGCGTGTCGTTGCCTGGCGGGATTCAGGGCCGAAGCGGACGGGCTGTTATGCGCAGTATGCCTGCATTCCGGCCGAGAACGTGCTGCCGATTCCCGAAGCGCTCGACGCCGAGGCGATCACGTCTCTCGAATTGGCCATGTGCGTTCATGTTTCGATCGATCAACTGCGGCAATTGGACTCAATCAATGATAAGCGGGTGGCGATTGCCGGCATGGGGCCAAGCGGGCTGATTGCGCTGCAAATGGCCAGAGCCTATGGCGCCAGAGAAATCATAGCTATCGATCCCGTCGAAGAGCGGCGCGCTTTGGCGATGCAGCTTGGCGCCGACGCCTGCGCAGCCCCGGGCGCAACGGATCTACCACAATCGCGCAATGATGCAAACGCATTCGACAGCGCCCTCGACACAACCGGTTTGAAGATATCGATTGAGTCAATGATGCAGAGAACGCGCAAAACCGTCGCCATTTTTGGTGTTTTGCGCGAGAGAATTGAACTGGGCCCGGAGCACTGGTACGGCGGTTTTTCGTTGCTGGCTTATGGCGAACACAATCAGGCGGCGGCCGAAAGCGCCTTGAATCTCGTTCTGGAGAACAAACTGGATTTACGACCGCTTGTCAGTAAGGTGCTTCCTCTTCGTGAGTATGAAGACGGCGTCGCACTCTTGCGGCAGCATCAAGCGATCAAAGTGATGTTCAAACCCTGGTCATAATTGCCAGAGGACTGACTTTATGAAGCCGTTCAAGAGAGCGACGATCCACTTTTTCCTTGCGGGATTTCTCACCGCACCTGCTGTGACCGCAAAAGAACAACCCTGGCTGACTTCACTGATTTCGCAACTCGATGACGCCAGCCCGGCATTGACGGTCCTGAACCGCCTGCCTGCAACAGCAGGAGAACGAGCAAAAACGCAAGCTCTGGCAGGGCGTTTTCGCCAGCAGACTTTTTTGAAGCCCAACTGGGTCATCAACAAGCCAGAGAAAAGGGAGCCGGACTATCATGACCAACGGGCAGTAGATGCTTTGCAGGGGAAAATTTGGACCATGTATGGCACAGAAGAGTTGGGTGATCGCCTGCCCTGGTACGATCCGAAAAAGCGCGTTCGGACCCTTGCACGATTCCCGCATTTCGATTACTTGGCCCCGGCCTATTTCCATACCCAAGACGAGCGATACGCACAATTGATGGTGCGGCACATGGAGGATTTTCTTCAGGAGGCGCCCATCGAAAAGGCCGCCGACGTGTCGGTACATGACGACTATCGCAGCAATCCCTGGAACTGGGTTCTGCTGCTGTGGCGCATCGCCCGCTGGATCGATACCCTCGATTTTCTGCAAAATTCATCTTCGCTGTCTGATGCGACCTATTTGCGCATTCTGGATCACCTCTGGAAAGAAGCCGACTGGCTCGTACCGCGGATGAATCTGGGTCTGCATAATGGCACAATTGCCAATGCGCGATCGATTCTGTATGCCGGTCTGACATTTCGAGACGCAAAGCAGAGTCGGTTCTGGGAACAGGAAGGACTGGGCACTTACAAAGCCTTTCTCAGCAGTTATTTTTATCCGGGGGAAGTCTCGATTGAGCTGACCCTGGGGTATTCAGCGGCGGTTTTGTCGCAGGGCTTAGGTGTTTACGAAGGACTTCCGGCGGAGCAGCGTCGACCGATCCGTCCGCTGCTCGAAGATCTCGTCGATGGCCATTTCGGCTTGATGAAGCCGGATCGCAGTTTACCTCGATATGGTGATCACGGCGCTTATGACATTCGGCCACAACTTCTTGAAAAAGCTGCCGTGCTCTTCAACCGGCCCGATTATCAGGCCGTTGTTGACAATACGACGCACACCATCAGTCCACTATTTCTCTCCTGGCCGAGGGAGTCGAATACCGAGATGCTCAGTGGCTACTACGCGATGCGAGACGGCTGGTCGAAAACCGCGCAATATCTGAGTATAGACGCCGGTCCGTTCGGCACAAATCATCAACACGGCGATAAACTAAGCATTACGCTTTCCGCCGATGGTGCTGAGTTCATTGTTGATCCCGGAACCTCGGTGTACAATTCGACGAAGCCAGGACCGCGCTATGATTTACGCTTCGGCTATCTTCACAATGTCATGACGATCGACGGAGTCGACCCGAACGCCGGCTGGGATCAACACTATCAATTCGATACGCGAGCGAATCGCTGGATCACCAATCCACGCTATGATTTTCTCTCAAGTGTGTACGACTTTCGCGCGAACAACTTGGATGCGCTGGCGCAGCGTTCGGTGCTGTACCTGCGTGGCGAGTACTGGATTCTCTTCGACGATCTCATGGGGAACGGAAAGCATGAGGTTGAAAGCAATTTTCAATTTGCCATCGATACCGAACTCGAGTTGAAGCAAGGAGAGGTTTACGCCCGCGCCGCGAACGGTGCGCAGCTCAATTTCTCGACCTGGCCACCGGATCTGGACCGGGACGTCGTTGTCGCGGATACGGTGTTTCGGAGGACGACATTTCCCTTACGCTCGCCAAATATCGATCACAAAAAAGGCGGACGCGGCTGGGTTGGGACCTTCGGCAACCACAGCCCGATTGATGAGCATCAAAGTCACCCTGCCCCGGCGCTGCTTTTTTCCGGAAGCCGCGAGTTTCCCATGACTTTTGTCCATGTGTTGCGTCCTTCTCAAGAAAAGAGACTATCGCCAGTTTCACTCGAATTGCTAAAGAAATCTTCGAAGAGCCACAGCTTTAAGATCACCCATCTTGGAATTGTCGGCCGCGTTGATTACTTGCAGTGGAAAACAGGACGCCCCATACCAAAAGGCGACATGAATTACACCCCGACGGGCGGGACATGGATTCGAACGGACAATGATCACATCGAAGAGATCATTGTGCTGAATCGACAGGAAGTCACCTGGGAGCAGGGTGTCTGGCGAGTCGAGATTGCCTTTTCAGCCGACGTTGAAGGCCATTTCAAGCGAGAAGGCGGCAATTGGACGTTTTATCTGGATGAGTTTCATGATTCCCCTGTTCACATCACAAGATTTGATCTCACTGCTGACGGCGAGCTGACGAGGATTCGACAAGTCGTCGATTCGGACGGCAGCGCAGTCCCACTCTCGGCATTTGAGTTCAAGCCGGGTCTGAGATACGTTCTGCGCTAAATTTACATCCCTTTCCACCAAGAAATATCTCGCTGAAAAACTTATCCTGAACGAGTCACCCTAGTCAAACATGTGAGTAAAAATGATTAAAATTCGTACATCTTCCGGCAAGTGGGAATCCTTTTGCGGGCAAATCGAGACCTTTCTCGCGGCAGATTTCACCGAACAGCGCATTGATGGCCGAACGGTTCGCGGCTATCGTTCTCCGGACAGCCCGGCCTTGTGGATCCGTGATCATTCCGACATCGTCCGAGCGGGAAAGTATTTTGAGTCGGATTTGAAATCGGCGGTCGAGTGTTTCGCTCACTTTCAAGCGCGAGACGGCCGCCTTTTCGATCATGTCCTCACCTCTCCCTTGAAGGGATCAAGCGAACAGGAAAACTGGGAAAAGTGGGTGCGGGTACCTGTCGAAGCCGACGTCGAGTTCCGATTCGTCAAGGCAGTGCATCAGGCGTGGCAGGCTTCTGGAGACCTGAAGTGGCTGAAGCGCTATCTGCCTGCCTGCGATCAGGCGCTGATGTACTCCCTGCAACACCCCTGGCGCTGGGATAAAGAAAACCAACTTGTGAAGCGACCTTACACGATCGACACCTGGGACTTTGACTACACAGCGGGGAGAGCCCCCTGGCTTAACTTCCAGATCGATGACCACACCTTTTGGGGCATTACGCATGCAGACAACAGCGGCGTCTACGAAGCGGCGCAGATTCTGGCCAATTGGTACGCGTTGACAGGGGATGCGCAAGCGGAAGAAAAATGGCGCCGGAAGGCAGAAGGCATCCGAAAGAGAGCGAACGACCTGCTGTTTAACGGCGCCTTCTACACGCATTTTCATAAGCTGACGCCAGTCACGATTCCCGGCGTCGACGAGGCAAGTCAGCTCAGCTTGAGCACGCCGATGGCGATCAATCGTGGTCTGGCGACGCATGAGTTTGCTGTTTCTATCTTGCAGGAATATCAGAGACGACGTAAATCAACCGACGCATTTGCCGAGTGGTTTGGGATCGATCCACCTTTTCCGGACGGTATTTTTGGGGATGAGAAACTCGTGGGCGGCGCCTACATCAATGGCGGCATTTTCCCGCTGGTTGGCGGCGAACTGGCTCGCGCCGCGTTCACGCATGGATTTGAAGACTACGGCATTTCTATTCTTGAGCAGTATCGCGAAATGATCCACGAGTCGAATGCGACCTATTTGTGGTATTTCCCCGATGGCACCGCCTCATCAGAAGAGACAAGCACCAGTCCCGAGGCCTTACCGACGGACGGCTGGGGCAGTTCTGCCATGCTGTATGGCTTTGTCGAAGGCTTGTGCGGCGTCGTGGACGAGGGGGCCGGATTCGAATCGGTATCCTGCACGCCACGCTGGGCGGCGACGGACGAGAAGGAGATCGAAATAGAGATCAGTTATGCAGCTTCTGGCGCAACGTTCGGTTATCGGTATCAGCATGATGCGGAACAGAAGGAGATCCACTTCTCTGGGAACTTTGCGAAATCTTCCGTTCGCCTGAGCCTTTTGATACCGGAAGGCGCAGTTCTGCGCCATGCCCGAAGGGATGGGCAGGATGTACCAGCTCAGGTTTCACACATCGAGGGCAGCACCTATGTTGATTTTGAAAGTCCTTTTTCCGGTGATGTCTCTTTAAATATTCGTTACGCGTAGAGCCAGGCTGCATCTCCCGCTTTTATAAACTCATGGAATCCAAAATGAAGGATAGACGGATGAAAAAGACCCACATTTGGGGCGTCTTGCTCCTGCTGTTGCCAACGGTCAATCTGGCCCAGACAAAGGCTGTTTCGCAACAGGAG
Source organism: uncultured Deferribacteres bacterium (assembly GCA_964014485.1). Lineage (GTDB taxonomy): Bacteria > Zhuqueibacterota > Zhuqueibacteria > Zhuqueibacterales > Geothermadaptataceae > CAXHAT01. Next base: position 8,861 of record CAXHAT010000140.1, read on the forward strand.
TACATGCGCTACATCCGCGCCACCGCGGATGAAGCCTGGGACAATTTGGACGCTTCGCGTCAGCGATGGCGCGAAAATATCGATCTTGAGTGGGTCTTTGGCTACAATCCGCCCTCGAACGATCTCTATCTGGCGGCGCTAAACGTCAATATTTATGAAATCACCAAAGAATCCAAATACCTGGATCGCGCAAAAGCGCTGCTGCTGTATTTCGACGAATACCGAAAAGCCTACCCGGCCGATTTCCACAAGACGCAAGACCAATACGGTGACGAGCTGCCCGTCCTGCCGAACATTTTTTCGTTTGGCAAGTACATGCATGCTTATGGTAAGTTGAAAAAATACAACTATTTGACGGAATCGGAAGATCAGGAGATTCGGGAAGTTCATATTGCCCCCAGTGCGGATTATCTGGTGCGATTTCAGGAGTGGGGGGCGATGAATCGCGCCATGCTGCGCGCCGAAGCTATGCTTTACGCGGCCAAGGTTGTACCGGATCACCCGAATCAGCCACGATGGAAAGTGATGGGTGAAGCCATTCTCAATGATAACTGGAACAAATGGGAGATCGAAGACGCCAGTGGTTACAACGCGATCTGGTTTTATTCTCTCCTGAGCTACACGAGCTACGTTCGGGAAGATGAGAGTCTTTACAGTTCGCCCATTATGAACTATTATTTCGAGTATTTCTTGAAATTGATGAGTCCGGCTGGGATTGTGCCCGATTTCGGAGATGCGGATTGGGGACACAGTTGGGTGCGGTATATTCCCTTTTTTGAAAAGGGGGGAGCCGTGTACAAAAAGCCGGAGTATCGCTGGGCGGCTGCACAGTACTTCCGCAAGTACCTCGAACCCATGCCGGAACGAAAAAGCATCTTCGCCGCGCTTTGTCTCTCAGACGCCTATTTGTGGGCGGATTTTACAGTTGAAGCCCGGGAACCGACTGGCGGGAGCGAAGAGGTGCTGGAAGACATCGTCGGCAAGAAGTTCGTCTTTCGAGACGGCTTTGACGCGAACGACACCTATCTGCTCCACAACTATCGCGATGAAGGGGACGGCGGCTGGCTGTATCGGGAGTATCTGCGAAACACCATCCCTGTTGAAGAAGAAAAGATGCATCATGGCCATGCAGACGAGAATAGTATTGTGCTCCTCATGAAGAACAATTCTATCCTGCTGCATGATGGCGGCTATCGCGATTTTATGCCCAGTGGCCCGTACGGCCAGTTTCGAGCGGATTATTTCCACAATCGCGTTTCGGTCAGGGATGGCAAAATTGCCCTTGGCCAGAAAGCCGGAGAGTGGCGTTACGCAACGCAAAAACAGGCGGCTGTGCCCGGCCAGTCCATGCTCGATTTTTTCCGGAATTCCGGCGCCTATCGTCAGGTGAGAACGCAAAAGATCGACTTTTTGACGCTGACGCACTTTGACATGTCACGGGCTCGGGTGATCGATGCGCACCTTGGCTATGAGGGAGATCGTATCATTACCTACATCAAGGACCTCGACTGGTTTGTGGTTTTCGACGGTCTCAAATTCACAAAAGACACTTATCTGACGTTTGCAAATATCTGGCATACACGCAAAATCTACGATCAGGGCCCCGACTGGTATGTGACGGGTTACGATTCTTTAAGGCGCGTTGAGGTTGCAGGAGACGAGCGATTGCTGATTCATTTTCCCCATAAAGCCAGGTTGACGAGTGGTGTCGAACCGCTGAAGCGCTATTATCAGGATGAAAAAGCAATCTATCAGATGATTGGGCGGCACGGTTATCCAAACGATATGCAAGCCTTCGTGACCATTTTGGCGCCGATTTCCAAGAGTGCTTCACCGGAGAAGATCGTCGAAAGCGTCCGCTTGTTGGAGGTCGATGCATTTCCGGAAGCCGTCGGGGTTGAAATTCAGACAGCGGAAAAGAAATATGTCATCGGGGCGAAGTTGGATTTGCAAAAGGAACTCATCCGTGACTGGCGGCGACCGCAGTACAACTATGCTTCCGGAAAAACGCGCTACGGCGATTATGAAACCGACGCCTATCACATGTTTGTGGTCGAGACGGCGCAGAAGATTCATTTTGCGATGTCAGGCGCGGTAAAGATCAAATACAAAGACCGGGTTTTGCACGAGCAGAAACCAGCCCAGTTCGGCCTCAACTTTGATGGCAGTCCGGACCTCCCCGGCACTGGAAAGTTGCGATACTGGGAAGAAGAAGTGAACAAATAGCCAAACGGTGAATATGAGAATCGGTTTTGTCACGGATGAAATCTCTCCGGATGTGCGCGAAGCAGTTGAAATTGGCGTCTCCTGGGGGATCAACGATTTTGAACTGCGAATGGTGGGCGACCGGCGCGTTCCCGATATCGATGAAGGGGCGAAGCAACTGCTCGTCGACCTGAAGCAACAATTCGGCATTCACTACACGGCGATCTCGCCCGGAACCTTCAAATGCCCGATCGTGGACAGGGCCCAGGTCGAAAAAGAACTGCAACACACGCTGCCGGCTACCTTTGAACTTGCAAAAAAACTTGGCAGCAAGCTGGTGATCGTCTTTGGATTTATTCGGCATGCGGAAGCGCAACCTGAGGATCGCGAGCGCGTCCTGGCGGCTTTCCGGCAGACGGCGGAGATGGCCCAGGAATATGATCTGACAGTCTGTGTCGAAAACGAGCCCGGGTTCTGGTGTGACAGCGGTGCGAACACAGCGGCGATTCTGGCGGAAATCAATCACCCCAATCTACGCGCCAACTGGGATCCGGCAAACGGCGTCGGCACTGGCGAAGCGCCCTTCCCCGATGGCTACCGTTACATCAAACCGTGGATGGCCAATCTGCACATCAAGGACACGGAAAAAGGCGCATTGGTCGAGTGCGTCCGGGTTGGCGACGGTCTGGTAGACTGGCCGGGGCAGTTAAAGGCAGTTCAACAGGAGGGCTTGCTCGAGTGGGTGACAATTGAAACGCACTGCTTGCCTCTCGTTGACGCATCAAAACAAAATCTCCAAACCGTGAGAACATTACTCGGAAGTGACTAGAATGCAGAAAAACCAGGCACTTTACAAGCGCGCTTCTTCCTGCATGCCGTGGGGCACGCAAACCAATGCAAAACGGCTTCAGCCGGGTCTTGCGGACGTTATGCCCGCATTTATCGAGCGTGCAGCCGGGTGCAGGCTCTGGGATGTGGACGGGCGAGAGTTTATCGACTATCGCAGCGCGCTCGGGCCGATCATTTTGGGATATTGTCATCCGCAAGTCGATGCCGCTGTCCGAGAGCAGATGAAGAAGGGCGTCCTGTTTAGCATGGCAAGTCCGATTGAACTTCAGGCCGCGGAAGCCATCATGGAAAACGTCCCCTGGCTGGAGCAAATTCGCTTCATGAAAACGGGCGCGGACGCCTGCACCTCCTGCGTTCGCCTAGCCCGGGCCTACACGGGGCGTGAAGATATTCTGACCTGCGGCTATCACGGTTATCACGACATTTTTGCCCTGAACTGGCCAAATCCTGGCGTACCAAATGCGATTAGAGAGACTGTTCACGAGGTGGCCTTCAATGATCTTGAAGCCGTGGATCGCATCTTCAACGATCATGGAGAGACCCTTGCGGCAGCGATCGTTGTGCCGGACGATTGGGGCGTTGAGCGCGGCGGCGCCTTCCTCAAGCGACTGCGCCAGCATTGCGATAAGGCGGGGACGCTGCTGGTTTTTGATGAGGTGCTGACCGGCTTTCGTCTGGGCCTGGCGGGTGCGCAGGAGTACTACGGAGTCACTCCGGATCTTGCAGCCTATGCAAAGGCCATGGCCAATGGCTATCCGGTTTCGGCCTTCGCGGGGAAGAGGGAGTTTATGAGCGTTCTGGAGGAGACGATCATCACGACCACTTACGCCGGCGAAACTTTATCGCTGGCGGCCTGCTGTGCTACGATGAAAATCATGCGTGAAGAGGGTGTTCAGCAGCATATCTTTGCCATGGGAAGGCGCTTGCGAGATGGATTTGACGAGATTCTAAGAGAATCTGGCTTACCCATCCAGGCCGCAGGCACCGCCCCCGTACCCTATTTGCACTTCTGCAGCGGCGACAAGCAGCAGGACCAAATCCTTAAAGACCGTCTTTTTTCATCGTTGTTCGAGCGCGGCGTCTTTCCCAACGATGTTTGGCTGATCAATCATGCACATCAGAACGCGGATATTGATCAAACTTTGGATATGTTTCGAAAGAGTGTGGCTTCGCTAGTATTACAACGTTAAGTCTGCCCTGGACGCCTCAAAAACACGCTGAAGCGTGGACTACAAACGACAGTATTTCCTCCTGCTCTGAGCGTAAAAGAAGCACTGTCGTTTGTAGTTCAGCCTTCAGGCTGTTTTTGGGCGACCCCGTTTTTCCGCGCTTGGCAACGTTCGGAGCGTGACTTAACGTTGTAATACTAGGATCGTGAAACAAAATCACTGGATGCAAGGAGACGAAAGTGATCTACTTTGACTGCTACGCAGCACTTGGCCGGAAAGCGGGAAAGGATCCGCTGGCGCCCTGGACGACGGAACAAATGCTCGCAGACATGCAGCGATGTCGGATACATGGCGCGCTCGTTTATGCCCATCAGGCGCGGGAGACGCACCCGGAGGTTGGTAATCCGATTATCAGCGAGATTTGCCGGGAAAATGAACGTCTTTATCCGTGCTGGGTGACACTGCCGCATCAAATGGGCGAAGTCCTGCCGCCAAAGCAGTTTTTGCTGGAGATGGAAAAGCAGGACGTTCGCGCGCTCAAGATATTTCCACGTGAGTTTTGGCATCCGGTCGAGGAAACCACCCTGGGTGAACTACTGGGACTTTTACAGGAAACCCAGACGCTGCTGATCGTTGATCGCGGCGAATATGGCGATTATGTACAGATCGATTGGGAAGAAATCGACTGGATTTGCAAATCCTATCCTCGGCTTCCACTGTTGTTGCACAGCGTCCGATGGGAGGCGACGCGCCGTCTGGCGCCTTTGCTTGAGCGCCGCCAGAACATCCATCTGGAGTTTTCGAACTATCAGGGAAATCGCATGCTGGAGTTCTGGACGGAGAGAATCGGCGTCGAGCGCTTGTTGTTCGGCACAGAAGCGATGGAGAAGTGCCACGGCGCGGCACGGGCCTACGTCGACTATGCAGATTTGACCGAAGCACAAAAGCGCGCTGTGGCGGGAGAAAATCTCATGCGCCTTCTGAAAATTGAGACGCCGCCGCCAGCCTATCCGGAATCTGATTCTGATGATCTGATCTTGAAGAAGGCGCTTGCAGGCCAGCCGATTGATGACATGACGGTCGTCGACGGGCATGCGCATATCGTGCAAAAAGGCGGTCGAGGCGCGAGTCGTGTCGCGATGAACCAGGCTGATGCGGAAGGGGTTGTCAAACGAAATCGCGCCCTTGGGGTGAACAAGACCTGCGTCAGTGCATGGACGGCCATTTGGGGAGATTACAAGCTGGGAAATGAAGATACCATCGAAGCGATGAAGGATTTCCCCGGAGAAATACTGGGATATGCGGCGCTGGATCCAAATTATGTCACCGATTGGGCCAGTGAGTGCGAGTATTACTATGAAAAGCACGGCTTCGTTGGTATGAAGCCATATCACCCGCGGATGCAGCGTCCCTACAACGATCCGCTGTACGAACCCTGGTGGGCCTACGGGAACGATCACCATCTTATTGCTTTAATGCACCCTTCCGACAACTTTTTCGCTGAAATGGTCGATCTGGCGACGCGCTTTCCCAATGTTCAGTTTCTGCTGGCGCATTCAGGCTGGACCTGGAAGATTGCAAGAGACCACGTTGAGCTGGGCAAGCGCTTTCCAAACTGTTTTCTGGAAATTACCTTTACTGCGGTATTGAATGGCGTGATTGAATACCTGGTGCGGGAAGTTGGCTCGCAGCGCGTCGTCTATGGATCAGACGCGCCGATGCGCGATCCTTTCCCACAGTTTGGCTGGGTGGCTTATGCCGATATCTCAGAGGAAGAAAAGCGAGACGTCTTTGGCAGGAATATGGAGAAGATTTTGGCCACGGTCGAGCGCCATGCAAAGAAGAAGGGCTCGTAGCGCAGACGTCCTGTCTGCTTTTCAAGTTTTTCACGTCCTGCAAGTCCAGTTTTTGGAGTTCGGAAAGAGTCTGAAAGGCAGGCAGGACGCCCAATGTCACTAACTTTTCGTCTTTTTGAGTTCAGAAAAGCGCAAACAGCAGCTGCAACAAAGACAAGCTAAAGCTTGAACTACAAACGACTGTGCTTTTCTTATGCTCGGAGCAGAGGAACGCACGGTGGTTTGTAGTTCAAACTTCAGTTTGTTTGAGCGTAACCAGAGTAAAAAGTTAGTAACATTGGGCAGGACGCCTGCGATACGATTCAGCCAACTTTACGTTGTAGAACTGAAGTTAATCGTCTGCATTGCCAGCAGGCGCAACTTCCATCGGATGCACTCCCGGCACCACTGAAAGTCTCTCTTTGTGCCAGTAATACTTAAACTGGTCTTCCTTCCAATTCTTGTAGATTTCTTCCCAACTGTATAACTGCATGTGCGGCCGCAAGGTGTCCCAGACAACTTCTGATTCGCTGCGCGGCTGATAGCGGTAATCGCAGGAAAGCCGAAAACGATCTTCCGTCGTATTCGACAGCGCTTTGTGCAAAGTCAGTGAATGAAACATGATGAAGTCGCCCACTTCGAATTCACTCGTGTGCCACTCAAGGGTGTCATCGTCCACATCAGTACACAGCCCGCCAGTGCCGGCCGCCTTGGTCGTTGGCAAAATGCCTCTGTGCTGGCTGCCAGGCGCCACGATGAGTCCCCCCAGTTCGAAAGGACAATCCACAAGTGGAATCCAAACCGTGTGAAACGCCTGACTTCCCTGAATAAACACGTAATCCTGATGTGATGGCGTAGTCATTTTTGCCGAGCCTGGCAGGGTGATGCGCGAAATGTTGCGGGCATGTGGGAAAACGTCATCATCGAAGGCTTTTCTGAGCACATCTAAAATAGCAGGATCAAAAGCCAGCGCATGGAAAGATTCCAGGAGCTGGAGGTCTTTGTAAACGTCTGTGAATTCGAAATAGCCTTCATAGGCGTCCTTGCGCCCGCGGCCCTCTTCGGGAGCCGAGCCCGGGACCGTCCAGCCGTGTTTATCGCAAATAATGAGAAACTCGTTCCTCAGATCAATGAGGCGTTTTTTATTCAGGAGGCCGCGAAAAAACAAATAGCCGAACTCTTGTAGACGTGCGCGCAGAACCGGTGGATCGTGCAGGACGTCTTGAGATTCAACAAATGGCGTATATGACATCGTTTTTCTCCTTGTTTCTTACACTGGGCTGTTTTTTTTGATTTCTTTCAGGGTTTTTGCTTCCGCCTTTTGTTTGTAGAAGGCGTCAAGCGGATAGCAACCAGAAATGAGACCATTGCGAGGCGCAGTCGTACAATCGCTGAAGGTGCGGCAGAAAAGTTTGCGAGCGAAGGGCCGAGCAGACAGGATATCTGCCGGCAGCTCTGGATAGCTGAGAACCATTCTGCCCAGACCAACAAAATCAGTCCGATCGGTTCGAATGACGTGTTGAGCCACGTGCGGCAGGTACTCTTGCAGGTAGGAGTAGCCGCTCCCGACGAAGCACAGGTTGGGAAAGTCTGCTTTCAAAGCGGCGGTCAATTGGATATGCCGGGCGACGCCAACAAGGGGATCCTCAGGCGGGAGATAGCCGTCTGAAGGCGGAAAAAAGGCCGGTCTCGTTGTATGCGGTGTGTAATAGGGACTGCCAATCGTAATGCAAACCAGTTCGATATCCAGCTCTTCGAGAAGTTTTAGAAACGCGCGTGGTTCATCCAGAGAAAACTGCGCGCCGTCGCTGCCGAAGGCATAGGGATAATCTTCAATATCTGTTGCTTCAGGTACGCCGATTTTTCCTGGACCCATCGTGTACGGAATGAGATCGAATGCGCTTAGTCGAACACCGACCTTGAGACCAGGCGCCTCGGCACGAACCCCGGCGACGACGTCTCGCAAAAAGCGCGTCCGGTTTTCGAAAGAGCCGCCAAACGGTCCCGGGCGATCGATAGCGGTGAGGAACTCATGTCCTAAATAGCCATGACAGTGTTTGACGTCCACAAAGTGGAAGCCGAGCCGCGAAGCCCGTTTTGCCGCAATGATGAAATCATCGATGAGCTGCTTGATAGTGTCATCATTCATGAGGTGGTCTTCCGGGCGGACTTTGAATTTTTTGTCCAGGAGGGGGTGTGCGTACAAAGTCCGCGGCTCAGAACGCGCGAAAGAACTGGGTTTGCAGAATCGCCCTGAATGGGTCAATTGCAATCCAAGAAGCAGATCATCCGTCTGCTCGTGCCGTTCCTGGTGTGCGTCGAGAAGCATTTTTTGCAGATCAGCAATCGACGACATAGTCGCCTCGGACATGATCAACTGATTTGGATTCGCCCGACCATCGAAACGAACGGCGACGGCTTCACCGCCCCAGATGAACTTGGCTCCTGATTCGCCGAACCGTTGCCAGCGCCGTCGGGTTTCGTCGCTGGGTTTGCCGTCTGGCGTGCCGTCCCAGCCTTCCATGGGCAAAACGGCAAACCTGTTGCCAATTTTGAATCCATCCTTTAGGCGATAACCCTGCGCCAGCGGATTGTCTGCCGGGGCGGACAGGGCCATGTCAAAAGGAAGGTCAATCGCGTGGGCGTCCAGATAGGCTTGAAAATCTTCCGGCGTTTTGAGAGAAGCGACGCGTTTATATTTCAGTGCCATTTTCTTAAGCCGTTTTCCACATGATTTGATCGTCAATGCGCGGCGTCACATGTCGATATTCTGCAATGAGCGCAATCTTGCGTTCAACCAGTTCCGGCAGGTTTTCGCCGTACATGTAGGCCGTTTCTCCGGTTTTCGACATCGCCATAAAGTGGGTCTGGCTGTCGGCCAGCAGCGCTTTCAGCGCTTTCGCGTTTTCCACTTCGCTATCGATGACGCTCTGGAGCTGTTCGTGGTATTTTTTCTGTTTGGCGGCTTCTTCCGTTCCGAGATATCCATACATGCTGCCAACCCATCCACCAACGCTCCGCATGGTCCTGATCCAGCAACTCAATGCACGCAGGCGATCAAAGTGATCAAGGAAAATGGCGCGCCCCGTGTCCGGAGAGCTGGAAGCCAGGGCGTCCTTTGAGAGTGCAATTGCCTGATCAAGATGCGGCAGGACATGCTCATCAACGCGTTCGAGAAATTGGAGACCGTATTCCCGCGAAATAAGATCAAACAGAACGTCTCTCCCCATATCGACCATGTTGGTGTTGTTGGGCATTGTCACCATGAAGTCTTCGTAATATTGCCGCTGTGGTTCTGGTACGGCATGCAGATCCGGCACAAAAGGGCGTACCCATAAACGATACCAGACAAAGCCAAAACCAGAGTAGAGCGGCAGCATCGGCAGCCAGCGAATGGCTGTCCCGGCTTTCTCCCAAATCTCGCGCAGGGTCGCGTCAGCCTGTCCTGCCCACTCTTTGGCTTTTTGCGCCAGAACCGCCTCCAACTCGACCTCCTGATCGCTCATGAAAGCGCGAAACACCTCCTGGTTGATATGGAACGGAGCAAGACTCCGCGGCGTGAGTCCGCCGATATTGGCAACAAACTTGAACCCGGAAGAGCGCATTGCACTCAGTTTAGCGTGCAGCATCTTGGGGAAAGGCAGCCCGAAAAGCGGTTCAAAGTTGAACCCGTTTCCGTGCGTGTACACCAGATGCGCGTCCAGACCTTTCGCGCTGTGTTCGCTGAGGAGCTGTTCTTCCTGCGCATCCAGGGCCGTATGCTGGACACTGCCGGCAACATTGCCATGATCCGGGTACTGAGGATGCGAGTAAGGCAGTTCGTAGCCTCGTACGAGCAGAGAAGGCACTTCGATGTCCAGGTTGGGTTCGAGCGCTTCGAGAATATGATCATGTTCGACTTTGAACGGCTCGAGACGCAGGGCGACCTTGAAATCAGGATTGGTCGTGGCCGCCGCATCGCGAAGAATCTTCAGGAAATCAACGATGTTCTTGCCCGCAACTTCCGCGATTTGCTCGTGCGTCCGCCACTCACGAATAAGATAGGGGCCTCCGTTTCGGCCAACATAAAGGGAACTGGTGTATTCAAAGCCGGCGCCACTGTCGTTGCTCCAAACGCTGATGCAGCTCAATTCCGGAACTTCCTGCATGAGTCTTTGCACCATTTCCGTGTAGTGCTCCCGTACGAGCGGGTGCGCATGCGTCAGGGTATAGCGCGGCTTGCGGCTTCTGTAGGGGTGATCGACGCGCGCTCCACGAAGAGTGGGATATTTGTTGAAGAACTTCTCCGGGACTGTGCGCGGTTCGAAGCAGAGCATGCCAGGGGCAAGTCCGTATTTTTGCGCCAGTTTTGCATATCTCTTCAGCACACCCAGATTGTGCGACAAATAGTCCATTGGGTAGACGCCCTTGTTGAGTGTGCTGTAGACAAACTGATCAAGACCAAAACAATAGTTGTAGAACTGTGAGTAGAATTCACCTGGAACTGATTCTTCGTACGGCGTCGGCCCGGCGATGCCATTGACTTCGACGTGAGTGTACCCGGTTCGCGCCAGATCCTGAATGTGCTCTTCAGGATCGAATCCGCAGGCGGTGCGCCACATCTGCGTCAAGAGATAGTCGAAGAGTGGGCGGTGCCAACGAAAGGCAGTTTGAAAATAGCGGCCTCCGGCAAAGTCGGAGACAGGTAAATCCTGCCAGTCTTCCAAGAGTCGAGTCGTGTATAAATAGAGAATGTTCGGAACGGAGGCGACGAGCTGCCCGGCGCCGTTCTCGTCTAGCGAGACATAGATCCAAGGATTCCCTTCAGGGGCTTTTTCGGCAATCGAGGCAAGTTTTTCGTCATCTGCCCGAAGGACGGCGATATCGAAATTGCTGCCATTGCCAGCGGCGCCGCTTGCCCCCAAAGCGGATTGACATGTTTTCTCGACTTCGCTTTGGGGATCTGATACAGAGAAGGTACCTGTGCGTGCCAGGGCTTGTTGAACTGTCAATCCAGCCATTTGTGTAAGTTCTCCTGTACAAAATGGTCGTCGTTTAAGTGAGGATATGATTTATAGATGCGATCAATTTCTGCAAATTGGGATTTCGAGAGAACCTCTTGCGGATTGAGCATCCAGGTTCCTTCCAGAAAACCCTGTCGCCGCAGAATTTCATGTACGCCTGGAATACAGCCGGCAAAGCCGTTGGCCGCATCGAAAATCGCGGCATTGGCGTCAGTCGTTTCCTGAGCCAGTTGAAGCAATTGCTGCGGCGCCGGTGCTGACGTACTCGTGTAGGTCTTAAGTTGTTCGACCAGCTCAACCGCGCTTCGCGTCCAGCAGGCCCAATGCCCAAGTAAACCGCCAACCATGCGCTGCGGCTTTCTCTGTTCTGGTCCGCCAAAATGAAAGGGCGTGAGCAGATCAAGGCAAATGTTATCGTCATTTCCGGTATACAAGGCCACATCCTGGCGCTCAGAAGACCAGACGGCCCGGACAACGTCCAGCGTCTGGTAGCGATTGAATGGCGCGATTTTGATTGCCAGCAGATTGGGGATTTCGATCGCTTTTTGCCAGAATTCGAACGGCAGAAGCCGGCCACCCACCGCCGGTTGCAGATAAAAGCCCATCAACGGGATGATGCGGGCTATTTCCTTCAAATGATCGCAAAGCGCTTCTGTGTTTGCCTCTTGCAGGGCAGACAGGCTCACCAGACCGATATGGTAGCCCAGGTCTACAGCGAGTTTGGCTTCCTCGCAGGCTTGCCGCGTCTCACCAACGATCCCCGCGATCTTAATGATCGGCTTACCGGTTCTGACCACGTGCTGATCCATTGTTTCGGCGGCAAGGGTCAGGACTGGCTCGAGCAAATCGATTCCGGGGTTCCGAATTTCAAACTGGGTCGTATGAACGCCAACGGCAATACCGCTGGAGCCGGCAGCGCAATAGTACCGGGTCAGGGCCCGCTGTCTGCGTTCGTCAAGCTTGCGATGCTGATTTAAAGCAAGCGGGTGCGCAGGTATCACACCGCCCTTCAGAAGCTGTGCGCGAATTGCAGCGGATGGAAATGGGTAAGTTGTCATGGGGTGAAATTATCACGTCGCCCAGGACATTTCTTGGCGAAAAGGGCGGAATTTCCTGAATATTTCCGGTTGCTGCAGATGCCCGTGCCCTGGAGATGTTAAAACTGATGTTACTCATAGAAGGCATAATCTCAAATTATGCCTGAATAACACTGTTTCTACG